>JAZQBR010000347.1:0-14477 GCA_045545855.1 Kiritimatiellia bacterium | reverse complement strand
TATATCGTGCGCTCGACATAGACCGTCATGCGCCGCCTGGTGCCGAAGGGCGAGGTGCCGCCGACATGGTAGCCGGAGTGCCTGTCGGCCGTCGAAGTCGGTTCGTAGCCATGTCGTTCTGTGTGCCAAGGAGTTGTCATAGCCTTTTGTCTTCCTAACACCGCTTGGCCTCCGACTTAGGTCGTATATCGTGCGCTCGACATAGACCGTCATGCGCCGCCTGGTGCCGAAGGGCGAGGTGCCGCCGACATGGTAGCCGGAGTGCCTGTCGGCCGTCGCCGGCTCGCACGTCGCAACCGTCTTGCACCCCCTCGCCCGGGCAAGATTCTTCGTCGATATCTCGCGGTCGCCGTGCATCAGGCAGACGAACGGCTTCTTCGTCTCGTCCTCCAGTATTATCGTCTTTATGGTCGCGTGGTGGTCGAGCCCGAGCTCCGTCGCGGCCTGAATCGTCCCACCATGCTCGGTATAGTCGTAGCACCGCGCCTCGTACACGACCCCCGCCGCGTCCAGCGCCCTCAGCGCGTTCGTCCTCGGTATCGTCGTCGGCTTCATTTCGCCGCAGCCGTCGCGAAAGCGTACGCGTTCTGGAACATCCTCATCCACGGCCCGTTGACCTTGAACACCCCCGGGTTGTAGCTGAGCTGGCACGCCCTGAAGCCACGCTCCGGGTGAGGCATCATGATAGTCGCCCTGCCGTCCGCGGTCGTAAACGCCGTCTGGCCGCCGATGGACCCGTTAGGGTTGTACGGATAGCGCGTCGTCGCCTGGCCGCGTCCGTCGACAAAGTGGGCCGCGCAGATGGTCGGCGCCCACCCGTCCGTCCAGACACGCCCTTCGCCGTGCGCCACCGCGATCGGCAGACGGGAGCCTTCCATCCCCTTGAAGAAAATCGAAGGCGACGGCTCTATTTCGATCGTCGAGTAGCGCGCTTCGAACTGCTCCGACATGTTCTTGACGAACTTCGGCCAGCCCTCGGCCCCGGGTATTATCTCCTTCAGCTGCGATAGCATCTGGCAGCCGTTGCATATGCCTAGCGAGAAAGTCTCTGGCCTGTGGAAGAACGCTCTGAACATCTCCTTCAGGCGCTCGTTGAAGAGTATCGAGCGCGCCCAGCCGGACCCCGCGCCCAGCACATCGCCGTAGCTGAAGCCGCCGCAGGCCACGAGTCCCTGGAAGTCCTCCAGATTCACGCGCCCGGCGATCAGATCCGACATATGCACATCCTGGCACTCGAAACCGGCGAGCGCGAAGGCCGCCGCCATCTCGATGTGCCCGTTCACACCCTGCTCGCGCAGTATGCACATGCGCGGCGCCGGGCCTTTGGCTTTCGCCGGACCCTTCGCGTCGGGGTCGTAGGTCAGATGGAACTGCATGCCAGGGTCGCGTTCGTCGAGGCCGTTGTCGTACTCTTCGCGCGCGGTCACCGGGTTGTCGCGGTGGGCCTGCATGCGGTATGTCGTCTCGCTCCAAGCGCGGCGTATGTACGTGATGTCCGTCGAGAGCGCCTTGCGGCAGCCCACATACACTTCGAACGCGCGCGAGCTGCGCGACACCGCGCCTGCAAGGCTGGCGTTCACGCGCGCCGCCTTGAATATGCCGAGAACCTCGTTGAGGCGGCTCTCGGCCACCTGCAAAACCGCGCCCGGCTGCTCGGTGAAGAGCTGCGCGAGAGCGTCGCCGTCGGGTAGTTTCGCGACTATGCCGCGCCCGCCCGTAACAGCCATTTCGGCCAGCGTCACCGCAAAGCCTCCGTCGGAGCGGTCGTGGTAGGCAAGCGCGAGGCCACCCTTCACGATCTTCTGCATCGCGTTGAAGAAGCGCTTGAGCGTCGCCGCATCGGCGTCGGCGTGGGTGTCGCCGAGCTGCCCGTAGACCTGGGCGAGCGCCGTGGCGCCCAGCGGTGTGCTGCCGTCGCCTAAATCGACGCAGACGAGGTATGTGCTCTCACCCTCCGGGTCGGGCTTGAGGTCGGGCGTCAGCGTGAGCCGCACATCGCCGACAGGCGCGAAGCTGGAGACTACCAGCGACAGCGGCGCCACCTGCTTGTGTTCAGCCCCGTCCTTGTCCGTCCAAACCGTGTGCATCGAGCAGCTGTCTTTGCCGACCGGTATCGAAACGCCGAGTTTCGGACAGAACGCGAGGCCGACCTCCTGAACCGTGTCGTAGAGAATCGCGTCTTCGCCGGGATCGCCGCACGGTGCCATCCAGTTGGCCGACAGGCGTATCTGGGATATATCCCCGACGTCGGCCGCCGCAAGATTCGTGATCGCTTCTGTAACGGCCATGCGCCCCGATGCCGGTCCGTCCAGGAGCGCTACAGGCGTACGCTCGCCGGTCGCCATCGCCTGCCCCTCGAAGGTCTTGTAGCCCATCGTCGTCACCGCGCAGTCTGCCGCCGGCAGCTGGTACTTGCCGACCATCTGGTCGCGCACGACGCGCCCGGTGACCGTACGGTCGGTAATCGCAACGAGAAACGTCTTGTCGGCGACAGCCGGCAGATGCAGAACGCGCGTCAAGGCGTCGAGCGGCCTCACCCCCTCTAAGTTCACGCTTAAGCACCGCCTCTTGACCCTCTTCACGTCCTTGGTCATGCGGGGCGGCTTGCCGAGCAGCACCTTTATATCCATGTCGATCGGCCTGTTGTAGAAGTAGGAGTCTTCAAGAACGAGCCTGCCGTCGCCGGTCGCCACCCCGATGAACGCGACCGGGCAGCGCTCGCGCTCGCACAGTGCCTCGAAGAAGCCGCGCGCCTCGGGCTTGAGCGCAAGGACATACCTCTCCTGCGCCTCGCAGCACCATATCTCCATCGGATTCATCGACCGCTCTTCGTTGTGTATCTTTCTGAGCTCGAACCTGCCGCCTGTCGCCTCGACGAGCTCGGGGCAGCCGTTAGAGAGACCACCTGCACCGATATCGTGTATCGAAAGTATCGGGTTTGCCCTGCCGAGAAAGCTGCAAGCGTCAATCACCCCCTGGCAGCGACGCTGCATCTCGGCGTTCCCGCGCTGCACGCTGTTAAAATCCAGAGCCTCCGAATTCGTACCCGTCATCATCGAACTCGCCGCGCCGCCGCCGAGGCCGATCCTCATCGCCGGCCCGCCGATCTGCACGATAAGCGAGCCGACCTTCACAGGACGCTTCTCGACCTGGCTATTGCGTATGACCCCCATGCCGCCTGCCAACATTATGGGCTTGTGGTACCCGCGAAGCTCCCCGGCGACCTCCCCCTCGTACGTCCTGAAGAACCCGCACAGCTGCGGACGCCCGAACTCGTTGCCGAACGCCGCCCCGCCTATGGGCCCCTCGGTCATAATCTGAAGCGGCGTCGCCAGGCGCATCGGGAAGTCCGCAAACACCCTCTCCCATGGTTGCGGACAGCCTGGTATCCTCAGGTTCGACACCATGAACCCGCAGATTCCCGCGACGGTGCGCGACCCCGAGCCCGTAGCCGCCTCGTCGCGTATCTCGCCGCCAACTCCCGTCGCCGCGCCCGGATACGGCGATATCGCCGTCGGGTGGTTGTGGGTCTCGACCTTCATCAGCTGTTCAAGCTGATCCTTCTTGAAGCCGTACTTGTTCGTTTTCGGGTCTATCGCGAAAACGTCCGTCTTGAAGCCCGCGACAACCGCTGAATTGTCCTTGTACGCCGAGAGCGTGTCTTTCGGACGCTTCGCGTGCGTATTCTTGATCATCTCGAAAAGCGACTTCTTCTGCTTCTTGCCGTCTATTATGAACTCCGCGCCGAATATTTTGTGGCGGCAGTGTTCAGAGTTCACCTGGCCGAACATGACGAGCTCGGTGTCGGTCGGGTTTCGCCCGGCCGCCGCGAAACTCTTGGCGAGGTACTCCATCTCGGGCTCGCTTATCGCGAGACCAATCTCTTCGTTCGCCTCCTTGATGGCGGCAACGCCTTTCTCCAAAACGTCGTACGTGCGCCCCGGCTTCGGCCGGCCGGCCACGAAAATGTCTGATATATCCTCGTAGACCCCCTCGGTCATCTTGTCGTAGAGTGCCGGCAGGCACGCGGGCTCGAGCGGCTTCGAGGTCTTGAAGCGTATGCCGCGCTCGACGCGCACAATCGACTTCAGGTCGCAGTTGCGAAAGATGTCCGTCGCCTTCGAACTCCAGGGCGAAATGGTGCCCTTTCGCGGCGTGACGAAAAAGTCGGCCTCGTCGCACGGACCCTCTGCGTTCAGCAGCACGCCGGCGCGGCGCAACTCTTCGGCCGGGAAGGCCTCCTCGGTCATTTGCAGCGCGTATACCCAGCGCGCGTCTATCTCCACATCGCCTAGATCGGGGGCGAGGTGCCTTATGGCGTCTTTTATCGCGTCGAGTCGAAACGGCGAATAGGCTTCGGAACCTAGCAGAAGAATCATTTTTGTCTCTCCAGTGTGCAGTGTGACTGTTGTATGGCGCATATTATACCAAACTCACCCGCCAAAGCACAATACTTCTGTTGTCTGAAGGTCCCGTGTTTTTTGGGACAGGGCAAAACTCTGCGCGAAATACAGCCTTGTTGAGCGAGTTTCACGCCGGCTCGGCGGCGCCAGGCCGACACCGTCTGAAGAACCGGGCGACGAAAGCGCCGCTCACATTGTGCCAGACGCTGAAGATCGCGCCCGGCACGGCAGCCATCGGATAGGCCGCGAAATGCACTGCAGCGAGACTCGCCGCGAGCCCGGAGTTCTGCATGCCAACCTCAATGCACAGAGCCCTGCGCTTCGGCTCCGCCAGGCGCAGCACGGCGGCGATGAGATAACCGAGCGCAAGCCCGCAGACGTTGTGCAGAACGACGACTGCGAATATCGTGAGTCCGCCCGTGAAAAGACGCTTCGCGTTCGCCGCCACGACAAGAACGATGATAACCGCTATTGCTGTCGATGACACGGCCGGCATATAGCGAACCGCCCGCTCCGTCGCCTTAGGCAAGAAGCGCTTTGCGGCAAACCCGAGAAGAATAGGCAGTATCACGACCCAGAGAATGCCCACGAACATCCCCGGCGCGTCCACATCGACCGTCTTGCCGGCGAGAAGCAGCGTCAGCGCGGGCGTTAGGATCGGCGCGAGAATGGTCGAAACCCCTGTCATGCCAACCGAAAGCGCGAGATCGCCTTTTGCCAGATAGGTTATGACGTTCGATGCAGTGCCCCCCGGGCAGCACCCGACCAGAACCACCCCGACCGTAAGCGCCTCGTCGAGCCCGAAAAGCCGCGAAAGCGCCCACGCGAGCGCCGGCATAATGGTGAACTGCGCCGCACATCCCAGCGCAATGTCGAACGGACGGCTGAAGACGACTTTGAAGTCCTCAAGCCTGGTCGCGAGCCCCATGCCAAACATGACAACGCCCAAAAGAACGCTGATAAGCGTCCCGGGCGAGGCGAAAAGCGTATGAAAAACATTCACCAACACCATGATGCAGCGTATTATATCATCTTTTCGGCCATAGCGTCAAATCGACCTGCGGGAAACGTGCATAATGCTGACTTGCCAAAGTAAATGCCCATAGGGTATGACAGAACGGCTAAATGTCAAATCGGTAAAGGTAAATGCCCCCCAAGGTAAATGCCCCTAAACTATGGGCATTTACCTTGTCCTTTCAACTGCCACCGGGGGCGTGGCATGGTCAGCGGTCGACACGCGCGCCGCCGCCGCCAACCATCTTCTCGATGTCGACCTTGGTGGCCATCGACGTATCGCCGGGCGTGGTCATGGCGAAAGCACCGTGCGCGGCGCCATAGTTGACCGCCTTCTCGGCGTCGTCAAAAGTCATGAAACCGTAAATGAGGCCAGAGGCGAACGAATCGCCGCCGCCCACGCGGTCGTATATCTCAAGACCCGGCCGCTGCATTGACTGGTGGAGCCGGCCCTTGTACCAGCAAATGGCCGACCAGTCGTTTACCGTCGCCGATTTCACCGACCGAAGCGTCGTCGCGACCGCCTTGAAGTTCGGATAGATGGCAACCGCCTTGTCGATCATTTTGCTGAAGCCCTCGATGGGGAGCGTCGTGAGGTTCTTGTCGACACCCTCGACCTCAATGCCGAGCGCGGCGGTGAAATCCTCCTCGTTGCCTATCATGACATCGACATACTTGGCGATCTCCTTGTTGACCGCCTGGGCCTTGGTCTGTCCGCCAATCGACTTCCAAAGACTGGCGCGGTAGTTGAGGTCGTACGAAGTCACCGTGCCGTGCTTCTTGGCGGCCTTCAGCGCCTCGATGCATACTTCAGCCGTCGTTTCTGAGAGGGCCGCGAAGATTCCGCCAGTATGGAACCACCTGACGCCCTCCTTGCCGAAGAGCCGGTCCCAATCGACATCGCCGGGCTTGAGCTGGCTGATGGCGGTAAGGCCGCGGTCGGCGCAACTCCTGGCGCCGCGGCACCCATAGCCGCGCTCGACAAAGTTGAGACCGTTTCTGACCTCGCGGCCTATGCCGTCATACTTGCGCCAGATGACATGGCTGGTGTCGACGCCGCCCTGAAGCATAAAGTCCTCGACGAGACGCCCGACGGGATTGTCGGCAAACGCCGTGACAGTCGTGGTCTTCATGCCGAAGCAGCGCCTGAGGCCGCGCACGACGTTGTATTCGCCGCCGCCTTCCCACACTTTGAATTCGCGCGCGGTGTGGATGCGTCCGTCGCCGGGGTCGAGCCTCAGCATAATCTCGCCGAGCGACGCGGCGTCCCACATGCATTCTTCCTTTGACTTGAGATTGATGGATTCCATTTCTGCTTTTCCTTGTGTTTTTTTAACTATTGCCGGCTAGAGAGTGACGCCGTCTTTGAATATCGCGATGCCGCGAGCGCCGGTCTTCTCGGAATTCGTCCGCTCGCCCGAGGCCACCTTGATGACGTAGGCGAGCAGGCGGCGGCCGGCTTCGTCGAGCGTCTCTTCGCCGTCGGCGACAGTACCGGCGTTGAAGTCGATCCAGCCCGGCTTCTTCTTGAACAGAGGCGTGTTGGTCGATATCTTGACAGTCGGGGCGGGGGCGCCGAACGGCGTGCCGCGCCCCGTCGTGAAGAGCACGAGATGAGCGCCGGCTGCGGTCAGAGCCGTGGCCGAAACGAGGTCGTTGCCAGGGCCCGACATCATGTTGAGGCCTTGGCGCACGACCGGATCGGCGTAGCCTATCGCGTCCACGACGGGAGCGCTGCCGCCCTTCTGCACGCAGCCGCAGCTCTTATCCTCGAGCGTCGTTATGCCGCCGGCCTTGTTGCCGGGGCTCGGGTTCTCGTATACGACCTCGCCGTGGGAGGTGAAGTAGTGTTTGAAGTCCGTAACGACCTTGACCGCCTTGTCGTAGACGGCACGCGATTCGGCGCGGTTGAAAAGCATAGGCTCGGCACCGAACATTTCGGGCACTTCGGTCAATACCGTAGAGCCGCCGAGCGACACGAGAAGGTCGCTGAAGCGCCCGACGGCCGGGTTCGCGGTTATGCCGGAGAGCCCGTCGGACCCGCCGCACTTCATGCCCACCACGAGTTTCGAGACGGGCAGGCTCTCGCGCCTGTCCGCCGCCATCTGGGCGGCGATTTCACCGAGCAGTTTCGCGCCTTCGGCGAACTCGTCGCCGACTTCCTGGCAGACCAGAAACTTCACGCGGCGCTCGTCCACGGGGCCGAGCGCTTCACGAAACTGTTTCGGGGTCAGGTTCTCGCACCCGAGCGACAGCACCAGCACCCCGCCCGCGTTCGGATGGTGGCAGAGCGCGGCAAGTAGCTTACGCGTCTGGGCGTGGTCTGCGCCGGTCTGGGAGCAGCCGTACGGATGGGTGAAGGCGTAAAGACCCTCGACCGGGCCGCCGACGAGCGACTGGTTGTCTGCGGCGAGCTTTGTCGCGGTAGAGTTGACGCAGCCTACGGTCGGTATTATCCAAATCTCGTTTCTTATGCCGGCGCGGCCGTCGGCGCGCAGATAGCCCTCGAAGGCGGGCGCTTCGGCGGGAGCGGCCGCGGGGGCCGGCGCGGCGGGGACCGGCTCGTAGCTGTAGTCGCTCGCCTCGCTCAGCGCCGTGCGCACGTTGTGGGTGTGCACCCACTCGCCCTTCGCGATATCCTTAGTCGCCACGCCTATCGGGAAGCCGTACTTGACTATCTTCTCGCCGGCCTTTATGTCGCGCAGAGCCAGCTTGTGGCCGGCGGGCACGTCCCCGCGCGGCTTAAGCAATACCTCCACATTGTCGGAGGGGTGTATCTGAATCGATTCCATGCCCTTCGCCCGGTCAGAGGTACTTGTTTATATCCTCGCCCCAGAAATCGGCATTCGCCGCACACTTCGCGACAAGCCCGTCGAGCGTCGCGCCGCGATTGGCGAGAAACCACTCGAGCACCTTCTTGTCGTCGCGCACGAGATAGGTCTCGTCGCCGCGCTTCGCCTCGAGGGCGTTGCCGTCGGCGTTCCACTTCTCGCCGCGCGAGTAGAACTCGACCAGCGAGCGGAAGGACGACGAAAGGTTCTTCGGAGCCTTGCCGAACTTCTCGAAATAGCCCTTGACGCTCGGCAGGCAGCGGGCCTTCCACTTTGAAACCGAGTTGAGCGAGATATCCAGAAGACGATGGTCGATGAACGGATTCTTGAAGCGCTCGGTGACGGAGTGGGCGAAGTCCTTGAGCTCCTGCTCGGGGAGCGAGAGCGTCGGGATGATCTCGTTGTAGATCGTCTCCTCCATAAAGCCTCTGACGCCGTCGTCGTTCATGCAGTCGCGCACGATATTGAAGCCCTTGAGGTAGGCGCCCAGCACGAACGACGTGTGCGCGCCGTTGAGTATGCGGACCTTGCGCTGCTTGTAGGGCGTGTGGTCGTCGACCACGATTATCGGCAGATCGACCTTGTCGAGACCAAGCTCCTTCACGATGGACTGCGGCCCTTCGATGACCCAGAAGCCAAAGCACTCGCCGGTGTCGATGACATTGTCGACATAGCCGTTGGCCTCGTTGAGGCTGGCGGCCTCGGCGCGCGGGTAGCCGGTCACGATGCGGTCGACGAGAGTCGAGCAGAAGACGTTCTCGTCCCTGACCCAGGCGGCGAAACCGTCGCCGAGCCGCCAATCGGCGATGTACTTCTCAACGCAGCGGCGAAGCTCCTGGCCGTTGTGGTCTATGAGCTCGCACGAGAGTATCACGAAGCCCTTGCCCTTCTCCTTGCCGAAAAGACGGTAGCGCTCGTACATGAAGCGCGTCAACTTCGCCGGAAAGCTCGACGGCGGCTTGTCGTCGAACTTGCAGGCCGGGTCGTAGGCTATGCCGGCCTCGGTAGTGTTCGACGCGAGAAACCTCAGCGCCGGGTTGGCGGCGTTCGCGAGAAAGGCGTCGAAGTCGACATAGGGGTTGATGCAGCGCGAGACGGATGATATGATGCGCTTGGCGTTAACCTTCTCGCCGTTCTCGAACCCGCGCAGGTAAAGCGTGTAGAGGCCCTGCTGTTCGTTGATGGCGTTGCGCACGAAATCGCCGCCGGCGATCGGCTGCACGAGACACACCTTGCCGTTGAAACCGGCCTCCTCGTTGAGGCGGTCGAAGAAGTAATCGACGAACGCCCTCAAGAAATTGCCCTCGCCGAACTGCAAAACCCGCTCTGGCGCGTCCTTCAGCAGATAGCCCTTGTAGCCCTGGCGTTCCAATTCAGCGTAACTCAATTTTTCCATCTTGGTATTTCCTTTCTTTCTGTTTCAAGTCAAACGGCAAGATTATACACCTTTGTGAGGCCGCGGCGCCACACTAAAGTTGCGACAATCCAAAACGACATTTGCGCACTCAGAGCGCGCCGTCGAGAAGCTTGGACCACTTTTTCTTCTCTGCTTCGTCCTTGTAGCGGCGCTCGAGCGCCACGTAGTCGATGCGGTTGCGAAAGAGGTCCGCTATCAGCGACTGCGGCAGATAATTGAAGCCGGCGGCGAACATGGCCGAGACGAAAGCTTCGCGGTTGGAGTGGCGCTTCATCAGATCGGGGAGCTTCTGCATGAGGATGTCGGCGGCCTTCGAGTCGCCCGTCGCCATTCTGTAGCGCGAGCCGAAGCAGCAGTAGCCGCCTGCGCGCAGCCTGCTGTCGATCGTGGTGCGCTGCTTGTTGATGCGCTCGAGATAGCCGAGGGTCTTCTCGTTGTGCACAAACTCGCCGTCGAACGAATAGCTGACGGTAACCTCGGGCTTCCTGGGCTTCGGCTGGTATGAAACCTTGCGCTTCTTGGCGGTCTTCTTGCGCGGGGCCGGGTCGTCGTCGAAGAGGTCGTCGAGGGTGCTTTCGGAGTCGTCTTCGAACTCGTCCTCTTCAACGCTCTCTTCCTGCACGGGAGCCGGCTCGGCCTCTGCGACCGGGGTCTCGCTCTTCGTGACCTTGACACCTTTCTGGGTCTTGATGAATTCTTCCCACGGGATTACCTCGGCCGTCACCTGCACGCCGTTTATCCTTATCGCAGTGCCCCAGCGCTCGACCTTGTACGGCGGCGGCAGGTACTTGCCGTTTATAAACACGTAGCCGGACGAGAACTGGCGGCCGACCGTCGCCTTAAGGGTCTTAAGCGCGGCCGTCGGCGGTTTGGAGTAAAGGTCTGGGTAAACCGTCTTGTCGACCGCGGCCTGCGCCCCGAAAAGCGCAGGCGCCAGCGCCACCGCCACAACTGCCGCCAAGTTCCTGATACTAAACATTCAACCCTTCCTTTCTCTCTTCTTTTCAAAAGATCCCGCATCGCCGTAGCACAGAATCCCCGGAACCCGTCGTTCCAAACGTGGAGCCGAAGCCCCCTTTTAAAATGTCGGTCGAAGAAATGTCTGCTTAATCCGCGTGCGACACAGGACCCACGTCCCTGAAATCAGCTTTCCCTCACTTCGATGCCGGCAGTCGCCTTGAGGGCGTCGACGATCTGCTGGAACGTCTTGCCGACTTCTTCGTCGGTCAGCGTTTTCTCCGGAGAGCGGAACTCGAGCGAGTACGCGAGCGAACGGCGCGAGTCCTTCATCTCCTTTGACTTGAATATGTCGAAAAGCGTCACTGCGGCAAGTGTCTTGCCGCCGTTCTTGCGAATGACGCCTTCGATATCGGCGTTGGCGACGCCGGCGGCCGCCACAAGGGCGACGTCGCGCCTCACTAGCGGGAACTGCGGCACGGGCGAGAGGCGCCCGACCGCGTCGACGCGCTTCAGGAGCGGTTTGAGCTCGAGCTCGCACAGCGCCATCTGGGTCGTCAGGCGGTACGGGTGGCGCATCTTGGCCGAGAGCGCGCCCAATACGCCGATGTCGCGCCCGTTCAGGCGCACCTTGAGCGAAGCGCCGCGCGCGAAAGCGGGGTGGTCGGCCGGGGCAAACTCCAGCTTGCCGGCGTGCAGACGGGCGAGCAGCTCCTCGACCGCGCCCTTGAGCCAAAGGACGGCTTCCTCTTCGGTGACCGCGGCGCGGCGGCGCAGTGCCTCGCGCCCGACCGGCCCGTAGAAGCCGAGCGAGAGCCTCTCGGCCTCGGCGGGGACGCCGTTCTCGCACGAGAACACCTTGCCCGTCTCGAAGAGCATCGCGCTCTCGATCTGGCGGGAGGCGTTGCGCCCGAGCGAACCCATCATCTGCGGCAGCAGGCTGTCGCGCATGACGCCATACTCGACCGACACGGGGTCGGGTATCGCGAGGCGGCGCGATTTGTCGCGCGGGTCGAACTCGTCCAGCTCGCGCGCGGAAAGGAACGAATAATGCATCGCCTCGGTAAAGCCCAGCGACAGGCACAGGTCGCGCACCCGGCTCTTCGCCTTGAATTGCGCCTCGGAGAGGTTCGAGATCGACTGCGCCGAAGGCATCGTGTCGGGTATGTTGTCAAGCCCGTACAGTCTCGCCACCTCCTCGACGAGATCCGCCTCGAGTGAAAGATCCCAGCGCCAGCTGGGTATGCCGAACGTGACCGACTCGGAGGCGGCGAAGAGCCCTTCGGCAGGTCCGCGCACCGCAAGCCCCAGCCCCTTCAGAATAAACACCATCGCGTCGTTGCCGATCGGTATGCCGATCAGCCGGCGGGCGCGCTCGAAGTTGAGCGTAACGTCGGCGTTGAGCGGCTTTGCCCTGTTGTCGACGTCCACCACCCCCTTGGCGACAACGGCCTTGCCGTACTTCTGCAGCAGGTGCGCCGCGCGGCGGCTCGCGAAGTCGGCGAGATCTTTGTCGACGCCGCGTATGTAGCGGTAGCTCGACTCGGTGGCGAGACCGAGCTTCGTCGCCGTGAACTTGGTCGACGTCGGCTCGAACAGAGCGGACTCCAAAAGGACGGTCTTCGTGCCCTGGGCGATTTCGCTCTCTTCGCCGCCCATTATGCCGGCGACGGCGTTGGGCCGCGCCGCATCGCATATCATGAGCATCGTCGGGTCGAGCTTGCGCTCGACGCCGTCGAGAGTCTTCATCGTCTCGCCGCTTCTGGCGCAGCGCACGACGATGGTTCTGTCGGCGAGCTTCGTGTGGTCGAAAGCGTGCATCGGCTGGCCAAGCTCGAGCATGACATAGTTCGTGACATCCACGACCAGACCGAGCGAACGCATGCCGCACAACTCAAGGCGCTTGGCCATAAGCTCCGGCGAAGGGCCGTCCTCTACCGAAGTGACGACACGGGCCGTGTATCGCGGGCACTTCACAGGATCTTCAACAACGACCTTGACCTCGCTGTTTACGTCGACATCGCCCTCGACAAAGTCCGTCGCGGGCAGTTTCACCTCGCGGTGGAGCACCGCGCCGAACTCGCGGGCAAGGCCCACGACCGAAAGCGCGTCGGGGCGGTTCCACGTGACCTCGATGTCGAAAACTACCTCGGGCTTGTCGCCCGGCAGCACATCGCGCAGAAAGGCGCCGGTCGGGGTCTCGGGGGGGAACTCCATTATGCCGTCATGGTTGCCGCCGGGCAGGTTGAGTTCGGCCGAGCTGCAGCACATGCCGAACGACTCGACGCCGCGAAGCTTGCCCTTCTTGATCTTGAACCCGCCATTCGGTATCACGGCGCCAATCTTCGAGAAGGCGGTCTTGATGCCGGTGCGCATGTTCGGCGCGCCGCACACGACCTGCAAGGTCTCCTTGCCGTCCGTCACCTTGCAGACGTGCAAATGGTCAGAGTCTGGGTGGGCAACGGCCTCCAGCACCTCGACAACGACAAAATGGTCGTCAAGCGGTTCCTGGCCGACAGTCTCTATAGACTCGACCTGGAGGCCTGCGCGAGTGAGCTTTTCTGCGAGGTCCCTTGGCGCTATATCGTCAACCTTGACGAATTCATTAAGCCAACTGAGCGGTAGCTTCATCTTTCGGTTCTTCTTTCTTCTCTTCTTCTGACACTGCAGGCGCGGGAGCGGGCTCTGCTACAGGCGCGGATTCCGGCGCGGGTGCGGGTTCTGCCACTGGCGCGGGCGCGGGAGCCGGTTCCGGCGCGGGCGCGGGAGCTGGTTCCGGAACAGGCGCAGGCGCACTCTTGCGCTTCTGCCACTGGGGACCGTACTTCGGAAACTTCTCCACCGCCGAATACACGCCGTTTGTGAACGCGACGATATGGCCGGTCGAGACCAGCCAGGCGAGATGCTTCTCTCCTTCGGCGTCGCTTACTATATCGACCTTTGGCGAGCAGGGATGTTCGGCGACAAACGTCGCCACCTTGGCGAGCTCGGGTATCGCGTGTTCGGCGTCAAACTGCTTGAGCTCCACGCCGGTGACAAATTCCGGCCCGCGGGAATCGTTCGCCCTGAAGAAGAACATCTTGCGGTGGTGAAACGCTCCGCGCAAGGCGAAGCACATGTTGTACGGCGAACGGCGCTCGGCCTCGAGCGCGTCGCGCACCGCCCACTGGAGCGGCTTCACCGGGCTCTTCATGGCCACGTCTGCCGTTATCATGAGATTCTTCGGCTTGTCGAGCATCGCAGCGAGGCAGTTGCGCTTGAACTCGGCCTCGGCCTGCTCTCGCGTGAGTGTCGCGGCGCCTTCGCCGGCCCCCTTCGCCGTGAACACGACCTTCTTTGTCGCGCCCTTGCGCCACTCTTCAATCGCCTCCGGTTCGCGGACCATTACGATGCGGGAGCGGTACTCCTCTTCAGTCATGTCGGGGTAGCGCGTGCGTATCATCTCGCGAACGGTCGAATTGAACTCGTGGATGTTCGGCGGGCCCAGCAGAACACCGGAGAGCCCGCACTTCGCAACGCAGTTGAAGTTGCCCTTCGGCGGCTCGCACTCCACTTCCTTCGACTCGTAGTAGTCGCCGAGATGCGCCTGGACAATGTGCTGGATAACATCCGCCTCGCTTGTCGAAGCGAACCCGCACGCCTTGCACTGGTGAAAACCGAGCTCCGCCGGCTGGACTGCGCCGCGCTCGTCAAGGTGGCGCTTCGCCGAAATCTTCAGCAATATCGACGACGGGTTGTCGAGAAAGAAGTACGCGAGATCTTTCAGTTTGTAGGCGTGGAAGTCTTGCTGGAGCTTGCGTATTACAGTGCCCAAGGCTTTCGTTTCGGGGAGTAAAGTCGGATCGTAGCCATGTC
>JAZQBR010000346.1:0-2741 GCA_045545855.1 Kiritimatiellia bacterium | reverse complement strand
GAAGCCGTCCATCTCGACGAGCATCGTGTTCAGCGTCTGCTCGTAGGCGTGGGAGCCCGTCAGCGCGCCTGCGCCGCTGCGCTTCATGCCTATCGAGTCGATCTCGTCGATGAACACGATGCACGGCGCGCGCTTCTTCGCCTCGGCGAACATGTCGCGCATGCGGCTCGCGCCTACACCCACGAACATCTCTTCGAAGTCGCTCCCCGAAATCGCGAAGAAGGGCACCTGCGCCTCGCCGGCGATGGCCTTGGCGAGCAGCGTCTTGCCGGTGCCGGGCGGCCCGACGAGCAGCACCCCCTTGGGTATGCGCCCGCCGAGTTTCTGGAAAGCCGCCGGCTTCTTGAGAAACTCGACGATCTCCTGCACCTCCTCCTTCGCTTCGTCTACGCCCGCGACGTCGCTGAAAGTGACTTTCTTCTTCTCCTCCTTGCCGGTCAGCATCTTCGCGCGCGACTTGCCCATGCCGAAAGGCCCGCCTTCGCCGGCCATCCTGCGCCCGACGAACCAGTAGAAGAGAAACATCATGCCAACAAAGAACAGCACGTTCATCACGAACGGCGAAAGCGCGCTCGCCTGCGTGCGCACCTTGACCTGCACGTTGCGCTCGAGAAGCTCGTTCATGAGACGCTCGTTCTCGCCGGGCACGAGGTTTACGCGAAACTTGCGGTAAAGCCTCTCGCCCTTGCCGTCGCGCTCCACCTTGCCGTCTTC
This sequence comes from Kiritimatiellia bacterium, assembly GCA_045545855.1. Taxonomy (GTDB): domain Bacteria; phylum Verrucomicrobiota; class Kiritimatiellia; order RFP12; family UBA1067; genus UBA1067. The sequence goes on along the minus strand of JAZQBR010000346.1, from coordinate 2,027 downwards.
GCCGAGACTGGCCATATCGCCCTCGAAATACGTAATGCCGTCCTCGTGATCGATGACGCGCGAAAAGGGCAGTTTCACCAGCCCGTCGGCAAGCGCGGCCTTGAACTCGACGGGCGTCAGCTCGAGGCGTTTCTCCTTCTGCGCGCCCATCTGGTAGAACGAAAGCGCGACCAGGGCGACAAGCACCGCGAGCAGCCACGGACGGGCCGGACTCTGTATCTTTTTTTCCATGTGAGATATTATACCAAAAACAGCGCCCGGACGGGAAAAAAAAACGGACTTATTTCTGCCAGGACGAGCGGTCGGCCATCTTCGGCTTGACGCCTGCCATCTTCGACAGCACCCCCAGGGAATATATCCAGAGCGTCGCGTAGCATACCGGCAGGTGCCACAAGGCCAGCCGCCTGTCGCCGGGGGCCGCGCGCCAGGCGAAGAGCGCCGCCTGCACGACGAGCGGTGCGACGAGCAGCGCCGAAGCGACGAAGAGCGCCACTCCCCCTTTGCGCTGGGCGTTCCACGGGTAGGTGCGCTCCTTTGCCTTCGAGAAAAAGAGGTAGTCTCGTATGCGCCGGCGCTGTTTCATCACGAAGTCGCCGAATCTGGCGCAGTAGAGGTGCACTATCGACGTGTCGACCTTGGCGATCGCCCCGCAGCCTGCCTCCGCTGCGGCCGCCGCGACATCGATGTCGAAGAAGTACGGCCGCCAGGCGACCTTCTCGAGTATACGCCGGCGGAACACGAATCCGTTCGCGCCTATTGTCGGCATCTTGCCGCCGCCAGCGAAATCCAGCCGAAGATAGCCCTCGCGCCGCACGGCGCGGACGTCGAGCCCGGTCCATCTGCCGGTCACCGCCGACACCCTGTCGTAGTTGCCGACAAAGAGACACACCGGGTCGTTCATGCCGAGCTCTGCGAAATAGCGCGTCAGCGGCGGGTCTCCCGGCCGCGCCGAGTAGCGTATCGGCTCGGCGGCGAATATGCCGTCATCGGCGAAGGGCGCGGTCATCTTTCTGAGCCAGTCGCGGTCTGGCAGGATGTTGTCGGAGTCCACCAGGGCTATAAGCTCCCCCTTCGAGGCGAGAATGCCGGCCGTCTTGCCCGCTTCGCCCGTCTTGAGCGCGTTCTCGCATATCGTGTCGACCCCCCTCGCGCGCGCCGCCGCGAGCGTGCCGTCGGTTGAACCCGCGTCGGCGATGACTATTTCGTAGTCGTCCCTCGGGTAGTCCTGGGCCAGTATCGCGTCAAGGCATTCGCCTATCGTCTTCTCTGAGTTGAGCGTGGGTATTACAAACGATATCATGTGCTTGAGGTCAGTTTATGGCGAACTTTCTGTCCAGCTCGCGGTTGGAGGTGAAAATCATCGTAGGCTTGCCTCTCGGGCAGACGTATGGCATGCGGCAGGCGGAGAGCTCTTCGACGAGCTTTACCGCGCCTTCTTCGGTAAGCGCCGGCGAGGCGCCTGCGAACGATTTGGCGACCGATTTCGCGATAAGCTCTTCGCGCCAGCGCTCGCCGCCTCGCTTCGCACCCGACTCCGCCAGGTCGCGCGCGATTGTCGCCAGTACCGCTGCCGGCTTGGTGTCGCCCAGCATTTGAGGCACGGCGTCGACCTTGAACGAGTCGCGCCCGAATTCCTCTATGGCGAAGCCCATCGCCGAAAGCGTGTCGAGCGACGAGCGTATCCTCGCCGCGTCCGCCGGCGGCAGAGCCGCGACATCTGGCAAGAGCAGGGGCTGCGACAGCGGCCTTTCATCGTTTGGCGCGCGTCTCAAGAGTCTTTCGTAGGCGATTCGCTCCCTCGCGGCGCGCGGATTGACCGTTACAATGCCGGCGTCAGTTTCGACAAGCAAAAGTCCAGAGCGCGTGAGCGCGAGAAATTTGAACCAGCGCCATGGTCTTGAAGAGGTGAAGTCTGGTTCAGCGGCGAACTCGACCTGCACTGGGGCCGCCGCCGGCACCGGCGCGGGCCGCGGTCCGGCGGGACGCGGCGCTGCATAAGGCGCCGCGGAAGCTTCTGGCGCTACAGA
>JAZQBR010000345.1:0-7768 GCA_045545855.1 Kiritimatiellia bacterium | reverse complement strand
TGCGGCATTTGGGTTTAAACCGTCGACCCTATTGGATAGGGGGGGTGCCACCCTACCCAATAGGGGCACCCCGACCCTACCCAATAGGGTCGGCCCTACCCTACCCAATAGGGTCGGCCCTACCCTACCCGGTAGGGGAAGAGCTTTTATTTAGCCCCTCAGAAAAGTGGGAAAACAGGCCTATTTTCCCACTTATAGTGCAGGGGACGGGCTGGTGGGGAGATATGATGCCCGTCCCCTGCAAAACAGCGGAAGCCGCTTGCCGGTTAGAACGCCATCAGCATAAACCCTGCCGCAAGCTTGCCGAACTGCATCAAGACCGACTTATCCACCACAACCGGCTTCCAGCCATAGCCACCCCCCGTCACGATTTTCTCTGCCGCTACGGGCGTGCCTTTAACAGTGCCTGTCGCAGAGAGCAGGGTCAGGTTGGCGTTTTCGCCAGACGTGACCTGAGAGAGGTCGACCCCGTCAACCGCGAACTTCACACCGGCAACATTCACATTACCATTCACCGTCAGCGTCGGGCAAGTGTAAGGCGACTCAGACGTTCCACTCCCAGTCACCGTCTGCTTCACAATCGCGCCAGGGGCGAGGGTAAGGCCACTTATGGTTTGATCTGTCGTACCAGAAAGTATCCCATCTTTGGCGACAACAATGCTGTCTATCTGGTATCCGGCATAGTTGTTTTTGTAGCTCTCCCAGGCTCCGTCGCCATGAGTCGGCGTGGCGAGAACCATTTCGCCCCCGGCAACCACCATCTTGCGGATGCCGTAGCTCGCATTGGTCAGCTTGCCGCCGACAATCTTCAGCGTCACATTCTCAGGATTTGTCCCTGAATTGTAAGACTCCGTTCCGAAGAAGTAATTTCCGCCGAACTGCATGCCCCGCCCGAGCGCGCCGACTTCCATGACAAGCGTGCTGTCTGAATTCTGGAACCACAATTTCTGGTTGGAAAGGTTCAATGCGCCGAATTTGAGCGTGCCGCTTGTAAGTGCGGTCGTATCGGCGTCCCCTGCGATGTCCCAGACAGCATTGGGACTGCCAGAATCAGCGGATTTGAAATACACCCTGCCGTTGGCATAGTGATTGAAAGTGCCGTAAAACTCTCTGTTATTTCCTGAAAGAGTGTAGCTTTTGTTTTCGTTTGAGGTTTCAACCGTTCCGCTACCTGTAATATCGCCGTCTATCCTGCTGTTGCCCATTATCTTCACCTTGCCCCCGGCGTTTACGTTAACAGTGCCTTTAAGGTTTGCTGCATTCCAGATATTGACAGTTCCGCTGTTGTCCATCGCACCTTCAAGAACGCATTCGTGGTCGATTCCATACACGCCGCCGGAAGCAACCTCGACATCGCCGTTGAGAGTATTACCTGTATTGATGTATAGCTGGCCTGCTGAAGTCACCGTCGTTTTGCCGTTAATTGTCGAATTATTAATCTCAAGCTGATTGGCCGTGACGGTGATTGCGCCATTCACAGTGCTGTTGCCGATTTTCATCTTTCCATTGCATCTAAGATCACCGTCAATGCACGTGTAGTCCAGGCAACTGTCCGCATTGATCAACGAGTTGTTTACAAACGAACCTGAAAGATGTAAATAATTATACCCATAAGTCATAAACTTACCGCAGGTGGAGAGCACCGTCAGATTTCCTTTATACTCCACCCTCGCACCGTTGGCCGCCAGCCAGGAATCGTACCCGTTGTCGGACGCGCCAAAATCAATGTCATTTTCGACGACCATTTCAACACCGCTTACATTCTCCAAGCCGGCACGGCTGAGCGTAATTTTACCGGAGCCTTTAATCGCCTTGAGCTTCAGCATAGGGGCACGGTCTTTGCTTGAGGCGCGAAATGTAAAGTTGCCACAGTCGACCTCCAACGTGTCTAGCAGCAACGGCGATGCAGTATCTGTCGATGAAAAGATTGTGACATCCGAGACATCAGAATTGATAAGAACGGTCTGTTCCTCCGTCGGCACACCGCGCGTCCAGTTGCGAGCAAGATTCCAGTCGCCCTCTGTGCCGCCAACCCAGATATTGCGCGCATCGGTGTCGCTTTTCGCTGTCGCATTGTATGTTACGGCACCGGTGCTTGAATCTCTCTGCAATGTAAAATCGTAATCCGCCGAGCCGAGAATCCTGACGCGACTGGCAATTGTCGCATCATTAGATGTGAAGAGTGCTGCGGGGTTGTCTACAACCGTGAGTTTGGACGCATCAAATTCCAGAATGGCATCATCAGCAACAGACACCGTCTGATTGCCAAATTCGCGATAAGGCAGAATCAGGACGCCGCCCTTCACCTCCGTCTTGCCGGTATATGTATGCGCACCCGTCAGCGCGAGTGTACCATCGCCGCGCTTGACAAGGTCAAATGCGCCTGTTATCGCCGTCGCCCACGTGAATGTGTGACCGGCAGTGTCAATGTCAACCGGGCCGGAGGAATTTGTCAAATCGAACTTCACAGTCGGGTCCGGATAGGTGGACGAATTGAACCTGAACGTTCCACCGCTGAATACATAAGATGTAGACGGCCCGTCATCATCTTCGAAAGAGACGACACCTTCAGCAACCTCGATGCTCGGATAGTTGCTAGCACGGGTATACAGAACACCAGAACCGACCTTTTTGAATTTTGCATCTGTTGTATTGAAATCCGCTGCGGAGCCGTTGTATCCGCCAAAGCCATATTCCTCTCCCCACGTCATGTCGTCATTGCGCCCCCCCACTTCAATCACCAGATTCGAAAGCCCCCTTCGGATATAAAACCAGTTCCAGTCGCCCTTTGAAACGTTTAGCGCGCCAAACTTGAGCGTTCCGGATTCGTCACCGACATAGCGCATATCGGTGTTGATGTTCCATACCGCGTTTTCACTGCCGGAAGCAATTCTGTACAGGTACGGAACATGTTTCTTAGCTGCATTTATCGTGCCGCTGAATCCGGAATTGGCACCCTTGAAATGCGTCACGACAGAATTTCCCGACGAAAGGTTAAGCGTACCCGAACCTTTCAGCGCAGAGCAGAATGTGCAACCCGCTTTCTCGTGAAGCGTGCCATTAACCGTTACTTCTCCGGGGAATTCAATCGCCGTATTGATCGTTACGGTTCCGTTGGCACCTACTGTCAGCGACGATCCGGTTTTGAATGTTACGTCACCGCTAAAGTAGTTGTCATTATCCGATGTGTAATTGCAGACCACTTGGCCGTAAAAATCGACATTGCCGTTAACGCGGAAAGCGGATTCATTAGCATAAAGATCACCGTAAAAAGCTATGCGACTTGTCGAATCGTTGCCCTCGATCCAGCAATCCTGATTGCGGTTTTCCAAATTCGAAGCTTCGACATCAACCTTGACTTCAAGATTCTTGCCGGAGACAGGGCCAAGACCATAGCAGGAAAGCTCAATCCTGGAGCCATCAATGCCATTGATCTCCTGAGCCCGTATTTTAGGCCATACATTTCCTCCCTTGAACTTTACGTATGCAGTTTTGACAACGATATTACTAACATTGATTTTATCAGCCACATTGTCTTCAATCGTCTGGTTGGCCAATGTGATAAGCGCAATATCTGCAGAAGCAGGGAGCGCATTCAAGGACCAATTGCCGGTCGTACTCCAGTTACCGCCACCAAGGTAGACGTTGACGACGCTTTCACCTTCTGCCGGAACACGCATTGAGGAAAGTTTTATTCCGTCATCGTAATTGTAGACAAAAGCGGCACGTTTGCCTTTGGGCGCGATAAACCAGTTCGGATCGGAATAGCCCTGAGGCAATGCGATGGGGCATGGCGTCTCAAGTGTCGTTGCCTCGCTCAATTCCGACACGTCGACATACAGAAGGTTGCCTGCCGCAAACGACAAAGAGCTGAGCTTCGTAGTATAAGGAACTGTCGCGGTTACAGTGCCGGACAACACAATTCCAAATGGCACAGCAGGTGCCGCGCTAATCGACACCGTACCCGAGCCGGCGAAACCAAGAGTTCCTTCAACACTCTTTAAATTCGATACGGTCACTGCATAGCTACCTGTATCGACGGTTCCGCCTCCGACTCCGATAGCAAGCGCGTCGATCGTCAATGCCTGTGCGACGGATACAGTTGCAGCCGAAGCAACCTTGATTTGACCCTTGCTGCTAGATATTGTTCCACTGCGATTGAAGACAAGTATATCGTATCCTGTCGGTGTCCCTGATTTCCATTGCGCAGGGATTGCATAATCCACTGCAGACCCTGCTTCTCCGATCCAAACATTCTCCCGCGAAACAGCCGTAAGCGTGCCGTTGACATCCGAAACAGTCGCCAGATGAACGCCATCGACCGAGATATAGACATGATTGGCGATTGTATCGTTCTCAGGATAAGTGACCGTTCCAATTGTGGCGACATTAGCCGTCTCGCCTGCCGTGTAGGTCGAAAGCGTATAGACGATCTTGCCGTTGTCTTTAAACTCGACATCGCCCAGTGTCGTTCCCTGCGGCACAACGAGCGTCGTATCTCCGCTTATGATCAGCTTCATGTTCGTCGTGTACCAAGACGGAAGAGCAACTTCGCCGCCTGAAGCAAGTTCGACCTCGGCGACGCTGAAGTTCGCCGGAACCGAGACGCTACCACCCCTGAGTATCAGGCGCGAGGTGGTAGCCGATGTGTCACTCAGGGAAAGGGTTGTTCCTGCTTCAACTGCGGTGGTTCCTGTATAGGTCATTCCGGCACCAAGCGCAAGCGATCCACCGCCTGTCACGCGAAGCGTACCTGTGCCGGACAGCGGGACGTTGATGTGCTGGTCTTGTCCATTAACGTCTATCGTAGAAGTTGTTCCTTCTGCAAGTGCAACGGAAAGGCTTCTGCCACTCTCAGCATAAATGATATAAGAATTCGCATCACCGGCCGCCTTTATGGTACCACCTTTAAGGTTAAGTGTCGCCGTTCCAGAGCCTGCACCTTTATTGAACTGCTTGGCGATTATGGTGCCGCCTTCGATATTCAGCGTGGCCGTCTCATCCAAACCGAAATTAGTAGAGTCACCGAAAACAACATTGCCTTTGACGATTACGTCTCCGCCCTGCACTGTAACTGTAGCGGAATCCCATTCACCGACGTACAGATTGCCTGCCGTATACACCTCGCCCTTCTTGACGAGCATTTCAGCTTTGGAACTGCTGTTGCCGCATGTGCCTATCGTAAGATTGTTTACAAGATTGGAAACTGCGCCGCCATTCACTTCAAGGTAGGCGTCGCAATCTCCGGCCCTGCCGACGCAGAACCAATTGCGATTGACAAGCGCACCACCATTCACATACACCTTGCCGGTAGAATGAGCACTATCGCCGGCTATGTACACTTCATCTGCCGATTCGACATATCCGCCATCAACCTTGAGATAGCCGGTTCCTTTCCAATCGCCCACCCGAATCTTTCCGCTGAAATTATGTGTTCCGCTTGAAATTGCAAGACGCCCTGTACCAGATTCACCTTGGCCGATGAGCAGCGCGCCGGCAGTTTGTTTGACGCCATAACTGGGATCGGTCGCTTTCCATGTGCACCATCCGTCTTCATCAGCATAATAATTGTTATTGCCAGACGACCAAGATATGACTTCTACATCCCCTGAGAGATTTAGATTGGCGCCGAACGTCACCGTCTTGCCGGCGGACTCGGCACCACCAAAGAAGGCGATGCCCGACGGCACCTGTCCTTGATGCCAGTTTGTTGGCTCGGAGACGAGATAATTTCCGCTTTGATCAGCAGCAGTCCCCCTCCAAGCACCAGAAGCGAATATTACATCACCAGCCCCTGATTCCGTTGTAACTGTGCCAGTGTAGTAGATCGCATCTCCACTGAAAGTTACAGTACCCGAGCCCTTCTTCGTGATTGGGCCACTGCCATATATCTTGGCCGATATCGTTATATTGTGTGCGGTATCGATGACAAGTCCGCCCTCCGCAATCTGCACATCAAAATCTTCGTTGGCTGGCATGAACGCCGTATTCTCACCTTGCGGCTTCAACGTGCCGCCATTAAAGACAATCTTTCCCTTGCCGCTACCGCGCTTTAGCGAGGCAACTGTAAGTGTTCCACCATTTAGATTCAACTCGCCATAGCTACCTGATGCGTAACCAAGAATGAAATCGCCCGTAAGTGACATGTTGCCAGAACCAGAAACATTCACATAGGCTTTACTCCCGTCACCATTGCCCAGCCACGCGTTGCCATTGCCTGTATATGATCCGCCTGAAATATTATAAGTTCCTGTGGCATTATTGCAGGCAATTTCCAGAGCGGCCTCGTTTTGGCCTGAAGTTACCGTTCCACCAATCTGCTCTAATGTCGCCGTCGTCCCGCTCTGCTGTCCTATCACAAGACGACCATTTCCAGTGCCTACCTGCACAGTACCACCTTCAACTTTCAGCAACCCGCTGCAACTTGAAGCTTCGTACCCGCAAATATACATCCAATACATTGTGCCAACCAAACCCCTTTTAACAACAAGGGTTCCATTCTTTTTGTCTTTACCACCTACAACCAAATCATTTGCAAAGATATACTTACCCCCGTCAACCACAAGGTAGCCAGCGTTAGAGCCTGCACCTATTGCCGCATGATTCGCGCCATTCTCCATAGTAAGGCCCAACTCCTGATTGTCGTCCGTGCCGGTAGTGAAGGTCACAGGCAGAGACTCCGTTCCAGCTGAAATTTTCAAAGCTGGATCTGCTCCTGTAGTGCCGATGGTGTTAAGCGGCGCATTAAAATTGATTGTACCTGGCTTGGAAATTACATAAGCGCCGCTGTCACCTTCCCAATTTGCTCTGTCACTCCAATTTCCGCCCGATTCCCCGGTCCAGGTTATATCCGCCCAGGCGGCAATGGACAAGGCGAGAGTGAAGAGTGACAAAAGACACTTGAAGCTTGGTGTTTTCATATTAACGCGCGCCCTTTCTTATGTGAGTTTGAGCGTATTGTAGCATTTTTGCCCATGGCCTGTCATCCACCCAAATGGGGGGATGGACGGGGGAGCGGGCTTCTTGGGGAGACACCCCCGTTATCGTGCGGGCCGCCCGGTGGTCGGCCCCTACCAGGGATGTGCGGGCCGCCTGGTTTATCCGGTATCACCGGATTGCCCGGACAATCCGATCCTCCGGGCGGATTTCGACCGGCGCGTCAGATTTCTTCGGTGATGATGTCGACTATCGTGCGCTTTTCGGACGAAAACGAGACGCCTACGAGCGTGATGCGCCTGCCCGAAAGCGCGTACTTGCCGGCGTAGTCCTTGCCGCGAATCTGCTCCATCGCCTCCGACGCCGGGCGGTCGAGCTTGAACTCGACGATATATATGTCGCTTGGAGCCTTCGCGACAAGGTCTATTCGCCCTTCGTTCGTCTGCACCTCGCCCTCGGCGCTGACCCCTATGAGCCGCAGTATGACGTACACTATAGTCTGCCACATCTAAGTCGGATCGTAGCCATGTCGTTCTGTGAGCCAAGGAGTTGTCATAGCCCTTTGTCTTCCTAAGACCGCTTGGCCTCCGACTTCATACTGCGGCTCATAGGGGTCAGCGCCGAGGGCGAGGTGCAGACGAACGAAGGGCGAATAGACCTTGTCGCGAAGACTCCAAGCGACATATATATCGTCGAGTTCAAGCTCGACCGCCCGGCATCGGAGGCGATGGAGCAGATTCGCGGCAAGGACTACGCCGGCAAGTACGCGCTTTCGGGCAGGCGCATAACGCTCGTAGGCGTCTCGTTCTCGTCCGAAAAGCGCACGATTGTC
>JAZQBR010000344.1:0-13564 GCA_045545855.1 Kiritimatiellia bacterium | reverse complement strand
AGACCGCTTGGCCTCCGACTTTACGGATCGACCCGCTCACCGTGGTTTGCGAGAGTCGCGTATGCGCGGGCTATCTGAATTGCAGTAATTTCCACACCCTGGCCGATGGGTATTCTCGTCAACTGCATCCTGCTGCACCTCTCAGGTGGCAACAAACGTCCAGATGTCTCTCCAGCGAATCCGACCCCAGTACTTGTGCCTATGCCGAACTTGCTCAAGACATCATACTCCCTATCTCGCCCAACGAGGATGCCAAGTTTCGCAAGTACTACATTGGACGAGTATGCGAGAGCGTTGGACACAGTGATGGTAGATTCCCAAATATGACCACCGTCCCCTGGAAGTTTGTACTGATAGTAGAAAGCCTCCGAGGCATCAGTGAAGAGCTCGCTGTCCGGCGTGGCAATCCTCGCGTCCAAGGCGGCGGCAACGGTCAGAGTCGAGATCAAGTGCCCTGGCGTGAACATCTTTGTCATGGCGAATGGACGCGGGGCATCGACAGCGCCGCCGCAATCGGCAAGTGCCAAGACTGCGCCGTCGTTGGCCGACATGAGGACAGCCCACCCGATCCCTGCGTCGTTCGTGTCGGCGTGACGAGAAAGCACGTCCGACACAACGCGTTGCAGCGTCGGATCAATAGTCAATTCCGCCACACACCCGCCGCTAGCACTCACGATGCGCTGCGCACCCTCCGCAAGGTTTGATAACGCGGCCTCCTTCAGAGCCGGAACGTCTATCACGGAAACGGAGTCTTGCGGAGACACCCCGTCACGAGCGGCGTTGAATCCGCATCCTGCGACAGCCATACCGCCCAAGCCGACCGCCAGAACAAGGTTTCGGACTATTGTCGCTCTGCCAATTCTAGTTTCATGCACCATGATACACTCCTTTCATTTTGAACACCCAAGCCGAGAAACAAGATCCTCAAGCCATATCGGCACGTCAGCGTTCGCGGCCAGAAGCGAATCCCTGTAGCCGAGATAGTCGAAGGTAAGCTTGCGCAGCTCAACGTCAACCGAACCATCTTCTTTCGCGTCCACGACGACATACGATGCGAACGGCACGCTTCTCGGACAGCCGACCGTTCCGACATTAATCACATACTTGCCGGATGCGGCAATGCTTATCTTGTCTTCATCTACCATTTCCACCTCGCCACCATCAGTTTGCCGCCACGCTACAGGCTCATGTGTGTGACCGACGAACACGATGTTCACGCCCATGCCATCAACGGCGGACAATACACTCTTCACATCCTTCGGGCGGAACACATACCCGAACCCGGCCTTGAACGCGTCACCGTCACGATGCACATCCCCATGCACGAAGAGAAGCGAACCTTCCCTTATCAAGGACGTACGCTCCGCAAGCCAGCCGAGGTTCTCGTCGCTAATCATGAGACGTTGCGCGGCAATCGACTTCTGTGCACGGCGCGAGAACGAGTCCATAGACATTTCGCGCAGCATCGCCGCGTCATGGTTGCCGACCACCACGAGGTTTCCGAACGCCTCCCTTGAAAGCGTTATCGCCGCGTCCGGGGATGGACCGTAGCCGACGATGTCGCCAAGGCAGACATAGGTATCTACGCCGCACGACCGTGCGTCGTCTAGCGCCTTTGCCAACGCTGTCGGGTTGGCGTGTACATCGGACATGACTGCATATTTCATAGTTGTACCTCGTTTCCTTGAAACGGCACTATTATACAACATGAAAAAGCCTTACAACAATGTGTCACGGCCTTGCACTTACATGCACGATTTGCCTTGTCGGAAAGCCTTTTTGCCGTGCATGACCATGCAGGTTTTTGCATTATTGTCTTTATCAAAATCGCATGAGATAATATGCGCGTGAAGCCCAGAAAGGAACAGTCATGAAAAAGAACATCGCATTAACAATTGTAACGCTCGCCCTTGCCGGGCTGTGTTGCGCTGTCAGTCTAATCACGGTGCGCACTGCAGCACCCGCATTGCTGACGAGTCATGCCATAGCATTGGCGGTCGGCGTAGTGCTGCTTGCTGTCATGGTCGCAATGGGGCCTACTCGGCTTTCGTTGTCGGGACTCATGATATCACTTTGCGTTGCCGGCTTGTGCCTCTGCTGTTTCATCGAAGAGTCCGATTACGGACTGAACCAGAAGCTTGTGATGTTCGGGCGAGAGATACTTGCCCCTGCCTATTTTCTCTCCCCCTCACTCCTCCTTCTGTATGCGTGGACAAGGCGAAGCCATCGCGGCTCGCTGTTCTATGCAGTCGCCACGATTTCGGCACTGCTGCTCGCGGCATTGATGCCGAGGCTCTCCGAGGCGACGCTCATACTATTTCTCGCCGCCGCACTGTATGGCCTTGTCGTCCGCATTCAGCATCACAAGACCATCCGCTGCCTGATCGCCGCCGCAATCGCTCTCTCGCCGTTTGTGGTCCGCGAGGTTCAGATGCAGCTGTCTGGGCGCAGTTGGTTCGGCACGGGTTCGCTTATTGGCGATTACACCGACTTTTCGTGGTACTTGGTTTCCAATTCCCCGTGGATTAGAACAACGGAGCTTTCGCGGTCGCTTTCTCCTACAGGGAGCATAGACGGCAATGTTCTCGGCTTCGCATCGTACTACTGTGGGAACTGGACTCTTGTTGTTCTTGCCGTTGCAATGGCTCTTCTTGCAGTCTGCCTTGTGATCATTGCCCGTCGTGCGCGTACATCCACGCAAAAGATTCTCGCCGTCGGCGGAACGATTACCTTGATAGCGCAGACAATCTTGGGCATCCTGCACTTCTCCTTCCTTATTCCACGCCACGCGAGCTATGTGCCTTTCGTGTCCACTGGCAACTGCTACACGGTAGCTTGTTTCGCCCTTTTGGGGCTTGTCCTCGCATCCTTGCGCAAGGATTATTCAGCAGCCACGGCAGAAGCCAAACACAGCCACAGAATAGACCTCTGCGTATGCGGTGCCATCCTCGTGGCGATTGCCTCCGTAGGGGCGGTGCTGTTCTTGCACAAAGAGTTGCTTCCCGAAACGAAGATTGCCAGAATGCTGGCCGAGAGCGCACCAGGCTTCTCCTTCGACGCAAAAAACGGCGTTCTGGCAAACGATCTCGCATACGCTACCGTCAAGCGAGTTACCGGAATTGGAGAACCCTCAATTGTCGTTGCTCTCGCCGGATTTCGGAAGGGCGAACAAATCTGGAAAGAAGAGATCAAGCGCGAGCCGCCGATAGTCGCAGCTCGGTGCCGAATCCGCCCGGATGGCCGCATTGCGCTGGACTGCCGCGACCTTTACGAGGATGAGTTCACTCTTGTCTTCGACCCGCCGACAAACAACTGCCCCGCATCAGGTGCGTCAGCCACTGACGAACGATGGAAAATCTCAATTGATCCGCAGGGACACCTTGGATGCACTAACCTCTGGACTGACGCCCGCGTTTCCCAGGCACTGTCGAAAAAACTGAATCTCGACTACGGCCTGGTCAGCAATGCACTGTCCCGCACCGATTCACGGTACATAAAGCTGAAAACAACATCTGACAAAGATGAGATTGCATACGCAAAGCGAAACAAGCGTTTCTGCCGCCTTGTAATCGAAAAGGAAACTACGATAAACAATCCGTAAAGAGCCTCAACGGCAGAAAGGAGAATAACCATGTGCGAAGTGCAACCATTGTATTCAGAGGCGTACTCGAAAATCCTCTCCATCGCGACGCTATATGCGTCGGGAACGGACGACAAAGTCCTTCGTCTCAAGCATCTTCTTGCGGCGTTTCTCGACATGGATGGAAATGTCCTCCGCGACATTCTCGGCGTCAAGCGTCTCATCCGCCCCGAGAACCTTTCGTTCGAGTCAAAGGCTCTGACAGGAGAAGTCTTGCTCTCGTCGCAGGTCAACCGCATCCTGTCTCTGCATGGCGGGCGTATGGACGAGGTGGCGAACGCCATCGGTCCCGTAATCGAACTTGGCCTCCCGCACCTTGCGGCCGCCATGCTGATCAAGCCGCGAGGCCCCGTGCTTGAACTCCTACAGCTAAACGGAATTGTCCCGGACAACGCGGCATTTGTCGAAGATGTCATGGCCCGTGCGCAGGAAATCGCCGACATTGAGTTCAGAAAATCGTGCGCAAAGGAGCGCGCAAACAGGATGAAGTCGCTCAAGCAGATAAAGGATGAACTCACCAAAACCTGCCACGGGCAGGAGAAAGCCATCGAGGCGCTTATCGCGCATGTGGCATCTTCGATGACTATCCCGCCGTCGGCAAGAGGCTTCCGTCCCATCTCCACAAGCTTTCTTGGCGGAGCTGGGACCGGCAAGTCGATGACAGCAACAGCGTTCCGTGACGCATGGGCGCGTGAATTCGGTGCTGGGAAGCCCCAAATCATCGACATGAGCCGCTATTCCGTCGAGCAGCTCATAACCGAGATCTGCGGCAGAGACCCCTGCTGGAAGGATGGCGGCACTGAAGGAGATGTCACTCGCGAAGCCGCAAGGTTTCCTCGCGGTGTCATTATCTTCGAGAATATCGACAAGGCACACCCAGGGGCGCTCGTGCCAATCGCCAACATGCTTACTTCGGGAAAGCTTGTGGATGAATTCACAGAGAAAGAAGTGTCGTTTGCAAGCAACATCGTAACCCTGATCAGCAATCAAGGTGCTTCCTACATCGAGTCGGGGAAGTTCGCCCATCTCTGCTCGCGCAACGGAGGGACGATCCCACGCGAGAAGCTCGTAGAGGGCATTACCGCAGGGCTTGAAGCCGAGATGCCGGAAAAGGCCGGCATCCTCGCCGAGATCCTCAAGAAGGTAGATGTTCCAATCCTTTTCAAGAGGCACAACGTCCAGTCAATGTACGCAATCGTCGGCGATGCCGTCGACTATGCGCTTGCACAGGCGAAATCCATCTTCGAGGTCGAGATGGAAGCAGACCGCGAAAAGCTCGTCACATTCTTCATCGAGACGCTCCAGAACCTTGATTCCGCGCACGGCATCGCATCGGCAGTAGAATCCGTCATCATTACGCGCCTTGAGAGGGAATTGCTCAATGCGCCCGATCAACAGAACGCCAACGGTTCGCGCATATCCATTGTCGTTGACGACCTTCCGCCGCTCGACATACCTGACGCCTCCGAGAACGATGACGCGATGACTGCGCTTGAGAAACGCACTCATGCCAGAATCAGGCAGGCAAGGCAACTCGAATACGACATCAAGGTGTCATTCTCCGACGGGGGAACGACTTTGCACATCACAAACCTCCGCCACACCGTCATGCCGTCCATCGAGGACGCCGGATGGTTCAGCGTCTGCCCGCCCAACATGAAGCCGGAAGATCTTGTCGGCATGGAAACGGCATGGACGCGCGTCCGTAAGTTCCTCGCAAGCGAACACGACCGCAAGGCCGAGGGATTCAAGCCTGACCACATCCTCCTTTACGGCCCGCCCGGAACCGGGAAAACGGCTTTCGCCAAGGCAATCGCGCACACGCTCAACCGCAGCTTCATCTGCGTCAACGCGGCGAAGTTCACGACATCCCGCAACGACAACCGCGCCGTCGGCTGGATAGAGAACCTTTTCGCGACGGCGGAGCGAACTCAGTCAATCATCTTCATCGACGAGTGCGACGCTATCGGCTCGCGGGAACGTTCAAACGCCTCGCAAGCCCCTGTCATCAACACGCTCCTCACGCTGCTGGACGGGTTTGAGGACAGCCACGTCCTCGTAATCGGTGCCACGAACCGTCCGGAAATGCTCGATCCGGCGCTGACGCGCCCCGGCAGACTCCATACCCGCATCAAGGTGGATGTCCTCCGCAAGGCGGAAGACCGCACTAAGCTCATCGACATCTTCTGCCGCAAGGCAAACCGCAACGACCTTTCAGAAAGCCTGAAAGCTCTCATTGTGCGGGCTACTGAGGAATGGGCTCCGGCGAACATCCTGAGCGTCCTGCGCGAAATGTACGTTCTGGCAGGAGACAATCCTCCGACACGCCGCATGTTCGCACAGGCAAGGAACACGGAATTCGCAGGTGACGAGACGCAACGTCCGCAACTTACGGATGACGAGAAGTTTCATGTGGCAATCCACGAGGCGGGGCACGCGCTTGTCGCAACGCTTCGCGGACACGAGTGGTTCCAGGTAACGATAAACGGGATCGCCGACAGTCTCGGATTCCTTGAAAACCTGCGCGATGGGAACATCGGGAAATCAATGAAGAAACTCACGGAAAAGATCGACGTCGCGCTCGCGGGAAATGCCGCCGAACGGATTCTCGGCACGGTGTCGGAGGGAAGCGAAAGCGACCGCTGCAAGGCGACAGAGTACGCAAGGAGAATCGTGTGTGGAGGCTTCTGCGACGACGAAGAACTTGCGATGATGCCCGACTACGCCGACAGCGAACACGAATGGGCCCGTCTCCGCCCCAAGGTCACCCCAATCCTCAAGGAAAGAAAGAAAATCGTGGCCGCGCTTCTCACGGAGAACAAGGCCGCGCTCAAGTCCGTCGCCGAGGAACTCGTCCGCCACGGAACGCTCTTCCAGGAGGACGTAGTCGCCATACTTCGCCGCAAGACGAACCTTATCGGCAAAAAGAAAGAACGGAGGGCGAGACAATGAATCCAGCGTGGGAACCTGAGTTCGAGGACTGGTCGGAGGACAAAGTCTCGATGTCGTCCTGCGAACTGTCAACAAGCTGCATGTCGAGAGGTGAGTACGGTGTCATGATGCAAATAGGCGCAGGCGATGAAAACCTCCCCATAGATGCCGCGATATTCTGGACGGACGAGATGCATCTCTATCTCCGCTACAACTGGGAGTCGTGGTACAAGGTGTCGAACGACGACCCTGACAACTGCTCCAGCATCTGCAAGCGGAACTCGGCGAAACTTCTCCTGTGTACTCCGACGTCCATCAAGCACCACGCGGTCAAGGTCTATCACATCGACCGTCTCCCCGAGGAGCTGTTTGGCAAGGAGGATAGCGAATCGTCCGACAGCGGCAAGGCAACGCAACTTGACTTTGACCTTCCGATCCCTTCTGCCGAAGATGAAGATGACGAAGAAGCGGACAACTCTGCGGAGCTGACTGACGCCGCTTTTCTTGCGTCAACCATCATATTCAGTGGAGGAAAGACAGTAGCGCATTTTGAATTCGATCCATTCAGCGCCGACTTCTACGAACTCAACGGACATTTCATCGCAGCCACCTACTTCGACAAGACCGGCGACTGGATGGCTGATGAGGACTCGGAAGATGGCGACTTGCCGATGTGGTACGGCGCAAAGGGAATCACCACATCTCCACTTGCTCTTGCCGCCAAAATCAGGACGGCAATCGCTCCAATCGTCGGATCGGAGACACCGTTCCACTCCCTGATCCTGATCAACAAGAAATGCAACATCACGAACGAGATCTGCCACTCCATTAACTGGAAGGATACGGAGATGCGTCTTGTCCGCCAAGAGCAGGTTGCCGACTCGATGCTCGATACGGCCGAGGAAACGCTAAAGAGATACACAGGAAACAGCCGTCCGGAACTGATCGAATGCGAACCAAGACTTCTGGAAGCTCTCAATGCCGCGTTTGCCAAACCCGCTAAAAAGTAGCACCAAATGAAAGGAGAACACCATGAACACCACCAAAAGGAATGAAAAGGAAGAAATCCTCGAAAACCTGCCGCCACCCGAAAAGACCGCCGAACTGCTCGCCAAAGCAAACAAGGTCAGTTCATGGATGTCGGAACTGAAGCAGCGGTCACGCTTGCGGCCTTTTGCGGGGAAGAGCGAGGATGGCAAGTTTGCCATTGTAATCCGCGACTACAGGATCGAGTCCCTGAACGCCGACGAATCCCTGGAATCGGCATCTGCCCAGGAGATCGTCTCGCGGCTCTGCGAAGCCCACAACGACGCGCTGGACAAGATGGAGGAGTGGACCGCCAGCCAATGCGCGGCGCTTGCCAAGGCCGCTGGGATTGCCGACGGCCTTGAACTGCCGTTCTGAGCCGGTTCAAGAGCTATTTCGTCCGCCCGTCAACTATCTGGCGCGGAAGCGAACTCTTGGAATGTCCGCCAGCCGTGCGCTCCTTGCGCGGTACGCCCTTGAGCTGCTCGCGCATAAGGAGCAGCCGCCGCCCTACGTCACGCTCGTAAAACACGACCGCGCGCGCCTGAGCGATTGCTCGGACGCGTGAACGCCATTCCATCGGAGTGGTCGATACTGTTGTTCCGTCGCCCATCACGAAATCCCTTCAAAATGCGATTTCAGGAATTTGATGCGTCGCTCGGCAAGGGCAAGATCGTTGTCGGCGAAATACGCTTTCATCCGTGTGCTTGAGGAGATCGCACCAAGAATCTGCCCTGCGTCTGCCTGCCGGGCGATATAGTGGGCTACGAATACGATGAATAGCGCCCTCTCGGACTCGTCGAGAAAAGCGCCATCTACAATGTCGTCAACCACGTTCGTCTGCCGCATATGCGTGCGTCCCGTGCGAAGGTAGCTTGCCGACGTGATGTCAAGGTGCCAGGGGAACGGGAGATCGAAATCGCGGTTAGAGGCAATGAGGATATGCGTGAAGAATGCGAAGAGGTCAGCCCTGCGCTCCCAGAGCGCGGCATGCGCCACAGCGGTATGCACCATCAAGCGGGCAAATACGGCGACCATGACGAGAATCCGCGACTCGCCGGACATGAGATCGTCGATTGTGCAGGACGGCCCCGCTGCAAGTTTCGCCTTGAGGTCATCCATGTTGTCCGGCCATAGTTCTTTCTCTTCAAACTGCTCTTTCTCGGCCTCAAGACGCGCACTCAGTCCCTTGCGCATTTCAGGTGTACACGTCCACGGAAAATTGCCAAAGGTATGCTTGTCGTGGTGATGTTCATCCATGTCACACAGGATGTCCAGCGCCGTGTCAATCGACACGATCCAGCGATTGAGGCAGACGTCGTCTGCCGTGAAATAGAAATTCCAGAGCTTGTCTGCCGCCGCACAGACTTCCCCGAAGTCGATGCCTTTGTACGAAATGGGACTGATGGTGGAGAATGGGATGCGCTTCGGACTCTTCTTCGCGCCATTCTTCTTATGCCAGTCCTGGATCCACTTATCGCGTTGCCCATGGATCGCCGAGTTCTTCTCGGCGGCGCATTGCGAGGAGAGGTCTATGAGATAGCGCACGATCCAGTCGTGGAACTGGGGCGTCTCATCATCCGTGAACGGCATCCTTGCCGGCAGAACGCGTACAACGCGGCGCTCGTTGCTCCAGTACGAGATACGGGACGCCGTTGCCTTGTCGTTTCCTGTCAGCACCTTGTCCATCACGGCGTACTGTAGCGTCGCCGCCCCATCAAGCATAAGCGTCATAAGCGCATCGCGCACGCCCGTCCTGCCGACCGCGCCCGGCAGTTCGGAGACGTTACCCTTGTCGAGCGCGTCGCGCACGAACTGCACAGCCGAACGCGCGTCCTTGAAGGCTTCGCGCCGCTGCTGTTCGGTGTACTTCGCGACGACTCGGTCGCGGTTGGCGTCGCAGGCGTCGTCAAGCTCGCGGAAAATCGGCATAACCGCAGCCCAGAAAGCGGACGCATCGGCGAAACCGCACTTGTCGAGGTAGAAGCGGCTTTCAACCGGGCGTTCGCGGATGCCGATCTGTTTGAGAAGTTCCGCTTCGGAAAGCTTCGCAAATTCGTCAGGCCGCAATGCAACCCAGTTGTAGATTGCGTCTGCCGCCGCAAGAATCTTCTTGTGAGCCGGCTGTCCCCTGAACTTGCTCTTAATCTTCAGCATGCACTGGGATACCGACTCCAGCATGACGCGGGTCGCGGCGGCATTCGTCGAATGTGCATCCGACTCCTTTAGGATCACGTCTGATAGAACCGCCATCGCAACCCACTGGCGCTCAAAGCGCATGTGCGTCCCGGACACGTTCGGGTCCATCGCGAACTCGTGTTCACGGGCGAAGGAAAGCTGCGTAAAGCGGTCGTAGTGGTAGTACTTCAGAAGCGGATTCTGCTTGCGAGGGTCGTTGTGGACGTTGGAGAACCCCGAAAGCGGCAACGTAACGTCGTCACGCTCCTCCACATACAGCCCCAGTTCGCCAGCGGCAACCGCACGGGCCGTAAGCGCCAATGCGGCAATCCGGCGGAGCGCACCTTGCTCATCCGACTTAAGCGTCTCGTAGATGCGCCGCTGCAGGAAGCGGTTCATCTCCCAGTCCATCGCCCCCCAGATGCCGCCCCCAGCACATTCGTAGAGATACCTCTCAAACGCCAGCCGCAACCCGTGGCCACGGTCGCGGATACTCGGCGACGAAACGTTCCTCGTAGCCGCGAACCAGAAGTCCGGCAGAAACGCGAGCGGCTCGAAAGTGCGGGCAAACGTCGCGAATCCATTGGGGTTCTTCCTTATCTCGGAGTCGTTGGAACTCCTCGCGCGGCTCAAGATGTAGATGTCGCGGAAGACTTCGTACCACCGCATCAACGCGGTAGGGCGTCCGCCGGACTTCCCGCCCGTGCCAGCACATGCAAGGTATTCCTCATGCGCAACAGCATTCAGAACATCCGCTTCCTGCGTGAGCGTCAAACGGTCGCGAGAGGACTCAAACTTCTGGAAGAACGCCACCACCTCGTCGGGGATGCTTTCAACAATCTCCTGAAAGCGAAGCATCGGCTTTTTGCTTGATCTTAGTTTCTTTTGCATGATAAGACGTAGATGTTTGTAATCGAAAAGCATTAGATCTCAAAAAGGCCGGAGACGATTTCACGGAATCGGTCTCTGCCAAGTCTTGCGAGAAGATCGCAGTGTCCCGCTCCGGGCACGAGCGTAAATCCCGCCTTGTTCGGGGCAAGCTCGTAGAGCGAGCGCCCGCCCTCACACACGCACGTCTCGTCCTTGTCGCCGTGGATGACGGATACAGGGCACTTCACGTTCTTTATCATTTCGTTGCTCGGGAACGGACGATAATCCGACTGCTGGGGAATCGGCTCTCCAGGATGCCAAGCCCCCAGCGTCTGCAATCCGGAATAGAACGGAGCCAGCAACAAGACCGCCTTGGAGGCGCAGGTCTGCGCAAGCTCCAGCGCAACCGACGAGCCAAGCGAGTATCCGACAATGAGAATGTCCTCCGGCTTGTATCCAAGTTCGCCATGAACCCAATCGTAGAGCAGGTGGGCGCTGTCGTAGCAGCCTTGTTCCCACGGGCTTCCAAACGACAGTCCATAGCCGGTATATGCAACAAGAGCGAGATTGCAGGACGGCGGCATGAATGGCTTGAGGCTCTCGCGGGATTCAAAGATGTCCTCGTCGTTGCCGTGAAGGTAGAGGATTACTTTCCCGCCACGGAAGGTTCCATCTGTGAGCACTGCAAGCCCCATGCCGTCGCCTATGCGCACGAACCCCGGCGTCTTCTCCGTATACATGCATCGCGGCTCCCGGAAGAAGAAGTTCCTCCGACGCGACTCCTCGCCCATCTCCGGAGTGACAACCCCGACTCTGACAACATTGCTTGGCTCTTCCTTCCAGCCGAACTCGTCAACGACCTTCGCCTTGACCTTCAGCCTTATGTCTGATACACGCACACGAGGGACGCGATGCAGCAGTATTTCATACGGAGATACCTGCTCGACGATCATGCCGCCAATCTTTGGCAACCAGCCGGGGACATGCTCGATGACATCGACGCCCTTGGCCGCCATCTCCACTGCATACGGCTCCCAGAACTTCACGTGCATCTCAACAAAGTCGTCTTTGTTATCCCTCATAATCTCTCCACGATCTCCTTTGCCGCCTTGAGCATGCCGTTCGCCGCCGCATAGAAATGATTGTACCGAAACGCCATGCGGAATGTCATCATCAGCGAGAGAGCGATGCCAAGCGCAAACATGTCTTGCGAAACACCGGCGGCAAGTGCTGCTCGTCGAATCCGTCGTAGAATCGCATAGATGAACGCTACGCGTCGGCCAGTTATCTGCGCTGACGGCAACCGATCTCCCTTGGCAAACACCGCCCGCACTACGATGCTGGAGAGGTCAATATCCAGCAACCCAACGGTCGCCGCAAACATGACAGCGAAGTCATGTATGATCAAATCACGTCTCGTGCGCGCAAAATCGATAAGCCACACATCTGAAATGGCGCGCCTTCGCATCGGCGAGATGCGTTTCTCGATCATTACATTGGCATAGTTTAGATCGCCATGAACAATTCCGACGGGGCACCTGAACCTATCTCCACCAACATCTGCGGCAACAAGCCCCTGAATGCGCTCAAGCAACTCAGGCAGTTTATCATAGTCTGGTATTGGTCTCCCCATGAGTGGAGGCAACGTCTCGTCGCACCCGACAGGATAGAGGCATAATCTCCGCCCGTCAGCATCAGTCCCATAATAGTGGAATCGATTGTTGTCTATCCACAGCATCGCGCCTGTGCGCAACCCCTGTGTTCGGTTGCGCACAACTTCATTGACATTTGGCCCCGTCAGAACAACCGTCATTTTTTCGTCATCGTGCGCTTCTATCGCACATTGTCCACCATTGTCGTATGCACCATTGTCGTATGACGTGAAATACTCAAATCCAATAAGATCCTTCTTCGATGACGAATCCGACTGTTTCTCAAATACAACATTATCGATTTTTCGCCTCACCGAGATGCGACTAATCCAGTTGCCGAGGAACGCAGTTCGCTCAGTCTCGCCTAATTCAGGGTTCGGGAAGCTCGTCAAATCGGACAGCTCGCCAAGTTCAACATCGGGAGATACACGATGAAGTCGCGGCATAATTATACTGAAGAGTTCGTCAAAATGCTGACGCACATTCCTAAAATCGCATTCACCCCTCAATTCCGACATGAGGATGGATTTCATGTCCAGTAGTCGCCCAGCACCGACATCCGTTCCTGCAAATGTATAAACAATAGCGGAATGATGCCGGTCTATTACACGCTCTGGATTCTCAACCCGCCCGGAATCGTTAGGGATGTACGGACGGATGAAACGGAAATAGCGCTCATACTCCATCCGCGTATTTGCAAGCGTGTCGATCTTCACGACAAGCGGCATTTGAAGCAGCTCAGGCTCCTGCCCAGTGACCTTCACGGCCTTGAATGTGACAGCCGAACTGAGTCCACCGCTCATTAGCGTTATGCGGATGGTACGCCCCGGATACTTTTCAAGGCATTTGTAAGTAAGATACTGGCGCGCCGCGTCGAAGCGAGATATAAAGTCTTTCGTGCCACGCACCTGCTCAAAGTCAAAAGCCACGAGGTTGCATTCCTGGATAGTGCGCCATTCCGGTTCCCATTCGCGGCGAGTCAAAAGCGAAAGGAGAATCTGCGGCAGTTGCGGGAGTTCTTTCTTGCGAAGAAACCACTTCGCCCCGTTACGAAACGCCCTGGCCAGTTTCCCCATGTCATCGTGGAATGAACACACGACTACCGGCAGCCGCGGAAAGAACCGCTTTAATATTGGCAATAATTGATAGCCGGAAAGATCCATGCCGTCGGTCTCGCCAAATCGCAACCCCAACAGCACAAAACTGTAGTTCTTCCGTGCCGCATGTACTGCCTTGAACGCCAAGCAGGCTTCGCGCACCAAGCCCG
>JAZQBR010000343.1:0-26127 GCA_045545855.1 Kiritimatiellia bacterium | reverse complement strand
GCGCTTTTCACCTCAGCAATGCCTTTTCCAGCCTAAATCTGACCCACACTTATGCCTGAAGCCTCTAATTTTCTCATCTACTTAATATGATACCATATTCCGCGCCGTGGGACATACTACACGAAAGAGTGAAATTATCGGGCTTGAAGTTATGTAGATAACTAGAAGATAAATGTAGACATCAAATGATAACTTTTATATTGACAACATGGGCGGTATGCATTTTACCCCCTTTTTATTGGGGAAACTGCAATTTAGCCATCAGCCCTTGTCGCATAACGCGTGCTAAATTGTTGTTCACAACATAGTAGATAATTTGGTATAATTTGGGGCGTCCGCCAAGGAGGCGGGATATACAATGAATGACGAAACAACAGAAGAATCAGTATACGATGTCATAATCGCGGGTGGCGGGCACGCCGGCTCTGAAGCCGCTTTGGCATCTGCGCGCATGGGCTCGCGCACCCTTCTTGTTACCGCCAAGGCGGACGCGATAGCGCGCATGCCCTGCAACCCGGCGATTGGCGGGCTCGCGAAGAGTCACCTTGTCTACGAAATTGATGCGCTTGGCGGCGAGATGGGGCGCAATGCGGACGCGACGGCATTGCAGTCCAAAACACTGAATCTAAGCCGCGGACCAGCGGTCAGAGCGACGAGAGTGCAGTGCGCCAAGAAGGAATACAGCGAGAGAATGCAGCGCGTCATAGCGGCGCAGGAGAATTTGGATGTAATCGAAGACAGCGTCATCGACCTCGTTATCACACCAATTGGCGACAATGAAGGTGAACATACTTCTACACAGAGCGGCGATGGAACGGTGCAAGAAGACAAAATGTGGGCTACACATATCTGCCGCGGGGTGGTCACTAGCGGACACGGACGGATCAGAGGGAAAACGGTAGTTATAACATCCGGTACATCTCTTCGAGGACAAATATGGATAGGCAAAGAAAGTCAGGAAAGCGGTGGCGACGGACGCCCAGCCGTCAGCGAACTGTCATCCGCGCTTGAGAGACTAGGTTTTCGTCTCATACGGCTAAAGACCGGCACACCACCGCGCCTCAAGGCGTCTTCGTGCGATTTCAGCAAATGTCAACGCCACGACGGAGAGTTTCCCCGCCCTTTGTTCCACGTGGAACAAAATAGGGACAGTGACAATAAATTGTTCCACGTGGAACAATCCGGCTCATTGCCTTCGAACCGAATGTTCCACGTGGAACATCCAAACGCGCCTCTGGGGGTGGAGTACCCTTGCTGGATGACTCATACTACACCTGAAACACATGAAATAATTCGCTCCAACCTTGATAAATCTGCCCTGTACGGCGGGGCGATTGAGGGTATAGGCGTGAGGTACTGTCCGTCTATAGAAGATAAAATTGTCCGCTTCAAAGACGCCCAAAGCCACCATGTAATGCTCGAGCCTGAAACTCTCGATGGCAGCGTGATATATCCGAACGGACTCAGCAACTGTCTCCCAAAGGATGTTCAGGAGAGAATGGTAAGAAGCGTCCCTGGTCTCGAAAACGCCGAATTTCTCGCCTACGCATACGCCATAGAATATGACGGCATCGATGCGCGCGAGCTTACCCATACGCTGGAATCAAAGCGAATCGACTCCCTCTATTTCGCCGGACAAATCAACGGTACGACCGGGTACGAAGAAGCAGCGGCCCAAGGCATTATCGCCGGCATCAACGCCTGTCTGAAAGCTCGCGGTGAATCGCCTATGGTTCTATCGCGCCAGGACGCGTACATTGGCGTAATGATCGACGATTTGGTCACAAAAGGCACGGACGAACCCTACCGCATGTTCACAAGCCGGGCTGAAAGACGTCTTTTGCTGAGACAAGACAACGCGCGGATGAGACTCTTGCCTTTTGCAAAACGCATAGGTATCATATCAAACGAACAGATAAAGAGCACAGAGGAATTGGTTGATTTTCTGGAGAAAAAGAAACTCGACGGCTTCACAACCACCGAAAATGAAACTTTACCTGTGTCTCGCTGGTTTTCAAAGGAAGCAATCGTGGAACAGTTGGGTATTATGCGTCATTACGCCCCGTACATCAAGCAGGAAGAATCAGCAGCAGAAAGGGCGCGCGCCGATGAAGCGATTCGCATACCAAAGTGGATGGATTACGACAAGTGCAAGGCTCTGAGATATGAAAGCCGTGAAAAGCTCAAAGTCCACCGCCCCGAAACCTTGGCCCAGGCGGCGAGAATACCGGGCGTGAACCCGGCTGATATCGCCCTTTTGGCAGTTATAATCAAACGCGGTCACCACTAAACGAACAGCATCAAAAAGTTATCAACATAAATTGTTGATAAGTTGAAAACATCAGTTGATTTCTTCTTGTTGATAACCGAGGGTCAAGTATGATATTATATTGCGCATCAAAACTAGGAAAATCAGAATGAACAACGAAACATCAATTCCTGACGTAAAGTCGGTGTGGGAGAGGGCGAAGCAGATATACCTCTCTACGTTGCGTACAGAAGAAGAGCGTTCCCAGGCAGAAGCTTATTTCGCCATGGTTGTTTCGACTGGTGTTGCGAATGGTGTATTCGAGGTAAAAACGTCCAACAAGATGGCTGCGGAGTTTCTTGAAGACAAGTACGCCGATAAATTGAAGATGGCTCTCGTTCTCGCGGGGGTCGACGCCTCTATCGAGCTGAAATTCGTTTTCGACCCTGCCAGCCAGACTGCGATAACCGCGCCAAGACAGCCGATGTTCGAAACGAGGTCCGCCGCACAAAAGCAGGCTCCTTACATATCAACACTGCCTCTTGAAGAGAACTACACTTTCGAAGAGTTTGTGCAAGGGCCCTCCAACAGTTGGGCTTTCGCCGCCGCGAGGGGCGTCACCAACAACCCCGGCAACAAAAGCACCAATCCTCTTTTCATACACGGCGGCACGGGGCTCGGCAAGACCCACCTTATGCAAGCTATAGGCAACGAGCTCAGAAAGAAAAATCCTTCGATGTCGGTCTGCTACATAACCGCCGAA
Organism: Kiritimatiellia bacterium; assembly: GCA_045545855.1. Classification (GTDB taxonomy): domain Bacteria; phylum Verrucomicrobiota; class Kiritimatiellia; order RFP12; family UBA1067; genus UBA1067. The sequence continues at coordinate 23,116 of JAZQBR010000343.1, read as the reverse complement.
ACTTTTCTGAACGAGTACATAAACGCACTGCAGCAAAAGGGCATGGAATCTTTCAGAGAACGCTACCGTTTCATAGACGTTCTCCTGGTGGACGATATACAGTTTCTCCAGAAGGGCAAGCAGTGCCAGGAAGAGTTCTTCAATACATTCAACTATCTGACGACAAATCACAAACAGATAGTCATGACGTCCGACGTAGCCCCCAAAAACCTGCCGGCTCTAGAAGAAAGGCTTATCTCACGCTTTGAAGGAGGCATGGTTCAAGAAATAGAAGCCCCCGCCATAGAAACGCGTCTGGCCATCTTGAAGAAAAAGGCCGAGAACCTTACGCCATCAATACCCAACCACGCTCTAAATTTCATCGCCGAGCATATAAAGAGCCATGTAAGAGCGATGGAAGGCGCTCTCGCGAAGGTTCACGTTACTTATTCTCTGAACCCTGCCCAGCCTCTCACGGACGAAATGCTCGCTTTCATACTGAAAGACTTTATCAGCAAGGAGCAGTCTCTCAAAAAGCTAAACGCCAAAGAAATACAAGAGTGCGTCGCCAAAAAGTTCTCTATAACTCTTCAGCAGATACTGTCAACAGACCGATCTGCGTCGCTTGTCACACCGCGACAGCTCGCCATGTACATCTGCCGAAAATACACTACCAAGAGTCTTCTTGAAATAGCGAAAGAGTTCGACAAGAGCCACGCCACGATTCTTCACGGTGTAAAGGCCATAGAAAAAAGGCTCGATGTAGAAGATGATTTGAGAAACATCCTCGAGTCTGTTCTGTCGGAATTCGGCTATAAACTGTCAGACAAAATGGATTGACAAAAATATGAACACGTCTGTTGAAAACCGCGCGACTTGTCTACACCCGTCAACAGAAGAACCGGGAGTCTACACTCCTCTACAGAAAAGCACAATCAATATCAACAGCCAAACATTCAGAAAAGCCAATGAAATCAAGGGTCCCGCACGTTATCAACATTGTCGACAAGCCTACTAAATACTATTTAAGACTCTTTATGCAATCACATTAATATGATACAATTGTCGACAAAGCACGCAAAGGCAAAAACAACAGGAGCAATAAAATGAAATTCACCATACTTCGTTCGCAGTTTATTGAAGGGTTGAAGTCAGTGCAGAACATAGTCGCTTCAAAGGGCACGCTGCCGGTTCTGCAGAACGTGCTTATAGAGGCCGAAGGCAGCGAGCTCAAGATGACCACGACAGATCTGGACATATCGATCATGGCGACGGCCCAGTGCGAAACGGAAGAAGCGGGGGCCACTACCTTGCCTGTCAAGCTGCTCTTCAATTCTGTGGCGAAGGCGGCTGAGGGTCAGGTCTATGTCGAAGTGGACGAAAACCAGAAGGCCACGATAACGGCAGGTTCGGCCAAATTCAAACTGTCTGGCATAGCCGAGGCGGATTTTCCGAGGCTGCCGCAGGGAGAGGCTTCGCACGTCTACGAGATGGAGAGCCAGACGCTCAAGGAAATGCTCCGCAAGACGGCTTACGCCGCTTCCCAGGACGACACGCGCCGCACGCTCAAGGGAGTGCTCATGAGTTTCAAGGACCAGAAGCTCACGATGGTGGCGACAGACGGCCGCAGGCTCGCGCTGGTCGAAAAGGAGATGGAGTTTCCGGCGGGGTCCGAATGCGATCTCGTTCTGCCGTCTAAGGCGGTGCAAGAGCTGCAACGCGCGCTTACGGGCGAGGGTAAGGTTAAAATAGCGATACAGAAGTCGCAGGTGAGCTTCGAAACCGCTTCGTGCAAGATATATTCCAAGTTGATGGATGACGCCTACCCGAACTACGAGCAGGTCATACCTAAATCATGCCGCGAGAGCATAATTGTAGACAGGCAGCTTCTTCTCGATGCTCTTGAAAGGGCCAGCGTCATGACAATGGACGAAGCCCACTCGACAAAGCTCATCTTCGAGGACAACAGGCTTACGGTAACTTCGGCGGCGAACGACATAGGTTCGGCGCGCGACGAAGTACCGATCAAGTATGACGGCACGCGTCTTGAGATAATGTTCAATCCGAACTATGTGATGGACCCTCTAAAGGCAATCGACGACGACGAGGTGAAAATAGAGATAAACGACGGGCATGCGCCGGCGGTCATCAAATGTTCGATACCGTTCCTCTATGTGCTGATGCCGCTGAGGATATCGTGATTCGAAGGCGGGTAAAACTCTTAAAAGGTAAAAAGGTAGACCGGCATGAAACTGTTTACGGACAAGAACTATCCGATAATAATCTCGTGCGCCAAGGAACTCTCCAGGTGGACCGAGAAAGAAGTGGTCGCGATGGGCTACAAGCCTGTCGAAGTCACCGAAAACACGGTTGTCGTAAGAGGAGACATGCGAGATGTAATGAAGCTGAACCTGAAACTCAGGACGGCCCATCGTGTTCTCGTGCCTCTCTTGAGGGCAGACTGCCGCAACATAAGAGATCTCTATGAACTGGCTTCGAGCATAGACTGGGAGAATATACTTGAAGCTGACGGATATTTCTCAGTATCGTCGATTGTGCACAACAAGACAATACGCGACACGCGTCTGCCATCGCTTTACACGAAGGACGCGATAGCCGACAGGATGAGAGAGAAGTGCCAGCGGCGGCCCGACAGTGGCGGCGAAAACAGGGGCGCTGCCGTGTTCGTATATTGGGAGCGCGACCAGGTCATCATATATATAGACACTTCGGGGGAACCTCTCTCGAAGAGGGGCTACAGGCGCATACCGGGGTCCGCACCAATGCAGGAGACTCTCGCGGCCGCGTGTCTGATGGCTTTGGGTTGGGACGGAAAAAAGCCGTTTCTCTCGCCGATGTGCGGCAGCGGCACGCCGGCAATCGAGGCGGCGATGATAGCGATGAACAAAGCTCCGGGTTCGCTCAAGGGGCATTTCGCGTTCCAATCGGTAAAAGGGTATAACCGGATAATACCCGGCGAAAGAGCGCCGAACGTGGCGCCGCGGCAGCGCACGGGGGCCACGCCCGAGCAGATCTGGAAGGAAATAGTCCTCGAGACCCGGGCCGAAGAAAATACCGCCTGCATGCCACGGATAGTAGCGACAGACATATCGCCCGAGGCTGTCGAAAACGCCCATTCGAACGCGATTGCGGCCGGCGTCGCGGAGTTTATAGAATTCAAGGCGTGTGATTTCGCAGAAACCCCGGTACCGGACGAAAAAGGCGTTATATTCTTCAATCCCGAGTATGGCATAAGGCTGGGCACGGTCGAAGAGCTTACGCCCGTATATGAACGTATAGGCAGTTTCATGCACGAAAAGTGCAGCGGCTGGACAGGCGGGCTCATAACAGGCAACCCCGACCTCGCGCGCGTCGTAGATCTGTATTACAGAAACAGGGTGCCTTTCTACAATGGTCCGATTGACTGCAGGCTGTTTATCTACGAAGGCTGTGAATTGAAAGGACAGAAAAACCAATGAGACCTTTTGATATGAGTGAATTTATAGAACCTAAAGGCGGCGAAGAACCGGGCGCGAGCGCGCCTGAGCCGGCAGAAGCCGCACCTCAAGAAGAAGAGACTACCGAAGAGGCGGAGTCTTCGGAGTCTTCAGCGGCTCCCGAACTTGATGTGCAGAAGGCGGTCGTAGAAGAGCTTGCCGCCGAAAAAGTAAAGATGGAGCATGAAATAGCCGAACTCAAGCAAGCACTCGCGGCGAAGCAGGAAGAAGCCGTGAAACTGAGCGCCGAGGTTTCTTCAATGCGTTCCGAGCTTGGCAACGCCCATGTCGCGATGGACGCCTTGCGCTCGCAGCTAGAGATGAAGGGGGCTGAAATACATGCCATCATGGAGCGTCAGTTCGACCAGCAAGAGAGAAACCCCAATTCGCTGGCTCTGCTTGACCGCGATGTCGACCTGCCGGACAGGTTCCCCGGCGAAACTCGCGACCACGTTCTTGAAGTTATCAAGGAGGCTCGCGCCAGGGCAGAAGCCGATGGCAAGATAAGAAAGGCGCAAATACTCGAAAGCGTGCTTGTCGCGAACGAACCGAATGGAACTCTCGCCGAGAAGCGCGCAGAGCTTGAAAAGATATTTGCCAGCAACAACAACCTGGTTTCGGGCGAGGTCATGCAAGAGCTCGCGAGGCTGGGGCTCTCGCACAAAAACGGCGAGGAGTATTTGACGCCCGATGAAATCATGAAGCGCCACTACTGAAAAACGCGCTTCAAAAGGCGCAGATACAACTAAAAACAAAGGCTTCCCGCGTGCGGGAGGCCTTTTTTATGAACATATCAACAGAAATATCAACAGGTGTTTATAAGTTTATAAGAGTGTTGATATCTGTTGATAACTCCCCCCTTGTCAAAAGCCAAAAAAAAGTTCATAATATGCGGCGTGACAAACCTGAGTCCAGAGATCTGCAAGAAGATACGCGAAGCGCGCCGCGAGGCGAAGCTGTCGCAGAGCGTTGTTGCGGCCGAAGTAGGTTGCAAGCAATCGGCGCTTTCTATGTTCGAGCAGGGCGATGGGACGAAGCTCAACGATGAGGCGATAGGCAGACTGCTCAAGAAGTTCAACATAAAGGCGGCCGAGGTCGAGGGGCCTGGAGCGGCGGCGGCCGTGGCTGCGCCTGCGCCCGTCCGCTCGCAAGAGCGCGGTTTTTGTCCGAACCCTCGCTGTCCGTCGCATTACGCCTATGAGGTGGACGGGCGCGCCTTTTTAAAGCCGAACCGGGCCGAGCAGGATCCTGCCGGGGGCAGATTTTGCGCCATTTGCGGCGAAGTACTCGAGAAGCGCTGCCCGAACTGCGGCGCGGCCGTTCATGACGGGGCTGTCTGCACCCACTGCGGCGAGCCGTACATTCCCCTCGCGTAAAGACGAGCGCCTTTGCATGGCGGGGTAATTTGTGGTATAATTACCGCGCCATGAAAAAAGTAATCATAACCGTTGTAGGCAAGGATACTACCGGCATCATCGCGAAAACGGCAATGTATCTCTACAAAGCCAACATAAACATACTCGACATATCGCAGACCGTAGTGCAGGACTACTTCAACATGATGATGATAGTCGACTGCTCGAAGGCGGTTAAAACCTTCGACAGGATGGGCGCGGAGCTGTCGAAGCTCGGTCTTGAGATAGGTCTCAAGATCCGCTGCCAGAAGTCCGAAATATTCGAGAAGATGCACAGGGTCTGAGATGATCAACATCTACGAAGTACTTGAAACGAACAAGATGATTCTCGAGGAGAATCTCGATGTTCGCACCATTACAATGGGCATATCGCTTCTCGACTGCGCCGACGCGTCGCTGAAGACGACATGCGACAACATATACGCGAAACTGACGAGACTCGCGAAGGATCTCGTGAAGACCGGCGACGACATCGGGCGCGAGTTCGGCGTGCCTGTCGTGAACAAGAGAATTTCAGTAACGCCAGTCTCGCTCGTGGGCGCGGCCTCGTGCAGAAAGCCGGGCGATTTTGTGAAGATCGCGAAGACTCTCGACAAGGCGGCCAAGAAACTGGGCGTGAATTTCATAGGCGGCTATTCGGCGATCGTCTCGAAGGGCATGACGCCGGCGGACGAGCTTTTGATACGCTCGATACCGGAGGCGCTCGACACGACTGAAAGAATCTGCTCGTCGGTCAACGTCGGCTCGACAAAGACAGGCATCGACATGGACGCAGTGAGGCTCATGGGCGAAACAATAAAGGAGACCGCCCGTCGCACCAAAGACCGCGATTCGCTCGGCTGCGCGAAGCTTGTCGTTCTCTGCAACGCGCCGGACGACAATCCTTTCATGGCGGGGGCGTTTCACGGAGTGAGCGAAGGCGACGCGGTTGTCAATGTCGGCGTTTCGGGTCCGGGCGTGGTGAACCACGTGCTGAAGACCATACGCGGGGCCGATTTCGAGACGCTCTGCGAGACCGTGAAGCGCACGGCTTTCAAGATAACGCGCGTCGGCCAGCTTGTCGCGCAGGAGGCCGCGCGCAGGCTGGGCGTGCCTTTCGGCATAATCGATCTCTCTCTCGCGCCGACACCGGCCGTCGGCGATTCGGTCGCGGATATCCTGCGCGAAATTGGCGTGGAGCATCCCGGCGCGCCCGGCACGACCGCCGCGCTCGCGCTCCTGAACGACCAGGTCAAGAAGGGCGGTGTAATGGCGAGCTCGTATGTCGGCGGACTTTCGGGCGCGTTCATTCCGGTCTCGGAGGACCAGGGCATGATCGACGCAGTCGAGGCGGGGGCGCTCTCGATAGAGAAACTCGAAGCGATGACTTGCGTATGCTCGGTGGGCCTCGACATGATCGCGATACCCGGCGACACGCCGGCTTCTTCCATCGCCGGCATAATAGCCGACGAAGCCGCGATAGGCATGGTGAACCAGAAGACGACTGCCGTGCGCGTAATACCGGTCGCCGGCAAGAAAGTCGGCGACAGCGTCGAGTTCGGCGGGCTTCTCGGCCACGCGCCGGTCATGCGCGTGTCGCCGTTCTCTTGCGAGGCTTTCGTATCGCGCGGCGGACGGATACCGGCGCCGATTCACAGTTTCAAGAACTGACGCAATGACGGTAATAAAAGACGGGCTTGTCGTGGACGGGACCGGCGCGCCGGCAGTGCGCGCCGATGTCGTCATCGACGGCGAGAGGATAGTCGATGTTGTCGAGAACGGCATCGGCGCAACAGCGGGCGTCGAAACGATCGACGCCGCCGGGGCGCTCGTGACACCGGGCTTCATCGACTCTCACACCCACTCGGACGCTTATCTCATAATCGAGCCGGACGCTCCTTCGAAGATAGCCCAGGGCGTGACGACCGAAGTGAACGGACAGTGCGGCGGCTCGGCGGCGCCGCGCTACGGCGAGGCGAGGCTTTCTTCGGACTGGGCGTCGCTCCTGGGCGAACGCCTCGCGTGGCATTCGCTCGCAGAGTACCGCGAGGCTCTGGAGGCGGCGCGCCCCGCCGTCAATACCGTGCAGTTCATCGGCCACAATACGCTGCGTTCGTCGGTTGTCGGGTATGCCGCGCGCGCTGCGACGCCGGACGAACTAGAAAGAATGAAGCGCCTTCTCGCGGTGTCGCTGGACCAGGGCGGGTGGGGCCTTACGACAGGCCTTATCTACCAGCCCGGCCGCTACTCCACCCCGGACGAGGTGACCGCGCTCGCCCGTGTCGCCGCAGAGCGCGGCGGTCTTTACGCGACACACATGCGCTCGGAGGGCGACGCGATTCTCGAAGCCATCGACGAAGTGGTCGCGCTCGCGCGCGAAACGGGCATAAGAGCGGAAATCTCCCACTTGAAGACGAGCGGCCCCGCAAACTGGCACAAGATCGACGCCGTTCTGGAGAAGGTCGAACGCGGCATGAAAGAAGGCGTCCTTCTTGGCAGCGACCGCTACCCGTACTGCGCCGCAGGAACCGACCTCGATGTGGTGCTGCCCGACTGGGCGCAGGAAGGCGCGGCGAAGGCGGAGTGCGCGCGTCTCGCGTCGCCGGCTGAACGCGCGCGCATCGTCGCCGGTGTCGACGCCCTCGACCGCGACTGGTCCACCGTCATGATTGGCGGCACGTGGCACCCGGAGACGAAGCGCTTCAGCGGACGTTTCATCGCCGACATCGCCGCCGGGCTCGGCGTGACGCCCGGCGAAACCGTCGCGCGCCTTCTTGAAAAGGATCTCTGCCGCACAGGCGCTTTCTTCTTCGGCATGAGCGAGGAAAATCTCGACAAAATCCTCTCGCGGGAGTGGATCGTTCCCGGCAGCGACGCATCGCTTCGCGCTCCGTGGGGTCCGCTCGGCGAAGACCACCCTCATCCGCGCGCATACGCGACGATGCCCGAGTTCTATCGCCGCGTGCGCGCGCTGGGCGTCAGCCGCGAAGAGGCCGTAGCCCGCATGACCGGCTTGCCGGCGCGCCGCTTCGGCCTCTCTGGCCGCGGCACAATCGCCAAAGGCGCCTTCGCCGATATCGCAGTCTGGCGCGAGAGCGCGTTTCGCGGCGAGGCGACATACTCCTCGCCCCACCGGTTCGCCGCGGGCGTAGAAGCCGTTTTGGTGAACGGCGCCTTGACCTACCGCGCGGGAGAGTTCACCGGCCGCCGTGCGGGACGCTTTCTAGAGCGCTGAAAATTTGGTATAATACGGGTGCCATGACAAAGATCCAGATACTGCCGTCGCTGCTGGCCGCCGATTACGGGCGGCTCGCGGACGAGATACTGCGCGCCGAGGCCTCGGGCGCGGACGCGCTTCATATCGATATAATGGACCCGCAATTCGTGCCCAACATGTCGTTCGGCCCCGATTTTGTCGCGCTCGCCCGGCGCGTCGCGCCGGCGTTCTACAGAAACGTCCATCTGATGATGTCGCGGCCCGACAAGTACATAGAAAAGTTCATCGACGTCGGCGCACAGACGATACTGGTGCATGTCGAGGCGAACTGCGATTTGCACGAGACCATCTCCAAGATCCGCTTTTTCGGCGCGAGGCCCGGGGTGGTTCTGAATCCCGAGACGCGTGTCGAGTTCGTCTACGAGTACATAGGCGAAGTTGACGAGGTTCTCGTCATGACGGTGCGCCCGGGCTACGGCGGTCAGAAGTTCATGTCCGAATGCCTCGCGAAGATGAGAGCGCTACGGTTGCGCTTTCCTTCGATCGACATTATGATTGACGGCGGCGCGAACGCAGAGACGGTTCCTCTCGCAGCGGCCGCCGGCGCGAACCAGTTCGTCGCCGGCAGCTACCTCTTCGGCAAGGCGGACATGAAAGCGGCGGTCGGCGATCTTCGCCGCCGCGCAGAGGAGGCGGCGGGATGAAGATCGTCGTTGGGGTCACCGGCTCGATAGCCGCCTATAAAGCGGCGGAGCTCGTGCGCCTTTTCGTGAAAAACGGCGACGAGGTGCGCGTCGCGATGACGCCGGCCGCGTGCGAATTCATCGCGCCGCTCACGTTCCAGACGCTTTCCAAAAACCCCGTCGCGGTCGACCAGTTCGCGCCCCCCGCCGAGTGGCGCCCGAGCCACATATCGCTCGCCGTCTGGCCGGACCTCGTCGTCGTAGCGCCGGCCACCGCGAACACGCTCGCGAAAATGGCGCACGGCATCGCCGACAATCTGCTCGCCGCGACTCTGCTCGCGACGCGCGCGAAGATCGCCGTCGCGCCCGCGATGAACGACGGGATGTGGGCGGCCCCTGCGACGCGCGAAAATCTCGCGACGCTTGTACGGCGGGGCGTCGCCGTGATCGAGCCGCGCGAAGGCGACCTCGCCTGCGGCACCAGCGGCGCCGGGCGCATGGCCGGGCCGCGCGAGATATTCGAGGCGCTCGCGGCGAAATGAAAGCATTTGTTGTCATACCGACATACAACGAGCGCGAGAACGCCGCTGCGATGGCGCGCGCCGTGCTGGCGGCGCTGCCCGAAGCCTCGCTTCTCTTTGTCGACGACGCTTCGCCGGACGGCACGGGCGAACTTCTGGATGAAATCGCGCGCGGCGACGGGCGCGTTTGCTGCCTGCACCGCGAGAAGAAAGACGGCCTTGGCCGAGCCTACATAGCCGGCTTCGCGCGGGCTCTCGAGGCGGGCGCCGAACGCATTGTGCAGATGGACTGCGATTTCAGCCACGACCCCAAGGACCTGCCGCGGCTCGTCGCTTCGGGCGCGGATCTCGCAATCGGCTCGCGCTATGTCGCTGGCGGCAGCACGCCGGGCTGGCCGTTTCGCCGCCGCCTCGTTTCGCGCCTCGGCGGCATGTTCACAAGATTTGCAACCGGCATGCCGCTCAAAGACCCGACCGGGGGGTTTAAATGCTGGACCGCGGCGGCGCTCGACGCCGTCGACTTCAAGAGCGTCGAATCGGCGGGCTATTCTTTTCAGCTTGAAATGAACCACCGCGCGTGGCGGCGCGGCCTTTCGATCGAAGAACTGCCGATAACGTTCGTCGACCGGGCGGCGGGCAGCTCGAAGATCACGGCGGGTATCGCAGTCGAGTCGGTAAAGATAGCTCTGCGTCTGAGATTCGGCAAAGGGGGGGGCGCGAAGTGACGCTGGCCGCGATACTGCTCGTGGCGACGACCGTGACCGGCACCGTCACCTTCGAACGCGAGGGGCTCGCGTTCTACTTCATGCGCGACGACGCCGGCACGAACTGGCGCGTGGCCCGTCCGGAGAACTCTCCCCCGGCGAAGGTCGGCGACCGCATAGAGGTTGCCGGCGAGCGCGAGCCTTCGATAAAGCACCGGCTCGCCACGAAGACGCTCTCGATTGTCGGCCACAATCCGGGGGGCGTGCCGCCGCCGCGCGAGACGGCGATAGGCGAGCTTTTCGAGAGCATCATGCCATACGGCAACACAGACCTCTACGGCGCGATGTTCACGGTCGAGGGCCTGCTGCGCGACGTGAACCGCCGCCAGTCTACGACGCAGCTTCTTGTGGGCGAAGGCGAGCGCAATCTTCAAGTCGAAATACCGTGGGCGCTCGCGGACGCCCTGCCGGCGAATCTAGTCGTAGGCGCGACAGTGCGGGTTACGGGAGCGCTCGCATACACGTCGATCGAAAATTACGAAGAGGGCGTATTCGGGCGCATAGAGAACGTCGAGCTGATACCTATGTCGCCTTCGGAGGTACAGGTCGTGAAGCGCGCGCCCAAGCCGCCGTTCTGGACGGGGCGCCGCCTGGCCGCCGCTTTCGGCACAGGCCTTGGCGTAATAGCCGTCATGTTCGTATGGGTCGCGACGCTCCGGCGGATGGTGCGCCGCCGCACGCGCGAGCTCGCCGACTCGATACGCCAGCGCGAGCGCGCGAGAATCGAGGCGGACGCCTCGCGCCGCGAGAGGCTGCGCCTTGCGGCAGACCTGCACGACGGCTTTCAGCAGTATCTCGCGGGCGCGATGTTCCGGCTCAAGGCCGCGCTAAACTACCTGCCGCCCGACGCGGCCAAGAGCCGCGTCCACCTCGCGAAAGTGCAGGAGGCGCTCCAGCACACGCAGAACGGTTTGCGTTCGACGCTCTGGGCGATGAACGAAGAAAGCGAGGGGCCCGAGTCTCTCAAGGCGCTTTTTGGGTTCGTCGCGCGCCGCATGGCCCACTGGGAGGGGATTGTCGAGATAACGAGCGAGGGCGAGGAGCGCGCGGTCGCGCGCAACTTCTGCGGGTCGCTGCTTCTCATAATGCAGGAGGCTGTAGGCAACGCCATCCGCCACGGCGGCGCGAAGCGCGTCGATGTCAAGGTGTCGTTTCGCGAGAAGGATATAGAACTCGCGATAAGCGACGACGGGTGCGGCTTCGACCCGGCGGCGCTCCCGCCCGCCGGCCACTACGGGCTAAGCACGATGGAGCGCCGGATAACGGAGCTTGGCGGCACGATGAGTCTTGACGCAGCACCCGGGCGGGGCACTGTCATCAAGTTTCTGATACCCGCCTAGGCGCGCCGCCGCCGCCGCTCCGCGTACCTCAAAAACTGCCGGTCAAGAGAACATGGCACTAGACTTTCTGCCGCCAATTTGCTATACTTTACCCCAATTGCCCCATAAAAGAGGAAAAACACAACATGGCAAAGGATTCTGTAGTTCGTAATAACGTATGGAAATGGCTGATTTTGCTGCTCGTTTCCATAGGTTCGGTGTATCTCGTGTACCCTCCCAAGGAGAAGATTCGCCTCGGCCTCGACCTGGCCGGCGGCAGCAGCTTCACGCTTGGCGTCGACTATGCGAGGCTCCAAGACAAGATACTCGAGCGCGAGCCTGAGAAGTACCGCAACAACCTCGCCGGGCTTGAAGTCGAAGCAGACGAGATGGTCAAGGACTGCGACGACCGCATCATCGAGATTATACGCCGCCGTGTCGACGCGATGGGCACGAACGAGCCGGTCATCCAGCCTGTCGGCGAAAAGCACCAGATTGTCGTGCAGCTGCCCGGCATGGGTAAAGAGGCGAGCGACAAGGCCAAGGAGCGTCTGCAGAAGATGGCCTACCTTGAGTTCCGCCTTGTTCCAGAAAACGAGCAGGAGCTGATAGCCAAGATACCCGACGGCGCGTGCCCGCCCGGCTATGTTCCTTCGGGCGACAACTTCATCCGCGCCAAAGACTACGACCAGATTTCGGCCCAGAGCAACTTCCTCTCCCGCGTCGCTTCGTTCGGCACTACCGATCGTAGCGTGAAATTCGTCCTCGAGCCTCAGAGGAGCAGGCTCGGCGGCGCGGTCGACTATTACAAGCCTCGTTTTGTCGAGCGCAAGGTCCAGCTGACGGGCGACGCTCTCAAATCGGCGACCGCCAATGCCGCGCAGGGTCTGAAAGGCGGCTACGAGGTCGACTTCGAGCTTCGCGACCGCGCGGCGGCGCGCTTCTCGACGCTCACGCGCGACAACAGGGGGCGCCAGCTCGCGATCATTCTGGACGACGAGCTCGTCTCTTCGCCGGTGATTCAGAGCGAAATCGGCGCGCGCGGCCAGATTACCGGTTCCTTCACGTAAGGAGCTCGCGGCCGATTTGAACGCCGGCGCGCTCCCGGTGCCTCTCAAAATCGAGTCGGCGAGCCAGGTTTCGCCGACTGTCGGCCAGGACGCTATCAGCGCGGGCCGCCAGGCAGCGATTATCGGCTTTCTGCTGGTCGCCGTGTTCATGCTCTTCTACTACTGGTATCTTGGTGTCATCGCCAATGTGGCGCTGCTTCTGGACGTCTTCCTGCTCCCGGCGGCGCTCTTTGTCGTCGCGCACATTCTCGGCATCTTCGTTGAAGATCCGTCCATGGCCGGCGCGAAGATCCAGCTGCCCGTCCTTACGATGCCCGGCATCGCGGGCCTCGTGCTGACGCTGGGCATGGCCGTTGACGCGAACGTCCTCATCTTCGAGCGCATCCGCGAGGAGTTCCAGCGCGGCGCGACGGTCGGCAAGGCTGTCGAGAACGGCTACGGCCGCGCGTTTACTGCGATTCTCGACTCGAACATAACGACGATCATCACGGGCTGCATCCTCTATTCTGTCGGTACTGGCCCCGTGCGAGGCTTCGCTATCATGCTCACGGGCGGCGTCATTATATCGATGTTCACCGCTGTCGTCGTGACGCGCCTCGTGATCGACCATACTTCCAGGCCCGAGAGCTCCAAGCCCTTCAAGATGCTGCAGTTCTTCAAGGAGCCCAAGATCGATTTCATGAGCAAGGGCCGCTGGACGGTTATCGGCTCTTCGGCGCTCATCATCATTTCGCTCGGCGTCTTCGGCGTCAGGCTGATGAACAACCCCGGCAGCGTTCTCGCCGTCGATCTCACGGGCGGCACGTCGATCTCCTACAAGGTTGAAGGCGACGCCGAGGCGTTCAAGAAGGACGAATTCGTCGGCGCGGTTCGCGGCGCTCTCTCCCGCATCGACAACGCGATGGTCGTGCAACGCCAGGAGGACAACCGGCTCTTCCTCAAGACCGGCATCACGACAGACTCCGGCACTACGGTTGTCATAGACGTGACGAACGGCGCCGAGAAGTTCAATCTCGACGCCACGAGGCGCGCGCTCGCGACGGCCCAGTACAACGCGGTCGTCCATTTCGCCGAAGGCGAAGACAGGGTCGAGGGCGACGTGAAGCACAAGACCGCGACAATCACCGTCAAGGCGCTTGAGACGGCAGGCTCCAAGAAGGGCGCCGAGCTCGCCGCCGCCGGCAAGACGGTCGCGGCCGACATCGTCGACATTGTCGCCTCGCGCAACAGGGCTCTCACGGTCGCTCTCAAGGATTCCCAGGAAGTCCTAGGCGTCGAGTACGCGATCGCCAAAGCGCTCGCCGACGAGCCCAAACTCAAGGGCTTCACGTTCACCGAGCCCACAAGCGAGACGATCGGCTCCATGGTGGGCGCCGATTTGCGCGAGAGCGGCACGAAGGCGGTTCTTTTCTCGCTTATCGCGATTCTCGCGTATGTGGCGTTCCGCTTCCGCTTCGGCTTCGGTTTCGGCGGCATTGTCGCGCTCGCCCACGACGCGCTCATCTCGCTCGGCCTCTTCTCGCTCTGCGGGCGCCAGGTCTCGCTGATCGTCGTGACCGCGCTTCTGACGATCGTCGGCTACTCGATTAACGACACGGTCGTCGTCTTCGACCGCATTCGCGAGCAGCTCAAGCGCGACCCGAGAACGTCATTCGGCGAGCTCTGCAACCAGGCGTTGAACGCCTGCCTCTCGCGCACGGTCATCACGTCTCTGACGACATTCTTCGCGGTCGCTTCGCTCTTCATCTTCGGCGACGGGTCGATCTACGATTTCGCGCTGACCATGCTGATAGGCGTTGTCGCGGGCACATACTCGTCGATGTTCATCGCGACCCCGGTCATGTTCTGGTGGTATCGCGGCAAGAGGCCCGACCTCGACGACGAGGAGGAGAAGAAGGAAGCGAAGTAACATCGCTGCCGCGGCCAGGAGAATCGTCCCGCAGAGGGACGATTCTCTTTGTTTCAGGAGACCGTTTCAGGGAGAGAAGAGGATGGCAGAAGAGGTCAAGGAAAAGCTTTTGGAGGTCGAGGAGGTTCGCCAGCGCATCGCGGATCTTGAGCGGCGTTCGGGTGAAATGGCCGACTATATAAAGATCGCCGAGCGCCGCGGACGTCTCGCGGACCTCGAGGCCCGGCAGGCGTCCGCCGACTTCTGGAACAACCAGTCGAAGGCGCGCGAGGTTATCGCCGCGACGAATGCAGAGAGAGCCTACACGGTGCCGTACGACGCGCTTCTCAAGTCGGTCGAAGACGCCGGCGTGATGCTGGAGCTTGCAGAGATGGAGGATGGCCCCGCCCAGCAGGCGGCCCTCAAGGACACGCTCGCCGAATGCGGCAAGGCAGAGGGCTTTTTCGCGAAGCTGAGAATGCAGTCGCTCCTCGGCGGCAAATTCGACCAGTGCAATGTTTTCGTAAAACTGCACGCCGGCCAAGGGGGCACCGAGGCGTGCGACTGGGTCGCGATGCTCTACCGCATGTACCAGCGTTATGCCGAGAGCCAGGGCTGGAAGGTCGAAGAGTACGACACGCAGCTCGGCGAAGAAGCCGGCTACAAAGACGTGTACTTTCGCGTCGAGGGCCCCTACGCTTTCGGCATGCTCAAGGCCGAGCGCGGCATACACCGTCTCGTCAGAATCTCGCCGTTCGACGCCAACAAGCGCCGCCAGACGTCCTTCGCTTCTATGGAGACCGTCGCCGAGATCAACGAAGACATCGATGTCGAAATCAAGGACGAAGACCTGAGAATCGACACATACCGCTCGGGCGGAGCCGGCGGCCAGCACGTGAACAAGACCGACTCGGCCGTGCGCCTGACCCACTTGCCGACAGGCATAGTCGTCGCCTGCCAGAAAGAACGCTCGCAGCACATGAACAAAGAGAAGGCGATGAACATGCTTCGCGCCCAGCTCTACGAGTACTACGAGGACCAGAAGAAGGCCGAGATGGACCGCTTTTACGGCGCGAAGTCGGAGAATGGCTGGGGGTCGCAGATCCGCTCGTACGTGTTCTGCCCCTACACGATGGTCAAGGACCTTCGCACCGAATGCGAGACGTCGGACGTAAACGGCGTCATGGATGGCAACCTGCAGCCGTTTATTGAATCGTGGCTTCAGATGAAGGCGAGCGGGAAGTGATCCCATGCCTGTCGAAGACGGAGTGAACTGGCGGCCTCAGGCGCCCGGAGAGCGCGGGCGCCACGGCACGTTCGCGTCCGCAGTCGATTCGGCACTCGCCGAGCTCACTAGGGAGCGCAATGATTTCTTCGACACCCTCGCCGATCGCTGGCGGGGGCTTTTCCCCAACCTCGCGGCGCGTCCGGGGCGTTATGAGAACGGCAAGATGATTTTGTACGTGAAAAGCGCGCCCGCGCTTTTTTCGCTGAGGCCGAAGCTCGCGGCGGTAAAGCGGACTCTCGCGGCGCTGCCCGGCGCCCCCCGCAGGCTGGATGTCATTTTGGAGATTCACCGATGACGCTTTTCGCCACACTTCTCGCGACTGCGGTATTTACGCGCGCGATGGAGCGCGTCGACTCCATGGACCCTGTGGACGCGCAGACAGCCTACGACTCGCGCGCGGTCCTGCTCGTCTACGAAACTCCGCTCGAGATCGACTACAGGGCGAGGCCGTACCGGCTCGTGCCGGGGCTCTGCGAACTGCCCGAGGTCTCGGCAGACGGCCTCGTCTACACTCTCAAGATGGCCGGCGATGCGCCGCTCAAGCCGACGGATGTGAAACGCGCGATAGACAGGCTGCGCGACCCGGAGAACCCCTCGCCCGGCAGTTGGACGATGAAGCGCGTCAAGGCGGTTTCATGCCCCGACGAGGAGACGCTCGTAATAGAACTCTCCGGGCGGCAGCACGTTTTTCCGTGGATGCTCGCGACCGCCTACACTGGCGTTATCGCGCCGGACGGTTCGGGCACGGGTCCGTACAGGCTGAGGTCGTGGTGGCGCAACCACGAGATGGTGTTCGAGCGCAATCCCTCCTGGCGCGGCTGGGCCAAGAGCGCTGCGGCCGATGAAGCGGCCGGTCTCGCCCCGTTCGACGAGGTGCGCTACATTGTCGTGGACGACGCGTCGACCCAGTGGCTGATGTTTCTAGGCGGCGAGATCGATTTTCTCGGCGATATAGCGCGCGACAACTGGGGGGCGGTGATCGACGAGCGCGGGCGGCTTGATTTTCGCCTCGCCGCAAGCGGCGTCACTCTCGCGGGCGGCGAGCCGGCCCTTGAGATGAGATATCTGGGCATGAACATGCGCGACCCCGTGCTCGGCACAAACCGCAAGCTTCGCCAGGCGCTTACGTGCGCGTTCGACTTCCCGACATGGCGGCGCTTTTACAACAACAGCATCGAGCGGGCGACGGGCCCGGTGCCGCCTGTCGTCGAAGGCTGCCTCGACGAGAGCTCGCCATACTCCTTCGACCTCGAGCGCGCCAAAGCGCTCCTCGCCGAGGCCGGCTACCCGGCGGGCATCGACCCCGCGACCGGCCGGCGGCTTGCCATCTCGCTCTCGATAGGCCGGCCGAGCCAGGACAGCCGCGAGGCGGGCGAACTCGTCGCGAGCTTTTTCGCCAAGATCGGCGTCAGTCTGGAACTGCGCTTTCAGACATGGGAGGCGTTCTTGAGCTCCGTGAACAAGGGGCAGGTGCAGCTGTACTTGATGGCGTGGGTGGGCGACTACCCTGACGCCGAAAACTTTCTCCAGCTCTTTCACTCGAAGAACAAAAGCCCCGGGCCCAACCACTCCGATTACGCGAACCCCGCGTACGACGCGGAGTACGATGCGGCGATGTCCGCCCCGACCGTGGGCGAGCGTCTCGCGGGATGGCGCCGCTGCCAGGAGATTCTGCGCGAGGACTGTCCGTGGATATTCACCCACATAACCAAGAACTACGCGCTCGTCGGTCCGCGCGTGAAGAATTTCGTGTCAAGCGATTTCCCGTACGGCCACGAGAAATATCTGAGGACGAAGAAGGAATGAAGGTTCAGCTTTTCGTAGATCGTTCGACTGAAGTGCAGTCTGTCGCGCTGGCGGCGTCGGGGCGCGTCATCGCCGCGGCGACGCTTGACGGCGCCGATTCGCGAAGCGGCGACTGGGTTTTGCGCGTGAGGGATTTTGTCGAGGGTGCGGCGCCCGGCGCCGGGCTGGAGCGCATTGTCGTGGGCACTGGCCCCGGGTCGTTCGCCGGCATTCGCGCCGCTCTCGCCCTCGCGCAGGGCTGGGCGATCGGGTCGGGCTGCGAGGTGATGGGCCTAGCTTCGCCGTGCGCGTTCGCGCCGGCAGAGGGTCCGCTCGCCGTCGTGGGCGACGCGCGCCGCGGCAAGTTCTGGGTGGCGCTCCTGGAGGGCCCGCGCCTCGCGACGGACATCTTTCAGGTCGAGGCCGGGAGTCTGCATCTGCGCGTACCTGCAGGCGTAAAGGTCGTGACGCCCGACGCGAAGCGAGTCGACGCCGTCTTGCGGGAAACGTTCGGGGCCGATTACGCCGGCGGCGGCGTGCCTACGGCAGAAGGTCTCGCCAGAGCCGCGCTCGCCAACCCGTCGCTCTTGAAGACGGAGCCCCTACCGATTTATCTCAACCCGGCCGTCAGGGATTAGCTGAAGTGAAATACAAATATCTATATCAGACGAAGTCGAACGAGAACCGCGAGGGGTGGATAAGCGCGCGCAACCGCGCCGAGGCGTACGCCGCGTTGCGCAAACAGGGCATCCGCCCCTACCGCGTCATAGGCGACGACCCCGTGCGCTGGCAGCCGTGGGCCGTTGGCGCGTGCGTCGCGCTGGCGCTGGCGCTCGCGGCGTTTGCGGCGATTTTTCGCGGCAGGGCCGCCGCCGGCACGCTTGTGCTCAGGCGCCAGCAGCTCACCGGCGACAGCGCCGTGATTTCGGCCGGGCTGGAGACGGGCTGGCGGGGAGTTTTCGAGACCAAGCTCGACGCCTATCTCGCCGCGTACGCCCAGCCGGGGTGGATAGCCATTCCGCCGGATGTGACCGAAGACGATATCGCGAAGTTCGAGCTCGAGCTCTCGCGGCCCGATGAAATGCCGGGCGGCGACAACGCCGAGACGCGGCTTCTGCGGCGCATCGTTTTAGGCATGCGCGCCGAGATGCGCGCCTATCTCGCTTCGGGCGGTTCGGTGAAGGATTATCTTTCGTTTCTTGAGGATCGTCAGGACGAGGAGCTTTCGTTCAGAAAGAGCGCCCTAGATCTTGTCGAGGGTGCGAGCGCGCAGGATCGCGACCGCGTAAGGATGAACATGAATGTGCGCCTCCGGGAGATGGGCCTGCCGGAGCTTGGCGCGGAATGAACAAAGAAGGAGAAAAGCCATGAAGATAGCTATAGTCGGGGCGGCCGGACGGATGGGCCGCAAGCTGTGCGAACTTGCCGCGGGCACGAACCTTGAGGTTGTCTCTCGTCTGGATGTCGCCGAAGGATTTGACCGCGAGTGGCAGCCCGGGGTCGAGGGCGTGATAGACTTCTCGTTTCACACGGGCGTACCGGCGCTTGTCGCGAAGGCGGCTGCGGAGGGTTTGCCCTACGTAATCGGGACGACAGGTCTTACTGCGGCGGAACAGTCTGCCGTCGAGGAGGCGGCGAAAAAGATACCCGTCGTCCAGAGCGGCAACTATTCGCTCGGCATGAACATAATGGTCGAGCTGGTAAGAAAAGCGGCGTCGCTGCTGGGAGACGAGTATGACATTGAAGTGACCGAGATGCACCACCGCCACAAAAAAGACGCGCCGTCTGGCACGGCGCTCATGCTCGCGAAATCCGCCGCCGCCGGGCGCGGCGTCAGCCTGGACGAAAAGGCCGTCTACGGACGGCGCGGCGATATCGGGGAGCGTCCGGTTGGCGAGATTGCGATTCACGCGCTGCGCGGCGGCTCGGTGGTGGGCGACCATACCGTGATGTTCGCGGGCGAGCTCGAGCGCGTGGAGTTCACCCACAAAGCGCAGGACCGCGCGGCTTTCGCCGCCGGCGCCCTGAAGGCGCTGGAGTGGGCGCGCTCCCGCGCCCCCGGCCTCTACACGATGCGCGACGTGCTCTTCTCCGGCCGCTGAAAGCGCCAGCGGTCAGGCAACAGGGAATAGTCAATATGGCCGCACTTGCGCCGCGGCCCCACCTTGTGGTATACTATCAACTATGAATCTCGATCCTACCAAGATGAAGGACTGGCAGATCGCCGAAGCGGCGGAGGCAAACCTCCGCAAGGCCGCCGATCTGGCGGTGGAACTGGGGCTTCAGCCTGACGAGTGGACCCCGTACGGCGACGTGCTCGCCAAGGTCGACGTGACCAAGGTGCTGCGTCGCGTAGGCGCCGGCCGCCGCGGCAAGTACATTGACGTGACGGCCATAACCCCGACCGCTCTTGGCGAGGGCAAGACGACCACCACTCTCGGTCTCGTCGAAGGCCTTGGCAAGCTCGGCAAGAAGGTGATTGGCTGCGTGCGCCAACCTTCGGGCGGGCCGACGTTCAACATCAAGGGCAGCGCCGCCGGCGGCGGGCTCGCCCAGGTCGTGCCGCTTACCTCTCTCTCGCTCGGCCTCACCGGCGACATCGACGCGATAACCAACGCGAACAATCTCGCCATGGTCGCGCTCAACTCGCGCATGCAGCACGAGCGCAACCACGACGACGCCTGGCTCGCCGAACGAGGGCTGAAGCGCCTCGACATCGACCCTGAGCGCGTGCAGTTTCGCTGGGCCATGGACTTCTGCGCGCAGGGCCTCAGGAACATCGAGATCGGGCGCGGCGGGCGGCTCGACGGCTTCAACTGCGCTTCTGGCTTCTATATAACAGTCGCCTCCGAAGTAATGGCCATTCTCGCGATGAGCGCCGATCTCGCCGACCTGCGCCGCCGCCTCTCGAAGATAATCGTCGCCTACTCCAAATCGGGCGCGCCTGTCACGACGGCCGATCTCGAGGTCGACGGCGCTATGTGCGCGCTGCTCGTCAACGCCATAAAGCCCACCCTCATGCAGTCTATTGAGGGGCAGCCGATGTTCGTGCATGCGGGGCCGTTCGCCAATATCGCGATCGGCCAGAACTCGGTCGTCGCCGATCGTCTCGCCTGTGCGCTTGGCGATTATGTGGTGACGGAGTCTGGCTTCGCCAGCGACATGGGCTTCGAGAAGTTCTGGAATATCAAGTGCCGCTGCTCGGGTCTCAAGCCCGACGCTGTCGTACTCGTCGCGACCGTCCGCGCGCTCAAGGCGCATGGCGGCGCGCCGGCCGTGAAGGCCGGGCTCCCGCTCGACCCCGCCTACACAACCGAGAACCTGGAGTTGCTCGAGAAGGGCTGCGACAATCTGCTCGCCCATATCGACATAATACGCCGCTCCGGCGTGCAGCCCGTCGTCTGCCTGAACGCTTTCTACACCGACACGGAGGCCGAGCGCGCCCTCGTGCGCCGGGTGGCCGAGAAGGCGGGCGCCACCTTCGCCGTCTCGGACCACTGGCTGAAGGGCGGCGCCGGCGCGATAGAGCTCGCCGAGGCCGTTATCAAGGCGTGCGACGAGCCCAACAACTTCGCCTACCTCTGCGATCTCGCCGAGCCTCTCAAGGATCGCATCGAGAAGGAGGTGAAGGAGGTTTACGGCGGCGATGGCGTCGACTACGAGCCGGCCGCTCTCGCCAAGCTCGAGGCCTATCAGGCGAATCCCGAGACGGCCCGCCTGCCGGTCTGTATCGCGAAGACCCAGTACTCGCTCTCCCACGATCCGAAGCTGCTCGGCCGCCCGAAGGGCTGGCGCCTGCCGGTCAAGGACATCCTCGTCTACCAGGGCGCGGGTCTGCTCGTGCCGGTCGCCGGCGAAATCAAGCTCATGCCGGGCACGAGCGCCTCGCCCGCCTACCGCCGTATTGACGTCGATGTCGAGACCGGCAAGGTCCGCGGGCTGTTCTAACAAGGAGTCGAGAAACCATGAAACGCCAAATCGTTCTTGTCGTGTCGCTGATTGTCGGCCTTTTGGCCGCGATGCTGACTAGGGTGTACATCTCGTCCAAAGAGGACGAAATCCTGCGCATTCGCAACAGGTTCAAGAGCGAGTATGGCGAAATGGAAGCACTCTGTTTCAATCGCGACGTCAGTTCGGGCACGACTATAATGTCCGATTTCATTACGACCTGCAAGACATACCGAAAGGGCAACGAAGGTGTCGTCATAACGAAGGAGAACATCTCCGACATTGTCGGCCGGCGCACGGTCGGGCTGCACAAGAAGGGCGACCCGTTGCGCTGGAACGACATCGAAGGCGGCAACATAAGGCACGCGGGCCTATCGGCCGACATACGCCCCGGCTATCGCGCGGTCTCGATAAATGTCAACGTCTCGTCTTCTGTTTCGGGTATGGTGCGCCCGGGCGACAATGTCGATGTAATCGGCACGTTCAACTTCCCGGACGACACGGGCAAGATAAAGCGCGGCGACCCCGTGACATGCACGATTCTCCAGAAAGTGCTGGTGCTCGCGACCGGCGGCGAGACCGGCAAGTCGCGTCCGCCGACGACGCTCGGCGTTTCGTCCATAGCGGTCGGCTACTCGACCGTAACGCTCGCCGTAACTCCGCGCGAGGCCGAGATGCTCGCTTTCGCCGAGCAGATCAAGGGGCGGCTCGTGCTGACGCTCAGAAACCGCAGCGACATGGCGACAGAAGACGAACTGCCGACCGTTGATTTCACCAAGATACGCAGCGAGATCGAGGAGTTGAACCGCGAGCGCAACCCGACCGACCGCCGCGTCAAGTCTCGCAGAACATCCACGGGGGCGCTTTGAGATGCTTGTTCTCACGACACTCGTAAGCGGAGCGCGCGAGACCCGCGAACTGACCGACGGAACCTGGATGATCGGGCGCGGGGAGATGTGCCGCATCCGCTTCGACTTCCCGGACGTCAGCGAGCGTCACGCGATAATGACCGTGCGCGACGGCCGTGCCGTGATAGAAGATCTCCACAGCGCCAACGGCACGTTTGTGAACGGCGAGGAGATTGACGGCGCGGTCGAGCTCGATGGCAGCAAGATTGTGCAGATAGGCTCCAGCATGTTCCGCGTGAGCGAGGCCTCGCCGGAGCCCGCGCCCGAAGCGGCGTCCGCGTTCGACGCCGGTGCGGGCGAGGCCGCAGGCGCGGGCGCCGCAAGCGGCGATGGCGGCGACGGGTCTGCGGGTGCCGGGCCCGAGGCCCCGCCAGCCGACCCCGACCGCGAGCTTCGCCGCAGCGTCCAGGAGCAGATTCAGCACGAGCTTCTCAAGCGCATGGACATGAAGCGCCTCACCCTTCAAGGCGTCGACCGCGAAGGCCTGGAGGAGACCGCGCGCGAAAAGATTCGCCAGATTATCGACGAGGTTGTTTCGCGCGGACGCCTACCGGAGGCGATCGACCCCGTCCGTCTCGAAGACGATGTGTTCAACGAGGCGATGCGTCTCGGGCCCCTCGAAGAGCTGCTGGCCGACGACTCTGTGAGCGAGATTATGGTCAACGGGCCCGACAAGGTGTACATCGAGCGTGGCGGGCGTCTGCAGCTTTCAGACTGCCAGTTCACCGACGACGCGAGCGTGCTCGCTGTTATAGAGCGCATTGTCGCGCCGCTCGGCCGCCGCATAGACGAGTCTCAGCCTTACGTCGACGCGCGCCTGCCCGACGGCAGCCGCGTCAACGCGATCATCGCGCC
>JAZQBR010000342.1:0-2546 GCA_045545855.1 Kiritimatiellia bacterium | reverse complement strand
GGTGCGGCCCGGGGGGCCGGGGCGCTCCAAAAGGCGCCGCGGACGCTTCTGGCGCTACAGATGCCACAGGTGCGGCGGGCGTCGCACTCGGCGCCGCTGGCGAGGGCGCCAGCGCCGGACGCGGCGGCTCCGGCGTCTGGGGGTGCGCCGCAGGCGGCGTTAACGGCGTTTGCGGCGGCGCCGGGGCCGCGACAGATCCGCGCGCGAACGCGCGCTCGACGGCGGCGACGATCGTCTGTTTTACGGATGCGTTGTTTCTGAATCTAACCTCTTTTTTCGTAGGGTGTACGTTTACATCCACCTGGTCCGGCGGCAGGTCGACGAACATTACGACGGCTGGCCTCACGTCGCCCTGCCGCTTCGGATACGCCTCGCGAAGGGCGTAGGCTATCGAGGGAGCGCTCGCCGGGCGACCGTTCACGAATACATACTGGTCGCGGCGCGTCGGGGTGTTCATGTTCGGGCGCTCGATAAAACCCGTGACGCGAACGCCCGCCGCCGTATCGCCGTCAGCCTCGCCGCCCAGCGGTATAAGGTCGGCCGCGAAATCGGCCCCGAAGAGTTCCGCCACTCTGTCGGCGAGCGTCGCGCCCGGCGCGAGGTTGTATGTCTCGCGTCCGTCTATCGTGAGCGAGAATCCGGTCGAGGGGTGGGCGAGGGCATGGAGCGTGAATACATTCTTGATATGGCTCTCTTCGGTCGCGCACGATCTCAGAAACTTTCGCCGCGCAGGGACGTTGCAGAAGAGGTCCCTTGCTTCTGCGAGCGTTCCTGCCGGGCACCCGGCCGCGCGCACCTCGGCCAGAATACCGGCGTTGACCTGCACCATTGTGCCTTCGTCGCTGTCGTGGCGGCGCGTCGTTATCGTAAAGCGCGAGACGGACGCTATCGAAGGTATCGCCTCGCCCCTGAAGCCGAGCGTGTCAATCTGCTCGATATCGTCGACATCGAGTATCTTCGAAGTCGCCTGGCGTTCGAGCGACAGCACGGCGTCGTCGCGCGTCATGCCGCAGCCGTCGTCCTGCACGGCGACGAGCTTGCGTCCGCCCTGGGTGATCGAGACCTTGATGTTTTTGGCGCCGGCGTCCAGCGCGTTCTCGATAAGTTCCTTTACGACCGATGCCGGACGCTCCACGACCTCGCCCGCCGCGATTTTGTTCGCCACATGCAGCGGCAGAACCCTGACATGTCCGTCTCTTGGCGTCATTTTGTCAGAAGTCGAGGTTGATGTTTCGCCTGATGAATGTTGGTACGTCCAGATCTTGTCCGTTCCAGACGGTGGGCTCCACGTTGTTGAAGCGTCCGCGGCCCTGCGGACCCTGCGCCAGCAGGTTTTTGCCGCGTCTGCCGCGTCTGCCGGCGGCGGCCGGCTTTTTGCCGTCGCCGTCTTCGGCGTCGTCGCCGGTTTCGAAGAGCAGCACGGCGACCGAAATGCGTCCCGTGAAAGTAGTCTCGTCATTGACCGTCGCGAGGTCGAAGACGGCCCTGCGGCCGAAGGCGTCCCTCACGCCTTCGGCTATGCGCCCGACCTCCGACAGCCGCAGGTCCTCGCCGGCGAGTATGCCGCAGAGAATCGAGCCTACCGGCCCCGAGGCGGCGGCGAGAAGGGGGGCTCGGGCGAGCGCGTCGACAGCGGCTTCGGCGCGGTCGGGCCCCTGCACCGTGATGGTTGCGAAGCGGCCCCGCCCGGCGTGGGCGACGATGCGCCTGACGCGCTCGGCGTCGAGCCTTATGTAGCCGGGCTTTTCGAGGAGGCGCCAGAAGAGCGTCACCCCTGAAGCGAGGGTGTCGATGGCGAGGCGCATGGCGAGGTCCATATTGTCGACGTCTCCGACTAGTTTGTCGAGGCTTGTGAACACGGCCGCGCTCGCCTCCTCTTCTATCATCGACATGACGCCGCGCGCGCGGCGCTGGCGCTCGTCTCCCTCGAGGGCGAAAGGCAGAGTCGCGAAGACTATTGTCGAAATGCCGCAGTTCTCGAGATGCTTGACGATCTCAAGCGTCGCGCCGCCGCCCGTGCCGCCGCCAAGCGAGGCGACTACGACCGCGAGCCGCGCGCCCTCGAAGGTGGAGCCTATCGACTTGAGGGAGTCCTCGGCCGAGAGCCGCGCCTGCAGAATGTCGCCGCCCGAGCCGTGGCCCGAGAGGCGCTCGCCGCCTATGAGGCAAAAGGGCGCGCCGGGCCTGTCGGACGCCGCGTCGGTGTCGATCAGCGCGTATCTCATCGACTCGCCGAAGGCGCGGCTCACGCCGTGGGCGATTGCACAGCCCGCGCCGCCTATGCCTATCAGGATGAGGGACGGATTTTCGTTCATTTGAAGAGTCCTTTGAAAATGCTTGGCAGAAGGGGTTTGCGCTCGTAGTTGCGGTGGGCGAACATGAGCGCGCCCGCGACTGCGGCGAACGAGGCCGGCGACTCTTCGTCGTCGAGCCCGTCGACATGCACTGGCCGCCCGGTTCTGACAGGCAGCCCGAGTTCGCGCTGCACGAGCGTGACGAGCCCGTTCATGGCCGCGCCCCCGCCTGTCAGCACCACCCCCGCGTGC
>JAZQBR010000341.1:0-17708 GCA_045545855.1 Kiritimatiellia bacterium | reverse complement strand
GCGGGGCGCTCGGTGATCGCCCCCTACCATTGTCAACATCGGGAAGCGCAAGTGTTGCGAGACGCTGTTCGACAAGAGTGCGCTTGAGACCGCCCACCTTGCCGTCGGCTATCGCCTTGCGATAGTAGTTCGCCGCGCGCTCGCGAAAAATCTGTTCGCCCCCAGAATAGATGGTCTTGTAGTCCCACCAAAAATCGCCGAGCTCAACAGCGCCGGCAGTACCTGCGGCTTCGGCCTTGGCGAGCTTGCCGATCTCACCGCTCATCTTCAAGAGCTCGGCCAGTGCGCCCTTCCAATTGCCTTGAAGCGCCAAAGCCTCTGCATACTGGCGCATAACAGGCTCGGTCTTCACCTGCTTGAGCTGCTCGCGCAGCTTTCGGGCATCCCTCGCGGCCCGCGTCTGAGCCTGGGCAAGCTGAAGCTGCGAACTGAGGCGCGGGGCTTTGCGGGCGTTCTCCTTGCTCAACGCAGATGAAATGATATCAACGATATCGGTTGGCGGCACGCCCTTGATGCTGGTTTTCAGCCTGTCGACGGCGTCGGCTGCCTTGCCGAAATCGCCATTCTTTATGTAATAGCCAACCGCGCTGCGAAGAAAAAGGTATTTGACAGCCTCGCCTTTAGCAGACTCTGAATACAAAATCGAGGTTTGGGCGACATCAGAGGCCGATTTTGCCTTGCTTCTGTATTCCGCCAGCACGGGATTCATCAGCTCGGCCACCAGCGGCCTCGCCTCGGCGAGTTCCTGCTTTGTGGGATATGCGACCGCAATACCAGTAACGAGCGATGCAAGCGCCGCGAAACCTATCTTATTCATCCGATTATTCCTTTCTTTGCCTTCGACCGTTTTACTGCGGCGGCGCTTCGTGGAAAAAGACGCCCCCGCGTGCGTCCCGCAGAGGCGACTGGTATGCCCGAAAGGTAACGCGACGCGGGGACAAAACCGCTCTTTCGCGCACGGTCAATGTGCGCCAAAGGCAGTATGCCTTAGCGTTGAGCCCACCTTTACGGATGATTACCAGTCTTCCTGCGGAGTGACTACAGCAGACATTATAGCATATTTTCGCGTTTGTGTGTGCGAAAAACGCCAATGCGCCGCCGCCGTCGCCCTTCGGGATACCAGCCGCCATTCATATTACACGCAGCGGCGCAACGGGAATGACAGCAAAAAATGAAAAAACTAAAATTCCGCCTCGATCGCGGCGACCATCCGCTCCACGCGGGTTTTAATCTGCGAGACGGAGTTGCGCGGGATGCCGAACTCGGCGGCGACCTCGCCGATCAGACGCCCGTCGAGCGCATAAGCGCGATAAACCGCCTTCGACTGCGCTGAAAGCGCAGTCTTCGTCAGCGCCCATTCGACAGCCGCCCTGTGCCGCGCAAGTCGCCATTTGGCGTCGACCACCGCCGCGACATCAGAGTCGACCGACGGCTCAACGCCAGAAGATGGATCGTCCAGCGACACGCTGACGCCAGCGCCGCGCGCGGCGTTTTTCCGCCAGCGGCTGATCAGCTCGTTCCTGACGAGCGTCGCGAGATACCGGCGGAACCTGCCCGCGTCGCCGCCGATTCTGACACGTCCGTCGCGCAATACCGCTACAAGCCGCATGAAAATCTCCTGCACGACGTCGTCGCTGTCGGCCTCAAGCCCGCGCTCATCGGCGAGCATCGGCGGCAGAATCTCGCACCACGGCCCCTCGAGCGGCTCGAGAAGACTCAGAGCATCCGTACCCGGCTCGTACCACAGCCCCGTGAGAAGACGAAAGAACGTGACGCCAAGCGCGTACACATCTGCGGCGGCGGTCGCCTCGCCGCCTCTCTTCAGCTCTGGCGCGAGATAGCCGCCGGCACCCCTTTCGTTATGCCTTGGCGGACTTCCCGGCCAGCTTTTCGCGGAACTCCGTGACGCCTTCGTGGTGCCAGGCGTCGAGCTTGGCGCGCCAGTCGTCCCCGAAAATGACGAGTATGCGCTTGGAGTTCCACTTCGACTCGTCGACACGCTTCACATCAGCCCACTTCATGCGTCTGCCGGAAAGCACAAAACCATCGTCGTCGAACGAGAACTTGAAGCCCGCGATGCAGAGAAGATGCAGAGCGACGAGCGCCGCGGCGGCGAGCGTAAGCGTGGCGAAGAGCCTCTGGGTGGAGGTCTTCTGGGCCTTGAAGTCCTCTAGAGCGCGTTCAGTCATCACCTCTGGCGGTTCGGAGCGCTCGATCGACGCGTAAAGCGCTCGAGCCGGAGTCGCGGGATAGCGCACGAAAGCGTCATAGGCGAACCACCCGCCAAGCGCAAGAAAGACAGCGAGCGCGAAAAGGTGGCGCTTTAAAAACTCTTTATTAATCTTAAGTTGCATACGTCTCCTTCAGGCGGCTAGAGCATGCCGCCGTTTACCTGTATTACCTGGCGCGTCACGTAAGATGCGCCTTCGGACATTAGAAAGCGCACGACCGAAGCGACCTCTTCGGGGCTCCCGAAGCGACGCATCGGTATCGCGGCGAGCGCGGCAGGGTTCTTGACGAGGCCGGCGGTCATGCCGGTCTCGATTACGCCGGGGGCCACGCAGTTTACTGTTATGCCGCGCGGCGCCAGCTCAACAGCGAGCGACTTGGCTGCGCCCGCGAGAGCGGCTTTCGCCGCCGCGTAGTTGGTCTGGCCGGCGTTGCCGGCGACGCCCGAGGCGGACGACATAACGACGATGCGTCCGCGCACATGGGCCTGCACCATCGGCAGCACAAGCGGCTTGAGGACATTGTAGAAGCCGCCGAGATTGACGTCGAGGACGCGATCCCAATCGGTGTCTTCCATCGCCGGGAAGACGCAGTCTGCTACAATGCCGGCGTTGACTACAACCCCGTACGGCGCACCGTTCGCGGCCGTCCAGCCGTCAAGCGCGGCCTTGGCGGCGGCGCGGTCGGCGACATCGAACTCGAGCACGTCGCCGGTGCAGCCGAGCGATCGCAGCTCGCGGGCGAGCGCCTCGGCCGCATCGCGCGAGCGCCGGCAGTGCACGACCGGGTCGTAGCCGGCACGGGCGAGGTCGAGAACGACCGCCCGCCCGATGCCCCGGCTGGAGCCCGTAACTATGACCCGTCTGGCGCGCTCTGCCATGGTCCGCCCCCGGTCAGCCGACCATCATCACGTACTTGGCCACGAAGAGCACCGTAAGAATATACATGATCCAATGGATGCGCTTGAAGTTGCCGGCCAAAGCGTTGATAAGGGTGTAGGAAATAACGCCGAACATGATGCCGTCAGAGATGGAGTAGGCGAACGGCATGGCGGCGATCGTGAGGAACGCCGGCACGGCCTCGCCGGCATCGCGCCAATCGACGTCGGCGCACGACGAAATCATCATGTAGCCTACAATGATGAGCGCGGGGGCCGTCGCGAAACCCGGTATCGCGAGGAAAATCGGCGCGAAGAATATCGCGAGCGCGAAAAGCACCGCGGCAGCGACGCCCGTAAGACCGGTCTTGCCGCCGGCGACGACGCCCGAGGCCGACTCGACGAACGTCGTGGTCGTAGAGGTGCCGAAGACGGCGCCCACCGAAGTCGCGATCGCGTCCGCGCAGAGAGCGCCGGAGATGCGGGGGAGCTTGCCCTCCTTGTTGAGAAAACCGCCCTTCATCGACACGCCGATGAGCGTGCCGAGCGTGTCGAAGAGGTCCACGAAGAAGAATGCGAACATCACAATGAGAAAGTCGAGAGACTTCGCGAGAGCCCAGCCGGAGCCGACGGTCTCGCCGCCCACGGTGTGGGACCAGTTTTCGGAATGGAACACCGCACCGATTGTCTGGCCGAACTCGCCGAACGTCGCCTTTATGTCGCCCATCGAGAAGCTCGGGTAGGTCGAGAAGAAGCCTGCCTCGGGATTCGGCACGAAGAGCCCGGTCGCTTCGGCTATCATGCCCATGATCCAGGTCGCGAGAATGCCGAAGAGTATGGCGCCCTTCCAGCCCTTGACGAGCATGAAGCCGGTGAGCACCGTGCCGGCGAGAGCCAGCGTGGCGGTGATGCCCTGGGTATGAAAGTCCACCTGGTTGAACTTGACGAGCGAGACGAGCGTCGCTGGGCTGTCGACGACGATTTTGGCCGTCTGCAGCGCGATGAAGCAGATGAAGAGGCCTATACCGGCCGCGACCGCGCGCTTTAGCGTCATGGGTATCGAGTTGAATATGCCTTCGCGCACCGGGGTAAGCGAGAGCGCGAGAAAGATGAGCCCTTCGACGAACACGGCGAGAAGCGCGAACTGCCAGCTGTAGCCCATGCCCAGCACGACCGTGAACGCGAGGAACGCGTTCAGGCCCATGCCCGGGGCGAGCACGAACGGATAGTTGGACATCAGCGCCATAAGAAGAGTGCCGACGACCGAGGCTACCGCAGTCGCCATGAACACGCCGCCGCGCGGAATGCCCGCGGCCGAAAGAATGTTCGGGTTGACCGCGAGAATGTACGCCATGGTCATGAACGTCGTGACGCCGGCGACAACCTCGGTCTTGAAGGTGGTGCGGTTCGTATTGAGCTTGAAGAGGCGACCGAAGAAGCCGGTGTCGGGTTTTGTCGGCGCCGTCTCGCGGGCCAACCACTTCAAGTGCGCGCCGATGCGTATCGACTCTTCGTGGGTTATGACGCCGTCGGCGCGCACGTCTTCGAGCGCGCGGACGAAGTCCGCCATATCGGAATTCGTCGCCGCCAGGGGTTTGGCGAAGTTCAGCAACAGTTCGGTTTCGGCCTTGTCGACCTTGCCGTCCTCCATGATGCTGGTTTCAAGGCGGCGAATCGCCTCCTGTACTGTCTTGTTGTCTATTTCTGCTGACATGGTGATTCTCCTTTTTGGCGCTTGGGCGCGGGCCTGTTAAAGTGTACCGAATATTCTGTCGCCCGCGTCGCCGAGACCGGGGACTATGTAGAAGTGGGAGTTGAGCCTCTCGTCCTTTGCGGCGGTAAACACCGGCACGTCGGGGTGGTCTTTCTCAAACTTGGCGATGCCCTCCGGCGCGCTTATGAGATTCAGAAACTTTATGCGCTTGTAGCCGAGCTTCTTGAGCTGCATGACGGCGTCGCAGGCGCTGCCGCCTGTCGCGAGCATCGGGTCGATGACGAGGGCAAGCTCCTCGCCGTCCTTGGCCGGCGGCACTTTCGCGTAGTACGGCACTGGCTCGGCCGTGGCCTCGTTGCGCTGCATGCCCAGAACACCGACCTTGGCGTAAGGCAGCACGTGCAGCATCGCGTCCAACATGCCCATGCCGGCGCGGAGAATCGGCACCAGGACGATGCGCGGCTCGTCGACGCGCTCGCCCTTGGCCTTCGCGACGGGGGTGATGACGTCGACGGGACGCGTGCGGATGTCTTTCAGTGCTTCGTAGGCGAGAAAGGTCGTAATCTCGTTGACCAGTTCGCGAAAAAGCTTGGGCGGCGTCTCGTGGTCGCGCATGAGCGTCACTCGGTGGCTGACGAGCGGGTGGCTTAGTACGGTGTGCATTTTATTTCTGTCCCTTCTGGTTGGTTGTCATTTGTCAAGCCCGAGAAGCCCGATGTACCAGAGCATCAGCTCCGGGCCCCGGAACATCCACGCGAGGCACCCCAGGCAGATATACGGGCCGTAGGGTATCTCTGTGAACCCGCCGAGGCGGGCTTTTTTAAGTAGCAGCATGGCGACGCCGGCGAGCGAGCCGGCGAAGGCCGATACTATCAGCGCGACAAGCACCGCGTACGGACCGAACATGGCGCCGACCGCGCCCATCAGATAGACGTCGCCCTCGCCCATCGCCTCGCGGCGAAAAGCCATCGTGCCGAGGCGCCGTACGAGCCAAAGAAGGCCGAAGCCGAGCAGAAGCCCGGCGAGCGACATGACAAAGCCGCAGGAATAGTCCCACCAGCCGGGCGAGACGATTTCGGTCGTGAGAAGAAAACGCACCAGTTCCGCGCCGGCGAAGACGAGGCCGAGCACCATGCCGCCGACGGTCGTGAAGTCGGGCAGCAGCTGATGGTCGAAGTCGATGAACGAACCCGCGATCATGAGGGCGAGCCAGATCCACCAGAAAACGAGCTCGACGCCGATCCACGGCGTCAACGCCTGAAAGCCGCCCGTAAGCCGCCAGAGCGCGGCGAGATAGAGCGCGCCGCCGAGAACCTCGACGGCGGGATAGCGCGGCGAGATAGGCTCGCGGCAGCTCGCGCACCTGCCGCGCAGGGCGAGGTAGGAGAGAATCGGCACATTCTGCCACCAGCGTATCGCCGCGCCGCACTTCGGACAGTGTGATGGCGGCGAGACGATGGACTCGCCGCGCGGCACGCGCCAAATGACAACATTGAGAAAAGAGGCGATCGTCGCCCCGAAAGCGAATGCGGCAAAACCCAGTATGATGGCGAGACCGCGGTCCATCACTCCTCGCTCTTGAGCTCGCGGCCCATCATGCGCTCGACCGCCAGACGCGCGTCGAAGCCCTCGTAGCAGAGCGCGTAAACGAGGTCGCAGATCGGCATCTCGACGCCCAGCTCCCGCGCAATGCCGTGGACCACTTTCGAGTTCCATACGCCTTCGGCGACCATCTGCATCGAGCCGAGTATATCGCCTATCTTCTCGCCGCGCCCCAGGCGCTCGCCCACGGAGTGGTTTCGCGAGTGCACCGACGTGCAAGTGACAATAAGGTCGCCTATGCCCGCGAGGCCCGACAGCGTCTCCGCCTTGCCGCCGTAGCGTATGACGAAGCGCTTCATCTCGGCGAGCCCGCGCGTAATGAGAGCCGCGCGCGTGTTGTCGCCGAAGCCCATCCCGTCGGAGCAGCCGACGGCAATCGCAATCACGTTCTTGACAGCCCCGCCGATCTCGACACCGACAGGGTCGGTCGACGTGTAGACACGAAAGAGCGGGCCGGACCAGACCTTCTGGACGGTCCTCGCCTTGTCAAGATCGGCGCATGCGGCGACAATCGTCGTCGGTATGCCGCGGCTCACCTCTTCGGCGTGGGTCGGGCCCGCGAGAGCGACTACGTCTTTCACGCCCAGTATCTCGCCCGCCAGCACGGTCATGCGCTTGTTTGTCTTCTCGCAAAGACCCTTCGTGAGCGAGACGACGAGCTGGTCGCCGGTTATGAGGCCCTTGAACCCCTCCATGACAGAGGCGAAGTACTTCGAGGGCGGCGCGAGAACGACTATGTCGGCGTTCTCCACCGCCTCGCAGCGGTCGGCCGTCAGCTTCAACGCTTGAGGCAGCGTCACGCCTTTCAAAAAGCGATCGTTGCGGCGCGTGCGCCGCTGCTCCTCTATATAATCAGGAAACGCCCCCCATACAGTGACGTCATGCCCGTAGCCGCACAGAAGCATGGCGTTAGCCGTGCCCCATCCGCCATCGCCGATAACCGCAATTTTCATGTTGCCGCGCCTTTCAGTTCACGATGGCAGATAGTATACCAAAAATTTCGGGTATTGGGAATTGGTAATTGGTTACGGCCGGCCTGTTGCGCGGCGCGCGGATTTATGGTATCATACCCGCCAAGGCATGGAAACCGTACTTTTCTTCCACAAGCTCGATACATCCGCCGGACGGCTGCGACTGGAGGGGCTCGGCGCATTCGCCCGCGAAGCGGGGTGGAACATCCACTGCCACTCCGACCCGGTGGATGCAGACGATTTGCAAGAGCTGATCGACTACTGGCGCCCCGCAGGGTCGGTACTGAGCACAAACGACGGGCACACCGAATACAACGCCGATCTCTTTTCGCCGGAGACGACCGTACTTCAAGACTGCTACCCGCCGAGCTTGCAGGAGGAGTATGCCATTGTTTCCACCGATTCCGCCGCGGCCGCCCAGCTCGCCATGAAGGAGCTTCTCAGGCAGGAGTGCGCGACATACGCCTTCGCGCCATGGCCTGCGAAGAGGGTATGGTCCGAGAACCGGGGCGCGCAGTTCATGGCGCTCGCCAAGCGCCACGGCCTCAATGCGTGCGTATTCAACATCGACTATTCAAAGCCTGTGCCGAACCTCGCCGAACTGAGCCGCAGCTGCGCCGAGTGGCTCAAGACCCTCAAGCGGCCGATAGGCCTTATGACCGCCAACGACATCATAGGCATGCACGTCATCGCGGCCTGCCGTGCGGCCGGCATAGAAGTGCCCTTCGAGTGCAGAATCGTCGGCGTCGACAACGACACCGCCATCTGCAACATGACAAACCCGTCGCTGAGCAGCGTCGAGCTCGATTTTCGCACGGCCGGCTACCGCGCCGGCCAGATACTCCACCAGCTCATAACACGGCAGACGAGGGAGAAACCCAGCGTAGTCATACCCCCGCTGGGTTTTGTGAGGCGCGGCTCTTCAAGAGTGTTTCTGCAGACCGACCGGGCTGCGCTGCAGGCCGCCGAGCTGATACTCGCCAAGGCTTGCGAGGGGCTGCAGGCGAAAGACGTGCTCGCGACCTTCAACTGCTCCCGCCGCCTTGCCGAAATGCGTTTCAGAAAAGCGACCGGCCGCTCCGTCCTGGAAGAAATACGCGCCGTGCGCTTGAGAGAGGCCATGCGACTTCTATCGGACCCCTCGCGCGAAATCTCGGCCGTCGCGAACATGTGCGGCTACGACTCTGCGACGACCTTCTGCCGCATTTTCAAACAAGAAACCGGCATGACAATGAGCGAATGGCGCAAGGCCGCTCGGCCCGGCGCCTGATGGCGCACTTTTCAGGCGTCAAAACCCGCCCGGACGACGGCTGCGCCTTTCGACCATGCACGACCCGGGGCGGGCGACAATGCCGTGCATGAGCGCTATCGCAACGCCATAATTGACTATAGGCACCCCGGCCGCCTCGCAGCGCTCTATGCGCGCCATTACCGCGCGGCGCGTCAGCATGCAGCCGCCGCAATGCACGACCAGCTTGGGCTTCGCGGCGCTCGACGCGTCCACGGGGAACGTGCCGCCCGATGAAAACCCGAACCTGAGATTCTTGCCTGTGAACCGCCGCAGCCAGGCCGGCAGCTTGACAGTGCCTATGTCGCCGCACTGGCGGCGATGTGTGCAGCCTTCGGAGACAAGCACGAGGTCGCCATCCTTGAGACCGCGAATCGCCGCAGCCCCGGCGCAAAGCGCGGCGAGATCGCCCTTCTGCCGCGCGAAGACTATCGAAAAAGACGTGAGCGGCACCTCCGGCGGCAGAGCCGCGTCGACGGCCTCGAACGCCTGCGAGTCTGTTATAACGAAGCGGATGTTCCCCGGCCCCAGTCGCGAGACAAGGCGGGC
Organism: Kiritimatiellia bacterium; assembly: GCA_045545855.1. Lineage (GTDB taxonomy): Bacteria > Verrucomicrobiota > Kiritimatiellia > RFP12 > UBA1067 > UBA1067. The sequence goes on along the minus strand of JAZQBR010000341.1, from coordinate 8,478 downwards.
GAGCTCCGCCGGCTGGCAGACGGCCGCTACGGCCCCGCTTTCGATCAGCTCGCGTATAACTTGCTGCTGCGGCAGAATAAGCCGCCCCTTTGGCGCGGCCGCATCGATCGGGCAGACACAGACAACGATGTCGCCGGGGGCGACAAGATCGGCGACAAGCGGGGCGGGGGCTTCTTGGGGGACGGTCTTCGCCAGCCTGTCGCGCAACTCCTCGACGCCCACTCCCGCAGGCGCGGCGACGGCCACCTCGCCAGGACCGACAGGCGCGCCGGGCGCGAGGTCCGTCTTCGTGCGCACCACGACGAGCGCAACGCCGCGCTTTTGGCACTCGGCCCTGACGCGCGACTCGACCTCGCCCGGCTCGACGCCGGCGGGTATCGCCAAAACCGCGATGTCGGCGACCTCGAGAACGGCCAGCGACTTCGCCACTCGCATCGCGCCAAGCTCGCCCACGTCGTCCAGCCCGGCCGTATCGGTTACAAGGCACGGGCCGAGCGGCAAAATCTCCATCGCCTTGGAAACAGGGTCGGTCGTGGTGCCGGCGACATCCGAGACAATCGCGACATCCTGGCCGGTGAGCGCGTTTATGAGAGTGGACTTTCCCGCATTGCGCCGCCCGAAGAACGCGATGCGCGTGCGGCAGCCGCCAGGAGCTTCATCGAGGCCAGCCATCTGTCAGACGTCACATGTTGTTGACTATGCCAACCTGAATTTGATTGAGGCTCTTCGAGATGTTCGCGATCATGTCGTAAGACTGGTCGCGCTTGCTCGTCGCAGACTGCAAACCGATCATAGTCTGCTGGTTCATCGAGTTGCGCTGGTCCATCGCCTTCTCGATGTCGTTGATGAGGTCGGTGCTCTCCGAGCTCGCCGTCGCGGGTATGGACGAAAGCCCGATCACCTGCTCGAGAAACTCGTCATACTGGTAAAGCCCGTCATTGTATTTGACAGTCTGGCTGCTCAATGTAAGCGACTCGCCGTTGCGGCCGTTCTTCTCGACTATCGCGGTCTCAATCTCGGTAAGCGCCTGAAGCTGCGACGATGTCGTATTGAGCGAATTCATCGTCTCGATGATTTTATTCTCCATCTCGACCGCGCGCTCGAGGCAGAGCGCCATTACGAGCTGGCCTATCGAAAGGCCTTCGAGCGTCGTGACAGTGACCCCGTCGGCGTCGGTAACGGTTATGTTGTACGTGCGCGCCGTAAGGTAGGCGCCCGTGTCGACATCGGCCATCGAAAGGTCGAACTCAACTGTCTCTATAGCCATAATCTGTCTACGCTCCCTTGACTAGATGTGGTTAGCCATATTGCTCTGCGAGCGCCCGAACGCGCGCACTATGTTGGTGGACGACGAGAACGCCACATCGCGCCGGCTCACGTAAGACTGCAACAGAACCATGTCCTGCTGCTGCGACTGCATCAGCGCGTTGATCTTGGTGGTGGCCGCGCTGGCCGCGCGAAGCCTGTTGTTGTAGGTTTTGATGTTCTCGGGCAGCTCCGTCTCGGTAAGGCCGAGAGTGCCGGTCAGAAATGTCTTCGCACGCGTCCAGCTCGCCGTGCCGTTGAGAATACGGTCAACCCACTCCGTCGCCTGCTCGACGATCCTCGCGCTCGCGGTGAGCGAATTCATCTTGTTGACGCTCTGCGCCTCGTAGGCCATCGCCGTTCTGAGACAGACCGATATCATCAGCTGGCCGATCGTAAGACCGTCTGCCGCGCCGTTGGAATACAGACACACCGCGTCAGACCCAGGCTGCGCGTAGCGGTTCGTCGATATCTCTACAGGCTCTATTGTCATTTTACCACCTCGAACATCCCATATTGTATCATATTTCGCGCCGCATGGCTAGCGTGCAGTTGGCATATTTCTACTTCGACCTTTCCACTTTGTAGAACATGCGCCGCACCTCGCCGCCCAGCGGTATTGTGACGGTCGCCGTGCCGTCGCCGTTGTCTGTCGTCTCGCATTGCGTCAAATCGACCTCCTCGGGCTCCGCCGGGAAAGGCAGCGTCGGCGACACGTAGACGCTCACTGCGGCGGACGCGCCGCCTGCGGCCGATTTGAGGCTCGCCCGCGTCTTCGCCCCCGAAACCGCAGAGATTGGCAGCGTGAGCTTCACGCCGCCTCCACCGACCGAAAAGCCCGTCAGCGTCGGCCCCGCCGGGATGGTCTCGCTCGCCGTCGCCGCACTGCTCGCGACGGCAACGCTCCACTGCCGCCCGCCCGCCTCGAAACCGTATTCGCCGTCCGGCAGGTAGATAATCGCAGAGCCGTCGCCGTCGACCGTCGTGCAAGCGACACCCTGCTCTTCAAGCCCGGCGACCGCGACCGCCTCGCCGTCCAGCCCCGGGATCGTCACCTTGTAGAGCGTCTCGCCGTCCATGTCTACAACCTCCGGACGCGTATCGCTGCCGTCTGTCGCCGCGTCAAGCGTCACATCGGCGTAATAGATTGAATTGTGCACCGTGTTGGTGTACGGGTAGTCGGTCTTGAAGTACTTGCCGTTCACGTTCAGCACACGCGAGTGGTTGGTGGGCGCGAGCCATATCGAGACGCGCCCTTTGTCATCAGTGTAGATGTCGTTCAAGCCAAAGCTCCCGGGTATGTCGTCACACTTGATATCGACCGCGGTATTCGACTCGAGATTCTCGACCGTGACGCTGTAAAGCTCGGTGCCGTCGGCTCCAGCCGGACGCGGCGCGACGACGCCTATCGACTCGGCCTGCGGTACGATGCTCCCGCCCGTCACGACGAACGGCTTGTATTTGTAGCCGGCCACATCATAGGTCGTGCCGAGGCTGAATATCAGGTCGGACTGGCTCTTCGAGCCGCCGAAGCCGCCCGTCTGGCGCGGATTCTCCCCGCCCCAGGCTAGAACTGTGCCGCCCGAGACGGTGACGGCGCTTTCGGGGACGTCCGGCACCTGGAGCGTGGCGTTGCCGGGGCCGACGCCGGCGGCGTTTATGCCGCCGTAGGCTCTCACTACACCACCCGATATGACGACGCCGCCCGCCGCAAGATTGCAGTTGAGCCCGCCGCCTATGCCGGCCGCCTTGTCGCCGCCGCGCGCCGTGATCAGCCCTGATTCCACCGCTATCCTGCCCGGCACCAGTTTATAGCCGCGCGAGCCTATGCCCGCGCCGTACGGCCCGCCTTTCGCCTCCAGAAAACCGTCGCCCAGAATCGAAAGCGAGGCGCCGGTCGCGACCTCGATGCCGGCCGCGTAATTGCCGGCCGCATAAACCGTATTCGAGCGCGAGACGGTCATCGCGACATCGTTCGAGACGACTACCGCCGACCATTCCTTCATGTTTTGCGCGACGAGCGCGAGCCTGTGCAGGTTGATGTTGCCCGCTCCACCGGAGGGTACATGAAGCCTGAACGCGCCGTTCGTCGACAGGCCGTCAATCTGGGCATCGGCCAGGAGCGAGACGATGCGTGTCGACGCCCGGTACGTCCACCCGTTGCCCGAGGCGTCCGCCCCGGACACGACAAACTCGTCGTTCACGGTTAAGAACTCGAGATGGGTAACGGTGCCGTCATCGCCGATGGAACAGCAGAAATGGAACTTCTCGCCGTCATTCATCGTAATTGTAATCTTTAGAGGCTTGCCGCCGGTCGACGGCAGCCACAGTCTCGCGTAGCCGCCGTCGCAGGTATAGAGGTCTTTGACGCCGTATGCCGGGTAGCCGCTCAAATCAAGATTGACGGCGGCGACCTTGGCGTCTTGATCTTCAAGATCGAAATCGACCGGGAAGACGGGCTGGGCGAGGCCGTTGACCGCGGCCGGGCTCACATTGTTGGTGGTCGAGTATATCGCGCCGCCGGTTATTACCACAGCCTCTGCGACGCCGCTCCCTAAAGATGAGCCGATGCGCCCATAGCCTTCACCACCGTATTCAATCGCGTAAACTGTGCCGCCCGAAATCGCCACGGTACCGCACGAGCCCCAGTCGGACGCACCTATTGCCGTGCCGTTGTCTCCAGATGTCGCCTTCACCTTGCCACCCGAAATCGAGACCGACACATTCATCGCGTTGATACCGCTGGTGCCGTCGCCGCAGCCTATGCCCGAGCCGTAGTTGCCGCCGGCAGCCGCGATCTCGCCGCCAGTGACGTATATCGCCACGTCTTTGCTGCCTTTGCCGCCGCCTATGCCGGCCGAGGAAATACCGCCCGCGGCGTTGATTTTACCGCCGTTGATACTGACGGTGTAGTTTCCGCCCATATAGCCCGTCCCTATGCCGGCGCCCCACTTCTCGCCGGTCGCCTCGATGTAGCCGCCGTCAATCGCGACTTCGCCGTCTGACATCTCGTAGCCCCCGCCGATGCCGGCTGAACCGAAGCCGCCCTGCGCGACAAGCCGGCCGTCGCCGGATATGGTCAGCTTGCCGCCGCCCTCGACCTGCACGGCCGCGCACCTGTACCCGCCCAACATCGTATTCTCCGCCGCCAGCGTCATCGCCACATCAATCGTCCCGCCCACAAGAAAGGCCGGCGAACGCGTATCTTCCGCGCGCGTTATCGCTAGCCCCGTCAAATTCGCCGTGAGATTCGCCTGCGCGCGCATCGTGAACTCCGACGTCTCGCCGTGTATGCTGTAAGGCGCCGCGTTCGTAAGGTCGATGTTGAGGTCGACGAGCTTCCACGCGCCGTATGTCACGTACGCGGCGTCTATGCCGTCTATGTACACGCCCGACATCCATTTGCCGGCCGTCTCGCCGCCATACTTTACATTGACGCGATACGGCGTACCGTTCACGAGAAAATAGTTCCACCCTTTCGGGAACCATAGATGCAGTTTGCCCTCGCGGTCGGCGAAGATGTCGTTTTGGCCGAACTCGTACTGGCACGTCACGCCGCTCATACGCTGCAACGGCTCCAGACCCTCGACGGTTACCGGGTATACGGCCTCGCCGAGCGTGTTCGTAGCCGCCGGATAGACCGTCGACATGCTCCCTGCGACCGACCCGCCGCCGATGACGATCTTGTCGCACAAGGTCACCGTCGAAGCGCCGATTTTGACCGGTTTCTCGGCAGTCTGGAAATCTTCCCTCAACACCGTGCCGCCGGTTATCGTCACATTGCCGCAGTCCGAGTGCTGCGACGGTCCTATGTCCGCCGTGTACTTGCCGCCGGCGACATATACGAGGCCGCCGGTTATCTCGAACTCGCCGCCAAGCTTCATCGTGAGATTGTAAGTCTCGCCGACGCCAATCGCCGGCGTCGTGTCGGCGCGCGAAACGGCGTGCACTTCGCCGCCGGCGACGACCACCTTGCCGCACACCTGTCTGAAGCCGGAACCTATCGCCGCCGACGCCTTGTCTTCGCCTTCGCCGCCGTATGCATAGAGAACGCCTTCTCCGCCCAGCGTCAGAGCGGCGCCCGCCTGAACGTAGACGGCCGCGCTCGGCACTGTCGAGTAGAGCTTGTTCGTCGCCGAGGTCTCCAATAGAACGTTCGCGCCGTCTGCGACGGTGAACGGCGCGGTCTCGGCGACGCGCGTTCCTTGTATGACGAGATTCGAGACGACGACAGTCATATCCGTCGCCGCCAGCACGCCCATCACTGTCGTCTCGCCTGTCAAGCCAAATGTACGCGATTCGGCGAGCGTGACCTGGTTGGTGAAGTCTGAATACCAGCCGACGCCCACGCCATGTCCTGCGTCGCGCCCGTCGACGAGAAGCCCCGTTCCGCGATACTCGCAGGCGACCGCGTCCGCATTGTTCACATCGGCGACATACTCGGTCGCCTCGACTGCGCCGCCCTTCTCGACACCGACGATGAAGTCGTACCTGCCGTTCGCGAGCCATATGTATATCTTCCCGTTCGCGTCGGCGTACATCGCCTCGGTCGAGTAGCCGCAGATGTCGGCCGCGAACTCCGACTCGCCCGTTATCGAGACAACTATCGCGCCCGGCTCGAAGCCCTCTACCACAACCATGTACGCGGCCTCGCCCGCCGGGTTCACGGGCCGACGGCCAAAATCCGCAAAGCCCGAATTGAGCGACCCTCCTACGGTTCTCACAACGCCCTCGCTCAAAGCGTCTTCGCCGCCGCGCGTCGTCATAGTGCCCCCCGCTATCGTCAGCGTCGCCCCGCCTGCCGCCGTGAACGGCGCCTTGCCGGCATCGTTGGACGCGTCTACAGTCAAATTGCTTACGATGAGCGAGCAGTCTACCGCCGCCCTCAAGACCTCGTTGGTGGTCGAGCCGGAGACGACGAACCGCTGGCTGTTCGTGAATACGACCGTCTCGCTCGCGAAGTCGTAGCGCCACCCTTTGCAGCCGAGCTGCACAATCGGTTCGCCGTCGATCGCGAGAGCCGACTCCCACAGGCGCGGCGTCGCCGGGGCGCCCTCGACATCGGCCACATAGGCGACGCCGTCTATGAAGATGTAGTGCGTCCCGTTCGGGAGCCAAATGTATATGTTGCCTTGATCGTCGGCCAAGACGCCGTCGAACCCATATAAAGGCGCGGTTGGTATCTCCACTCCGGCGACGGGGCTCTGCGGCTCGAAACCACCAACCGTCACCATGTACAGCTTCTCGCCCGCGCCGTTCACCGGCTGTGGGTCTATCAAGCCGTTGTAAGGCGACACCGAGCCGCCTGTTATCTTTACGCTCTTGAAATCCTCAAAATCGCTGCTGCCGATATCGCACGAACCGCCTGACGACTCCCCATAGCTTCTATGGGCGTAGACTGTTCCGCCGGCGATTTCCAGTTCGCCGCTTGCCGAAACACCGTGGATATTCGCGTCGCCAACGCCGATGCCGGGCGAGTAGCTGCCGCCATAAGCCGAGATCCTGCCGCCCTCGATGCGCATCTTGCCGCATTTTATGTCTTTGTTGGAACCAATGCCGGCGGCGCGTTTACCGCTTTGCGCCGTAAGCGCGCCGGCACCGGCGATTGTGAGCGTCGAGCCTTCGGGCACGCTCACCGCCGCCGCTTCGACGCCGGCCTTGAGATTGGCCTGACAGCCCTCGAGAAGCTCAAGCCTCAAAGAAACGCCGCTGTTGATGGATATGGGCGAGACCTGAGACGCGTTTCTGAAGTCGATGCTAAGCGAGGTGTCGAGCTTCAAGGTGCTGTCAGCCTCGACACTGATGGCGATCTTTTTCGTCGAGCCACTGACGGTGAACGGGCCGGCGTTCGTTATGTAGAGCATGCCGGTCTCGTTCCAGTACCAGCCGGGGCGCGCGAGGCACGCGATGTCTTCGCCGTCCACAAGAAGCCCCGTCTCGACATGCTCCCTCGCTTCGCGGTGCTCACCATTGACGCGCGCGTCCCACGACCTCGTCTGACCCGAAGACGTCGTCTTGAAGTTGTACGTGTCGTCCGGCAGCCACAGCCAGGCCACGCCGTTCGCGTCCGCCGTGGTGCAGGTGGGAGTGTACGCACTCGAAATGCCGGACCACTCGACGGCCGCGCCCGGCTCGAAACCCGGCACCGACACCGCCCACAGTCTTGTCTTGGCGCCGCTCACCCATAAATAGATGCCGCCCTCCGACCCGACGACTCCCGGCATCCGGCCCGTGCCGGGATGGAAATTTACTTGCGTAGCATCTATGAATATCTTCCCGTAGTCGGTGATCCCGGAAGCGAAACCAATGTCATGTGCGCCCTTCCCGCCAGTCGCGACAAGCTCGCCTTCGCCCCCGAGGACGATTCTGGAGTCGGCCTCCAGCATGATTCCCGGGTAGCCGTCGGCAGATTTGAAACTGCTCGCCGAGACGGTGTTCTCCACCACGTATGTGTGCTCCGCAAGCGTCAAGGCGGCGACACCTGCCCGGCTCCCGGAATCTATCGAAAGCCCTTCAAGCGACAGAGCGCACAACTCGGCCGTCACCCGTATGATTATTTCACCGTCGAGCGACGAACCGGAGATCGAATACGCTGACGACGCGCTCAACGTAAGAATGCCCGACGCGCTGTCGTAGTTCCAGCCGTCGCCGCTGTTGCTCACACCCGGTACGACTCCCGTGCCGTTCACGGTCAGGGCGGCAGTGCTGTCTTCGAGCTGCCACTTCGCAGTCAGCGTGAGATCGCCGACATGGTCGTATTCGGTGCGGAGCGACGCGCCGCTCGCGTCGTAGTAGCATGTGTCGCCCGAATACCAGCCTTTGAAAACATACCTGTTGCGCGCCGGCAGCACGGGAGCCGCCGGCATCTCATAGCCGAGCTTCACGTTGCGGACCTCGTTCGTCCTCCATGTGTCGGAGAAAGTCAGCGTGTACTCGATCGAATAGTGGGTGTCGGCGGATTGGAAAAAGCCGTCGCCCGCAACGGACGTGCCCGGGCCCCTGTAGGTCGTAGTGTTCGGGCTGTCCGAACCGTGGCCAGCGCCATAGCCGCCGTTGCCGCCCGTCACGCCCCAATGGGAGACGCCATTCTCCCGCGAACCGCTGCCGTTGACGTAGCCGTATCCGCCGCCGCCGCATCCGCCGCGAGAGTTGTCGTCGTCCATGCCCTGGGTG
>JAZQBR010000340.1:0-4935 GCA_045545855.1 Kiritimatiellia bacterium | reverse complement strand
GCCCCCGCCCGCCCCGCCGGTAGGGGCCGGCCACCAGGCGGCCCGTGTATTAGAGAATGGCAACGGCAAAATGGAGACGCGGCATCTTGCCGCGTTACAAAGGGGGTGGTTACCGCGTCTCCCACCGCGTCTCCCACCGTTAAAAAACCGAAAGGTTCGGGCCGCCTGGTAGTCGGCCCCTACCATGCCGCGGTGGCAACGGTTCCCATGAACAAGCCCCTACCGTGCCGCGGTGGGGTTTGGGGTCGCGAGCACAAATTTCAAGAGCGCCTGACTGTCGAAACGAAAAATATGGTATAATACATTTGCAACTTGAGAGCCGAAAAGGAGAATCATAAGAGGTGACGGGCGAAATCCAGTCGTTGATGAGCGATGTGCTGTTGCCGGTGTGCAAGTGGCTGGCGCTGGGCTGTCTCGGAATTTGGCTGTGGCTTAGCTTTGCGTCCGCCGTCCGCCGGCAGCTCGCGAAGCTGCGCCGTGTCGCCTCGCCATTCGCAGCCCTCGTGATGGTTCTCGCGCTCGCCAAGTTCTTCGAGGTCGGCGCGACAAAGACAAATGGCGTCGATAGAGTCAGTGGAGGGGTTTTAGACGCAGAAGCGCAGAGGAGCAAAGGACGCAGGGCGCCTGCAGGCATCTCCGCGCTTGAGTCTCTGAATGTGCGAAGAACTGCGAAGAGAGGTGAGGGGACGCCGGTGTGCTTGGCGGCAGAGGGGCCTGCCGGGCTGTTTTCGCAAAGCGAGTTTTTCACGCGCACGTGGAACATTCGAGGCGCGTACATGGATCACTTCAAGTGCGAATTCCCCGAGGGATGGGTGTTCCCAGAAGGGACGAACCATCTCTCGTCTGCGGAGGTGTGGGCCTTCGGCGAAATATGGCGAACTCCGTTCGACAGGGATGCTGTCGCCGGCGTCGGCGCGGAACTGGAAATCGTCCCCGGTCTTACGGAGTTCTCCTGCGGCGCGACAGCACGCGGCTCCTTCGCTATATCGTGGCGCAACGCGGTGCTGCACACCAACGCGTCCGTGATGGTTGACGCCGAGATGGAACTCCTGCGAAACGGCGACAGGCGAATTGTCCTGGGCGGCGTGACGAACTTTATCGAACGCGTCCTGCCGTTCGCCCACTCTGGCTTTGGACAAGACGAGGAGTGGGTCGCGGCGAACTTCACGAACGCAGCGGAGATTGCATCTTCTGGCGGCTACGCGGCGTGGGTCGACGCGCAGGTAGGTGTTGGGCTTACGAACGGGCTGTACAAGCTTACGATTGACGTCGCGGAAGATCCGCCAGAGACGACACTCGTCACCATCGGCGACCTCTCCGTCGCCGTCACCAACGCGGGCGAGTACGTTTTTCTGCTGGAGAAGGGAGTGGAATACCCGTTCGCCGCCTCCGTTGATTGCTCAACGAATTTCACCTACACGCTGTCCGACGACGTGGCACGGGAAGACATGCTTTTCGTCAGGGCGAAGCTGCCTGGCGAGAGCGGCGATGGTCAGTGGTCGCAAAGCGAAGCGCGGACGTACAAGCCTCCTTTCTACAGCTTCGTTCTATTCGAGCCGACTCTTAAGGTGACGCCCGGGGAATGGTCGCCGTCAAGCCTGTCCCCGACAAGAACATTTACGGCGACGGTCGTGGATGTGCCGCCGGCCTTGGCGATTTCGGATTGTCAATGGACGTCAATCGGCGACGCGGACGTCTCAATAAGCAGTCCGACGCAGATGACAACCGAGGTGGGGTGCATGTTCCCGCAGGCTTACGGACGCGAAGTCGCGCTGCAGCTGGATGTCTTAGCTGGAGGAACACGACTGCAGTCCAGCTACAGATACACCATCGAAGACTACAATACAGGCGACTATGATACCACTGTCTCCGGAGGGGACGCGCCACCGGCAGTTGTTGTAGAGTCGCATCCGCGAGTCGTTTTCTTCGAACGGGGCGGTCCGAATCTCAATCCGTCAGACGTGGCCTGCCGATACCGTGTCGCATCGGCCGGGACATTCACGGTGGCATTGACGGGAGATGCGTGCATCGTAAAAGACGCTGGCGGCAACCAAGTGCCAGACGGCTATTCGTGGACAGTCGACGGCGCATGCGAAGGCGTCCGGCACTTTAGCGTTTTGGATACGCTTAGGTCGTCATCCCAGACTGGAAGTGTGTTCAATGTTACTTTTGAGCCAGACGATGGCGAGAGCCCTCTTTCTGCCGAATCCGCTGTAACATTCGTAGAATGGAGTACCGAAACGGCAGCCGTCATGCCAGAGGACACATCGCGCAAAACGCTTGGCGTATGTGAAGAAGTGTTTATCGCGCTGGAACCGGAGCCATCTGGGACAGTATTGGGCAAATCATGCAGTGCTTCGGGGCTTGGATATGTAGGACACGGCAAATGGATCTACATTGCGCCAAGTTTTGCAACAATCGATACGATTGTCGCTTCAGAATGGGGACGACTGCTTGAATTTGAGATTGTCGCCCCAACAGGATTCGAGGCTATGCTGACACGGATTGTGCGTGATCCTTCGCAGGGTGTGGCCGGCGCTTTCAGAATGCATTTTGATTTGACTCTCATGCCGACGAATGTGTCTTTCGAGGCATTGCAGGTTGTTGAGGTCGGTATGACATCCACTAACGCGATTGGATATTTTGCAGAAAGTGTCAATGCGCATTTGCTTTCACATACGACATCCGCAGGAGCGAACGCTTGGGTTGATGTCACGACAGGCAACAAAGGGTCGGATGACGCTCAAGTGGCAGAATTGCCTCAACCATGGTCCGACGGCAGCATGACATGGCCAATTCCAAACAAATACAGAGGCAAGATGTATCATGCCCCGGAGCATGTCTTTTGCAATACGGATCAGCATTTCACAATAGATGCAGACGGGACCGTTACCGAAACGAAGTTTGGTTGGACGGCCACGGCAACCACCAACAGAGTAATCACCTACAGGAGAATAGACAGTCAATGAACAATCGACGAATGGCTTTCGTAATTGCGGGGACGCTGGCCATAGGGGTCAGAATCTCTCTGGCGACCCTTGAAGACGTCTTTTTTTCGTTGCATTCGGAAATGGGCATCACGAATGTAGCGCGCGAAGCTTTCGTGGAGACGGCGAAGGTGGATAGATTTGCATGGCTTGCTCTTCTCAGGGGAAGCCGAGATAATGTATCTGACACCTTTTTGGATGGGTGGTACCAGGGTTTGACGATGGCTGACGTCCCCGCAAATTCTGATTGGATTTCTACGAACAAGTGGCTTGAGGTGAAGAGAAATGCCATCGTGGATATGTCGTTCAATCCTGCAGTGCGCGATTCCACGAATTGTTGGATGGCTGTTGCGCGGGAGCATGGCAACATTAGAGCCAGATTGATTGCCGAAGCAGGATGGGACTCCCTGCTTGGCCTAGACGAGTGCGAGCGCGAAGCCGGCTCTAATGGCGTAGAAGTTATATCTGTTCCCGGGCTTTTCAGCGAGCGGTGGGCGCAGCGCGAGAAAGAGGTACGGCAAATGAAGCAAGACCAGTCGAATCGTGAATACTATGCCGCAGGCATACGTCTTGCACTGAAAGAATTTGCCAGAAGCGAGCGCATTGCCTGTCTGCCGCCGCAGAGCCGCAATGCAATGGTTTCCAACATTGTCGAGACCGCGCGCCTTACGCAAGAAGAAGCGTGTGCGCTTGGCTGGACGAACGTCGCAGTTTCCGTGTCCCAGTAAGAGACGGAACCAGCAAAGCCCCCGCTCGAAATCGCCGCGCCATGACATGGAAAGCTGAATGAATTCACGGCACGACCAGTATCGGTTGAGGAATTGAACCCAAGGCGAAAAATGAGAATTACATCCATTGCGATGATGGCAATTGCGCTGCCGCTCGCGGCGGCTGCAGGGCGCACGGATATAGGGCCTGCGACAAATCCGCTTGGAGACCCGTTGGGGTCTCTCCCCATGGATTCGAGCGGGCGAAAAACTTGCCATGTGGCGATTTTGCGACACGGACCAAAGTTTTACGCTTGAGCCCGATGGAACGGTCTATCTGGAAAAATTCGGCTATATAGAAAGTTGCACGACAAACCGCGAATTCAGAGGATGGATAAGGACGAACCAATGAACATCAAAGTATTCCTGACTATTGCAATGATTGAGAGCCTGCCGACATTTGCTATGCCGCGCCAATCGCAGATTATGCAGTTCGAGGGCGATTCGGCAGGGGCACTTGCTTTCATTTCTGCAGTCACAAACCACTGGGGTGTCGACGCCACAAGTGCGATGGATGCATTCGAAGGTGTTTACGAGGTGCTTCGCTTTCCGCTTGCGGACTGCGAGCAGAGCCCGGTGTGCGACCTTTTCTGCATATGGATGGACGAACAGATACCGCTTGCCTCGGACATGAATGGCACAAATTCATGGCTAAGAGTGAAGTGCGCCGGGATGCGAGCCTTGACAGGATCTCGTGCAGTATGCAATGACACGAACTGCTGGATGGCTGCCGCAAGAGAGTATCGGCGAATATCAATACTTGACGAGGCAAAGTGGTACAGGCTGCTGGACCTTGACGATTCGCTGATAGATGAACGTGTCGATGGTACTGTCGTCATCTGCGCGCCCCCAGAGAAACGCGCCGTGCTTGAGGACCGGGCATGGATTACGATTGGCACGAATGGCGTTACATATGTCAACGCGCCGGCGGGGGCGGAGCTTGAGGCGGACGGGTGTGCGGCGGCACGCGATTACAAGGCTGCCCTGACTAGGTGTAGAAACGATGTTAGACACGTACTTGGGGTGTTCGCCTCTTCAGACATGCTCGCCGACCTGTCGCCGCAGAGCCGCAATGCAATGGTTTCCAACATTGTCGAGACCGCGCGCCTTACGCAAGAAGAAGCGTGTGCGCTTGGCTGGACGAACGTCGCAGTTTCCGTGTCCCAGTAAGAGACGGAACC
>JAZQBR010000339.1:0-6106 GCA_045545855.1 Kiritimatiellia bacterium | reverse complement strand
CATTAGCATCCCATTCGCTCACTGCATTCGCATTCGCAAGGGGATGAATGTTTAGCGTTGCAACTGGCGGCGTAATCCTGTAACCTACAGGGTTATGCAAAAACAAACACCACCAGAAGCAACGAAGACAGTATACCCCATTCTCCGGCAGATAGTCAACCTCATCCCGCCGAATGTTTTTCATGCGGCGGCGTCCGCAACAAAGGACCTCTCGCGGGCGTTCACGCCGTGGAGCCATGCCGTCGCGCTCATCTACCAGCAGCTCACGAAGACGGAGTCGCTCAACGGCGTCTGCGACGCGGCGAGGCTCCACGCCTCCCAATGGCAGGAGCTGCGAGGCGCGGTTCCGCCGCGGCGCAACACGTTCTCGAACGCCAACCAGCACCGCGATCCGACGATGATGGAGACGCTGTACTGGAAGATGCTGGACCATCTCGGCGGCCTCAGCCCGGAATTCGTCAGCATCAGAAACCCCTCCGTACTCGCCCGTTTCAAGAAACGCCACATCCACCTCCTCGACTCGAGCACGATTCAGCTCGTCCTCAATAGCATTGACTGGGCGCGACACCGTGCCAGGAAGGCGGCGGCGAAACTCCACATGAACTATATGCTCGGAAACCTCCTGCCGTCGTTCGCGATCGTCGAAGACGCCGGACATCACGACTCCAAACGGGCGGAGGCCGTGACGGCAAACCTCGGAGACGGGGACATCCTCGTCGCCGACAGGGCGTACACGGACTTCGGATTCCTCAACGCGCTCGCGCTCAGGAACGTGTTCTTCGTCGTGCGCGAGAAGACAAACCTCGTGATGGAGGCGCTGGAAGCGCTTCAGGACCCTGTCGAATTCAACGCGGACTCCAAGGCCACTCAGATCCTCGGGGACGAGATCGTGCGCCCGTCGCGGAAGGGAACGGCGGGAAAGTACACGGCGGGCGATGGCACGCTTCGGCGCGTCACGGCGATGATCGAGGTCAGAGGGCAGATGAGGCGAATGGTCTTCTTCACGAACAACCGCGACTGGTCCGCAAGGACCGTGGCCGAACTCTACCGAGCGCGATGGGCAGTCGAGCTGTTCTTCAAAGAGCTCAAACAGACATGTCAGCTCCGTGACTTCGTCGGGTACAACGAGAACGCGGTCAAGTGGCAGATCTGGACCGGGCTTCTGGTGCACCTGCTGCTGCGCTATCTCAAGTTCCTTTCGAAGTGGAAACTGAGCTTCAGCAGACTCGCGGGAGTCGTACGAGCAGGCGTCTGGGTGAGGCGCAGCATCGTCCGGCTCCTCGAAATGTATGGGACGGCAGGTGGGTGGAAATCGGGCGGGGCCAAGCCGAAGCCCCTGTATTTGCAGGGTTTTCTGCCGTTCTCGCTGTCTCCAATGGGACAGCATCTCGCCAAATCCTAGGAGATTCCGGAACATGGTCACGACTTTCTGAAAACCTCTCTCGAAACTTTATCCCATAACCGTAAGAACGCGAAGTCTAAATGCCAATTCAGGCGTTTAGACCTGAGCGGTTTCGCACCTATGGGATGCTAATGAAAAAGACTGATTTTGCGGGAAGGCCGCGCTTCGTCGCGGCTATGGCGCTTGCGGTTGCTACAAGTTTTGGCTTTCCGATGGCGGTGCTTGCAGACCCCGCCGTCACTGTCGACGGTGTGCGGCAGCACTGGCCGTGGAACAACAAGGTGGATGTTTCCTACACGGTTGCGTCTGGCGAAGGACAGGATGTCGCGAACGGAGACTACAAGAAGGTCGTATTTACTGCGACAATAGGCGCAATGGCGTACACAATCGACGGCAACGAACTTGCCGCGCCGTCGACCGAGGGACGTCATGTCGTGACTTGGAACGCCCCCGCAGGGCTAAAGGGAACCAATTGCACGATGACTGCCGAGCTTGTGACTTCGGATGTGCCGAGCGGCGACGACTACATGATTGTCGATCTCGTCACGGACGCCGGAAACGGCCTTGCGCAGGGGCGTGTGGTGTATGAAGGGCTTAAGGGCACGGGAACGGATGGGCAGAACGCCTCTAACGCCAGGTACAACACCGATGCCTTCAAGACCTCTCGAATGGTCTTCCGCAAGATACCGAAATGGGCCGATCACGTCGCACTTCCGAATGTCACGGAACTAGAACGCAACAATTCAGTCGGCTATCCTACCGGTCGTAACAACGATACCACTGCGGTGGATGGACAGTCATACAAGTGGTATGAAGCCAATCCTTTCACGCGGTGGCAGACGGGTAAAGACTACTACATCGCCATTTTCATGACAACTGAAGCGCAGTATCGCAATCTTGTTTCGTCATACAATTCGTCAACGACAAAGCCGGTCGGTTTCGTCAGTTGGGTTGATCTGCGCGGCGATATTGCCGCAGATGCAGTTCTTGCTAGGGTGTCGGAACCTAATACGGGCACATTCCTGCAGCGTCTCAGCTACATCACCGGGAACGAATATCCGTTTGATTTGCCGACATGGCTTATGTCGGAGCTCGCAGTTCGCGCAGGTTGCAGAACGGAGAGCGGCGGCAACGGTCTGCTCTACTGGTACGGCAACAGCGCGGATAATTCAAAGCAGGTTTATACTGGTGGGCGTGCTGCGGTTGGCTCAAAGGATGCCAATGCGTGGGGTCTTTACGACGCCAACGGCAATGGCTTTGAATGGGTGTTGGACGATTCGGTTCAAAGCCTGTCTACTCTCACGGACGTATTCACGGCCAGATGCAATGGAACGGATTATCGCATGAAGCGCAATGGAGGTGGCGCAAGCGCGAATTCAGTTGCGGGAAATTTCCAGGCCAACAGAGGAGAAGTCGACAAGTCCAAAGCGGAAAGCTTAGAGAACTGCGGACATCGCGTTGCTATGATTCCTCCTGCAGCGACAGGTGCGGAATGGACATCGTCGGCGGGCGGGACGTTCGACATCGACACGGATGCGACTTCGCCGTTCGGGTATGCGAAAGACGGATTTGACGTGAAGCCCGTGACATGGGAAACGGGTGATTCCGTTACGGTGAAGAAGGGAGAGGCGACGGTGACGCTCGTCACGGACGCCGTGAGTGCGGGATCAGGGCTTCTCTTTGCGACCTCGCCGTCGTCCGGCGGATGGTGGACGCTTGAGAAGTCGTCCGGCAAGAGCGTAATCGTGTGCGTTCCATGGCAAGCGTCGGAGCTCGGCATGACGATTGCAACAAGCGCGACACTTGCGGATATCGGCGTCGATACGGTCGAGACGGCGGACAACGGCACCGGCGGAATTGACAGGAGGGGGAAGATGCGTGAACTGCCCGGATATGTAGCCTTCTCCGGCGACGAATGGGCAGGCGCGGCCGGGCAGTCGTGCACGCTCAAGTTCACGGCCCCCGATTCGACCGTCACGAGCGTCGAGAAATCTGGCACTGGCGCGCTCACTTTCGTGCTCGACAAGCCCGGAACATGGACGGTCGAACTCGTTGTCGGCGGAACGACCGTCCGCAAGGCAGAGGTCAACGCGAGTATTGCCGGTCTTGTCATAATCGTCAAGTGAGACGCTAATGGAAGTAGTCAGAAGGTCGTTTCTGCGCGGAATCCTTGCAACCGGCGCGGCAATTCCCTTTGCCTTCGCCGGAGCAGCGGACGGTCTGGTGGGGCGCGACCGGGGCGGTTCGCGCCTCAGGATTGCGCACCTGACAGATCCGCAGTTCGGATTCGGGCAGAAGTTCAAGACTGTCGAAGAGAACTATCCCGTCGATCTTGAATGCTTCGAGAGGGCACTTCGGAAAGTGAACGCCCTCAAGCCCGACATCGCCGTCATTACGGGAGACATGACGCACAATGCCGAGGATGTCGTCAAGGACTGGCCGCGGCTCCTGAAGGCGTTTCAGGTCCCGGTATATGTCGCTCCGGGCAACCACGACATGGGCAGACATGTCACGAAAGAGAACTACGAGCGGCATCTATCGGTCTTCGGATACGACCGTAAGGCGTTCGATGTCAAGGGCTGGCGCATCATCATCGGCAATACGCAGTTTCTTTTTCCCACGGCGCTCAAGGATGAGCAGACCGCCTACCACAAATGGGTCAAGGAGGAACTCGAAAATGCGGAGAAGTACGAGGGGCGCGTCATCCTGGCCGGACACTATCCGCCGTTCGTCAACGGTTGGAACGAGAAAGATGGATACGAGAACTATCCGAGCGGTCTGCGTCAGGGCAGAATGCGGATGTACCAGCAGAAGGGCGCGGCGTTCATTCTCGCCGGGCATACCCATCGCTTCGGCATCCGCGGCTACAAGGAACTGACAATCCTCAATGCAGAGGTGACCTCGAACAGCTTCGACAGCCGTCCATTCGGCTTCAGGATGTTCGAGATCGGTGACGACATGGATTATTCCTACAACTTCGTCGGGGTCTGAGGATGCCGTTGCATTGCAGAGTCCATGTAATTGCTGCGTTCGCCGCACTTGCATCTGTCGCGCGTGCCGTGGAGTACATAGATCCTGCGGTTGACAACCCGGTGTCGTACATCGTGAAAACACGGAATTGAGACAAAAGGATAAGGGAAAATGAAAACACCTGGCTATATCATGGCCGTCATTGCCGCCTCTGCATTGTCGGCACAGGCCGCACTAAGGCCGACGACGCCATTTGCCATTGTCGCTCCAGAGAAGATCCGCGGCTACTTTGATTCCTTTGCCGCCACCGACGAAGAACTCTATACGAACGCCATACCGAATGCCGCGGCGGCGGACTGGGCGCTTTCGAACATCCCGCGCTTCACGTGCCCTGACGGGGAAATCGAGCGCACGTACTATTTCCGTTGGTGGACGTACCGCAAGCATCTCAGGAATTCTAAGGACGGCTGGGTGGTGACAGAGTTTCTGCCTAACGTTCCGTGGGGAGCAAGGAACAACACGATTTCTTGCGCACTCAACCACCATGTCGCGGAAGGCAAGTGGCTAAGGGATCCTCGCTACATAGAAGGCTACCTGCGCTTCATGATGGAGCGAGGACGCATCGTAGGCAGTGGTTCGTATTCCTGCGCTCCGGCGTACGCTGCGATAGAACTGGCGAAGGTGACGGGCGACTTCGATCTCGCTCGGTCGCTTCTGCCGCTTTTCGTGAAGAACTGCGAGGCGTGGGAAACCGGATGGCGCGGCATGGGCGGAAATTTCTTCATAGGCTACCGTCCGGAGCGCGGGCTTTACGATATTTACGGCGACAGGGAGGGGACGGAGTACAACCTTTCCGCCAATGGTGCCAGGCCAATGGTCAACTCCATGCGCTGGGCGGATCTGGACGCGACGGCAAAGATTGCCGCGATGGCCGACGACTCCGTCACAGTAGCGAAGTTCGCGGCAAAGGCCGACGCCTTGGCCAAGGCGGTGAAGGAAAAGCTTTGGAATGCAGACAAGAAGTTCTTTACGACGCTTGAGCGCAAAGAAGGGAAGATTGACAGCGTCTGCGAACTGCACGGCTATGCGCCGTTTTACTTCGGGATGGCTCTTGACCCGGCGTGGCGTGTGGCATTCAGCAGGCTTGTGGATGAAAAGCACGGCTTCCTTGCGCCAAAGGGACTGACGTTCCCGGCGCGCGACACTAAAGGCTTCAAGCAGACGCCCAACCTCATGGGACACGAATGCCAGTGGAATGGTCCGAGCTGGCCGTATGCCACAAGCATCGCCCTGACGGCGCTTGCAAGGGAACTCAAGGCCGGAGACATCCCAGGTGTTGCGAAGGAGAATTTCACCAAACTCCTCAAGCAGTATGCCGCGCAGCACACATTGACCCGCGAGGACGGCAAGACCATTCCGTGGATCGACGAAGACTACGATCCGTTCACCGGCGAGTGGCTCGCCCGAAAGGTGCTACTCGCGCGTGCGGCGGCGAGAGGGAATGAAGTCACGCCCAAAGAGCGCGGCAAGGACTACAACCATTCGACATTCTGCGATCTCGTTATCGCGGGACTGTGCGGCGTGGTGCCGCACGAGGACGGGCGCATCGACATAAAACCCCTCGCCCCGCGCGATTGGGACAGGTGGCGCCTTGACGGCGTGCGATACCACGGCAGGATTTTGACGATCGCATTCGACCGCCACGGCACCCGCTACGGTCGCGGCAAAGGTATG
>JAZQBR010000338.1:0-19912 GCA_045545855.1 Kiritimatiellia bacterium | reverse complement strand
GTCGCGGATTCGTGCCGCGAGTTCGGCTTGCCGTTCGCGCTCCCGGCGGGCGGCTTCCTGTGCGTCAAGCCGGGCGCGTTCGGCTGCAACCTTTTCAGCTGCCTTGCGTTCCGCCTCGGCGCGTTTCTCGGCAGCGGCGCGGTCGGCCTCGGCACGGGCCTTGATTGCTGCTTGCTCTTTCGCGGCCTTTTCGTTCGCGGCTTTCAGCTCTTTCGCCTCGATCTCCATTTCGAGCGCTTCGCGGCTTTTGCGCGCGGTGGCAAGTGCGGCCTCCTCCGCCTTGATTCGTTCGTCGGCTCTAAGGCCAACGCCCCGCGCATCATTGATCTTGCCGGACATTGCGCGGTGCAGTTTTCGCAACGAGGCCTGTTGTTCAAGTGTCCACCCAGTGGTGTCCGCTTCGTCGGTCAGGTTCTTTTTGGTGGCCCTTAGTTCTTCAACCTTCGCCCATGCCTTTTCGCTCTCGTCTTTCGCAATCGTCAGGCGTCGCTCTATCTCGGCTATCTCGGCGTCGGACTTTGCGCGTGCGGACTTTGCCTCGGCGTCAGACGCAAGCGCGAACGTCTGGCCTTCAACCGTTGCCGCGTCTTCCCCCGCCGCGATTCGCTTTTGCTTGTTGAGTACTATCGTCGCCTTGGTAAGCCGTTCCGTCAGGTCGATCTCGCTTTTCCGCGCGTTCAATGTAGCTTGCGCGGCTTCGCGTTCGGCGTTGGCCGCGTCCGCTACCGCTATCTTGTATGCGTTGATGTGTTCGGCCAATGAGTCGTATGTATCAACAATGGCCTTTTTCTGTTCCTCGATTTTCTTCTTGTGTTCTTCCCAAGCATTCTGGATAGCTCCGATAACCATTCTAACGCCTGCTGCGCCAACTTCCCAAATACCGCCCGTAAATATTCCTTTTATGGCTTTCCCCAAATAGCCCGTCCCGTTAGTTAAAATACTAATGGCCGCCGTGAGTTTGTTCACGCCGCCGACCGATTTGGCGGCTTCCTCGCCGACGCTGCGCATGGACTTTGCGGCCCGCGCTTCTGCCGCCGCTTTCGACGCGGCCTGTATCTTGGCGCGGATTTCATCGAGTTTGCGTGCCGCCTCCTGTGATTCCTTGCGCACGTCGCCCAGAAAATCGCCGAGCGTCTTGTAGGTATTGCCCATGCCCTTGGCCGCCTTGTCGGCGGCGGCGGCCATATCCACGGCAACGGTCGAAGCGTGTTTCTTTATCGCGGCGGAGAGGTCTGCGTTGCATTGCATCAGCCACTTGTTGGACTTCTCCAGGTCATCCGCCATTTTGTCCAGCGCGGCGGACGCGGCACTCACGCCCGATGGATCAAACCCGGATGTGATTCTGATTTTTATGTCTCTCGCCATTGTCACGCCTCCAATGATTGTGATATAATACCACCCGCTATGGGCGAACAATTAAAAAAACTATTGCAAGCGTGTGTGGAAGCGTTGGAAGACAACCCGCGCACAAGGCCAGCCCCCGACTGCTTTTTCTGGCCTGGTGTGGTGTTCATCGTTTTGTGCCTGATATTGGTCATTTCCAAGTTCATCTCCTGCTACTATTAGCGCGGCGGTCAAAAAGAAACCGCGCCATTGCTGGCGCGGCACATGACACGAAAGGTGCGGGGCGTTTTTTACTGTGCGGTCGCAACTGCCGCCGCGTCGCGCTCGGCCTTCTCGGCGCGTAGCCGCTTCGCTATCGCGTCAAGGGTTGCCAGATAGTCGGCGTGGGCCTTTGCGCTCGTCTTGGTGAGTTCCATTCCCGCCTGTACGTGCGCGGCGTAGATCATGCCGCGAAGTCGGGAAGGGGTCTGGCACATGAGATCGTCGAACGTGAGGCCGGTCGCCGCCGCTGCTTCGGCGAGTTTCTCTTCAAGCGCGGCGAAGTTGCGCCGCTCCCGTTCGTCTGGGGTCGTCTCGCGTTCGCGCCTCTTGGCGAGTTCGGTTTTCTCCGGCTTCACCTCCTGGCCGACGGCGGCGTAATATACGGCGTTCTCGACTTCCGCTTTGGTGGCGGTCACGCTTGCGATAAAGTGGCCGAGGGCGCATTGTATTTCCTCGGGATCGCGCAAGCCGTCAAGGTAGCCGCGCTCCCTGCCGTGGGCGCAAGCGAACGCGAACAGCCAGTCCTCGGTCTGCTCGTCGTCGGCGTACCGCTGCGCGTAGGCGTACCAGAAGTGCGCCGCCATCGTCGGCTCCCAGAATACCACGCCGCCCGCAACGGCGAAACGCGGCACGTTGTAGGCGGTCGTTTCCGGGCCGTCCGAAATGCGGGCGGCGAGGGCGTGTAGTCGAATCACGTCCTCGTCGCTCGGTGTCAGGCCCTCGGCGCGTAGGTCGTCGAGGTCGTCCTTGGCAAGCTGCGAAATCAAGCCGCCTCCGTCCCGATGAGATACTTCGTCGCGGTCGCGGCGCGTGTGATGTAGTTGGCGTCGGGGTCGGTTTCCGCCGGGCTTGCCGTGACGGTAAAGCCGCCCGCGCTTGCCGCCGTAATCGCGCCGTTGCCCGTGGGGTCGGTCATGGTAGCCTGTACCTCGATGCGCCCGTGGCTTGCGTCGCTTGCGACGGGGACGCCGCCGACGGTCTGGACGTGCGGATCGACCGCTG
Source organism: Kiritimatiellia bacterium (assembly GCA_045545855.1). Lineage (GTDB taxonomy): Bacteria > Verrucomicrobiota > Kiritimatiellia > RFP12 > UBA1067 > UBA1067. Next base: position 17,305 of record JAZQBR010000338.1, on the reverse strand, counting down.
CGTTCGTGTTGATCTGCGTGAAGTTCGCGGACGCGGTGAACGCGCCGCAAACGTCTTGCGCCTTGCTGCGGGGCGTGAGCGTTCCTGAAAGCGCGTAGGTGCGCTTCGCGGTCGCGCCGCTCTCGACTTCCACGCCGCTGATCGTGACGGTCGGCGGGTTGCCCGCCTGTGTGGTGATCGCAACCGTGGTCAGCATGATTTTCTTCGTGATCGCGCTTCCGCCGCTGCCGATTGTGTGGGAGTGGATCGAGCCGAGAACGATGTCGGACAAATCCACGTCGCCCGTGACGGCGTACTCGGTCGAAGGTGCGAGAACTTCGCCGTAAACGTCGTGCGCGGCGGTGTCGCCGTACTCGTTCGGGGCTTCCGCGACGCTGCTCGTCTTGCCGTCGTTCGACGACTTCGGGGTCAGGCCGTCTATTGCTCCCCAATAGTTGACGGGTGCGCTGAATCCTGCGTTGCTCATCTTCTTGTGTTCCTTTCTTGTCAGGTTGCGCGGCCCGTAATGGTTGCCGCGAAAGTTGTAGTCCATGTGCCGCCGTTCTCGTCGTCGGCGAAGTCTGGCGGATCACCCTCGCCCAACTGAAAGCCGTCAACGGCGAAGACGTGCGCCTCCGTGTCGTCGGCCTCGTCGCCCAACTCCCCGCAGTTGTCGCCACGCGCCAGAAAGTCGAACGCGGCCCACAGGGCGTTGTAGTTCTCGACAAACAGGCTCCCGCCCTTGTCGTCGTCAAGCGAGACGGTCAGGGCGGCGGTTGCGTTGAATGAGTAAAGCGGCAAGGGTTCGGCTCGTTGCTCCGCGATGTGGACGTTCACGCCAATGCCGCTCGACTTCGCTTCGTGCTTCTCCCCGGCAAGGGCTTCGAGCAAAAGCGAAAAGACGGGCAAGGTTGCGCCGCTTGCCTCTATCCGGGCTTTCAGTTTGCGGGTGATAAGTTCGGCGGGGGTCATTAGTCCAGCTCCTTCCGGGCCTTGGCGAGTCCCTTGTCGATCTGTCCGTCGATGTAGCGCGTCGCCGCCGCCATTGCGTCGGTCAGCGCGGCTTCCGGCAACGCTTCGCGGATGTAGTCGAGTTTGTTCACGATCAAAACCTCAACGCGGGGGCTTGTGCCCGTGACGATCTCGCGGAGATAGCCCTCGGCCATGCGCGGCTCGATCTTCGTCTTGGGGTTGCCGCCCGTCTGCTCTGCGCGTTTGAAGAGGGCTTTCATAAACCAACCCCACGAATGTTTGGCAAGTCCCCACCGCGTGTACTGTCCGCCCTTGCGCCGCGCCTCTGCGCGTGTCTCTGCGGGCTTCACGTAGGTCTTGGCGTCCTGTCCGCCACGGCGACGGATCGCCCAACGCGGCAGGGGCTTCTGCTTCTTGCCCTTGGGCGTGATGTACTTCGGGCCGGGGCCGTCATAGCGCGTCACGTCCTTCAGCGGGGCTTGCCGCTTCGCCTTGGCCGTCCGTGCGCGTAGTCCCTTTATGAGCGCAATCGTGCCGCGCCGGATCGCGGCGGCTTGCGTGTTGCCCAGTTCGTCGCGGTAGCGGTCGCAAGCGCGGGTGAAGTCGCGCACGGTTGCCTCCGGCACATTGGCCGCAATGTCAAGGATCGCCGCCACGCCGTCAGCTCCTTGTGCGGCATTTCAGGATGTACCAACCGCCGTGCCGTGTGACGGTGGAAACTTTGAGGGTGAGGGGGTGGCCGTCCGGGGCGACCTCGATTGTGTCGGACGGCTCCGGATCTGAAACTTCCGGCCAGTCCGCCCGGCGGATCGCGGCAATGTAGGCGGTCGCGTATGTCGGCGCAAGCGCGTCCGTGTAGTTGTCCGCCGTGCCGTTTTCAAGCAACAGGATGTCGAGCGGGTGTTGGATCGTCCGCGCCTTGCCGTTCTCGCGGCGCGTCCCCTTGAACGCCGCCGGGCATTTCTCAAACTCCGCCGAAAGCCCGACGGTGAACGTCGCGCCGACGGGATCGGTTTTCATCGACACGACGACGCGCAACGATTCGCCCAACTCCACCGCCGCGCCCTGTTCGAGCGTGGGGAAGTCCGCCGCGTTCGCGACGTACCGCGCCGCCTCTGCGGGGGCGGCGTCGGAAACGGCCTCCGCGAAGTCCCGCGACGACGACTGCACGACCGCGCCCTGTTCCGTCTCGCCGTGCCGCATGGTGCGGACGGCCTCTGGAACGGCGGCGGCTATGCTGCCGAGCGCATTGCGGAAATCTTCGCGGAGGCTCATCTACTCTGTTCCCTTGTCTTTAGGGAGTGAATTCGGTTGAAATGCCCCCGGCGGCGAAGGACGATCAACACCGCCGGTGGCGTGGGCTTTACGCAAGAGCCGTGCCGATGGCGAACGCGCCGGGGTGGCGGACGATTACGTCGCAATCCTGAAACGCGGTCACCTGCCACGCGCCCTTCGCGCTGAACGTGTAGGGATCGACGATCATGTCGATGCCGCTCCAGAAACACATGAGGATCTCGGCCCAATTGCCGAAATACAGCTTCTTGGAGTTGCAAAGGGCGGACATGAGGAAATCAAAGCCCTCGACCTTGCCCTCGCGGGTGCAAAGGTAGTCCGCGCCAATGCCGCCGACGACGTTGGCGGTGGCCTTCGCGCCGGAGGCGTTGATGCCGAAGTAGTCCAGCGTCTTGCAAAGCAGGGCCTTGACGGCGGGGCTTCCGATGTACTTCATGTTCGCGCCCGCCGCGTTCGCCGTGTACACCTTCTCCCAGAAGTCCACGAGGTTCGCCTTGGTGGGCGCGCCCGCAGTCATAGTCACCGCGCCAACGCCAGTCGTGGCGGAAAGTCCCGTCGGCTGGTTGTTCGTGCCCGTGCCGTCGAACGCCGCCGCCTCGACCGCCCTGCCGATAGCCTCAAGAATGAGACGGGCGACAAGGTTCTGGACGGCAAGCGAAGACTGGATGACAAGCCGACGGGAAAGGATCGCGTTCGCCGCCGCCGTGTGCGGCGTTCCCGGCACCTGCGAGAAGGTCGGCGTCGTGGTGGGCGCGTTGTCCTTCTCGGCAATCCAGCCCGCCGTCACCGCCGTTCCCTTCGGGATGGCAATGTCGCCGACAAGTCCGCCGACGGTCAGGACGCCTGCCGCGCCGAGGACGGTCGTGCCGACAAGTTCGTCGATGTACTGCGACACCAGAAGCGACGTCTCGACGGTGGCCGCGCCGTTGCCGACGATCTCGCCCGTGACGTTCGTCTTGCCCGTGATTGCGCGGACGAGGACGGCTTCGGGGATGTAAAAGCCGCGAGCGTCCTTGTGCTGCGCCTTGGCGATCTGGTCGGAAATCTCGCGCTCAAAGCCAACGTCCGGGCTTCCGTCCTTGGCAAGTGCGCGGATGACGTTCAGGAGGTTGTACTCCTTCACGATCTTGCGCTCGTCGCCGCCGTCGAAGATTGCGGTTTTCTTCTGCGACGCGGGCTGCGCGGTCTTTTTCGCCAGTTCGTCCGCGTAGGCGCAAGCGCGCTCCGCGATCTCGCTGCGAATCTCGGCCTCGGTCTTCCCGGCCTCGATCATGGCGGTCACGTCCGCCGTTTTCATGTGCGCCCTCTCGGCCTGTGCCATAAGGGCGGCGATGGTCTTTGCGTCCATCTCTTTTTCCTTTCTGGTTGTGGTGGTGGGCGTTGGTTCGTCCACCGCCCTTTGGTTTTCGCCTTTGTCCGCCTCGTCGGGAAATTCGGCAACCCTGCCGACTCCGATGTTGGTGTCCGCTGGCACATTCACGAAACTCGCTTCATACGGCGTCCACTTCGTCACGCGGAAGATGGGCAAGCCGTCCTCGGCCTTGCCGACCTTCTTGTACTCGCGCACGATGTAGCCGACCGACATATTGCGCCGGATTCCGGCGGCGGCGTCCTTTGCGATCTCCTGCGCACGTTCGCCGCACCCAAATTCGATCACGCCGCCCAACTTGCCGTCCTTCAGTTCGGGCTTGCGGATGATTCCGATCTGGTCGCCCCAATGGGTGTCCTGAATGACGAGCCCGTCCTTCATGCGGCTTTCGTCGATCTCGCCCTTGGCGTGGCCCAAAACCTCATGGCCGCGCACCCACGCCTTGTTTTCCTCGTCCCACATTGTGCGCGGGTAGGGCGTCTCGCTCGACACGGTGGCGCGGACGACGGTTTCGGTTTTGCCGTCCCCTGCGTCCCGCGTCTCGGCGACGATCTCCGCCTCGCGGAAAACGCGCCCGTCGTTCCTCGGCTCGTCGCCGTCAGTTTTCTTCTTTCCCATCTTCGGTTTCCTTTCCGGGTTTGCTCTCTACCTTTTGCGTCGCGGTCAAAAGTCCGGCGGCGGTCTTGCGCGGGTTTATGCGTTCGGCCTCTGCGATGTTCTCGTCAATGTCCGTGCCGTAGTCTGCGGCGATCTGCGCGTCGGTCTTCCAACCGTGGGCGACGGCGACGGCTGCGGCGTTCACGTCCTTCATGGGGTCAACCCACTCCCACGTCCGCCCGCGAAACTCATGCTCGGCCAGCCTGTCGTAGTCCGCGCCGATGTAGGGGTTCGACGCGGTGAAGCGGAGAAACGACGCAAGCCACGCCCGGAACACGGGCGACGCCACTTGCTCGATGAATTGCGCCTGAAGGATTCGCCAATGGTCGCGCTCGGCGATTGTCCCGGCGCGGACGGACGAAAACGACACGCCGCCCCAGTCGTTCGCAAAGCAAGCATACTCAAGGCCGAGGCCGCTTGCTATGTCGCGGAGCATGGAGTTCTTGAACGCGGTCAATTCGCGGTTCGGGTGCTGCGGCGTGACGGTCTTGTAGTCCCATCCCGGTTCGAGCTTGATCTTCGTGCCGGGTTCGCTCGGCATGGTGAGCGCGGCGGATTGGTCGTCGTCGTACTCGCCCAACTCGCCGTCGCGTCCGACGGGCGCGGAGAATATGCCCGTCGTGTTCGCCTCGTCGCGGGCGGCGACAAGTTCCGCGAAGTTGTACTCGTCCAACATCTTCAACTTGCGCAACACGGCATGGCCGAGCGGGATTCCCCGCGTCTGGCACTCGTCGCGCTGCGTGAAGAGGTGCAACACGTCCGCCGCCGGAACGCGAACAACCGGCTGGCCGTTCAAGCGCGGGGCGGTCATGTCCTCGCGTTCGGCGCGGAAGTAGTAGGCGACAGGGCGAAGGGAAACGCGGTCAACCTCCACGCCGTTGCGGATGACGGTCGCCGCCGTCGTGCCGTTGCCGTTCGCCGTCTCGTCCAGCGCGTCCGGGCGGACGATCCGCAACGAAAAGCCGTAGGGGTTCGGCGCGGCCCTGTCAATCAGGATCAACGCCTCGCCGTCCCGCGCCCAATTCTCGGCGGCAAGTCGGCAGATGGCGTTGAAGGTCTTGCGCCCTGTCACGTCTGCCATGTCCGCCGCGCTGCACCACTTCCACCAGTGGTATTGCAAAAACTTCGCCGCCGCCTCGTCGATTGTCGGGTCGTCTGCGGAAACGCTCGGCACGGCCTTGAATTTCACGCCGTCCCCGATGACGTTGGCGACAAAAAGGTCAAGCCAGCGGAGGTAGTGTTCGGAGTTCTTCGCCATGTCCCGGCTGCGGGCGCGTATCACGGCAAGCCCGGCGGCGACGTCGGCATTGGAAAAGCCGCCGTCCCATACCCACGGGCGCAACAGGCGCGAACACTCGGCGGCGGCAAACATTCGCATGAAGTGGCCGCGCTTGCCGCCCTGCGGCTTCTTGCGTTTGAGGAAGTCGAACATTACACGAACCTCGTCTTTATGAGCTGCACCCCTCCGGCGGGCTGTATGCCGTTCTCGTCCGCCGCCGCCTTGCGCTGGTAGTAGGCGAGAATATCAAGAAGGTCGGCGCGGTCTTTGTAGGTGATCTGGAGTTCGCCGACAGAAATTGAGCGGTTCGGATTGTTCGCCCAATTCTGGAGGGCGGTTTCAATCGCGGCGACGACTGCGCGGTATTTGGAAACAAGCGGGCGAACGTACACCGCGCCGGACGCAATCGCCTCCGTCCCGCTTGCCGTGGTTGCGTAAACGATCCACCGCGTCGCGCCTGAAAAGCCCGCAAGCGTCTCGGCGGTTGCGGTCGCCGTCCATGTGCCGTCGCCGTTCGCGGTCGCGGCGACTTCTGCGTTCTTCGCGCCGTCTGCCAGTTTGACGACAACGGCGGTCGCGCCGTCCGGGGCCGTCCATGTCCCCGTCAGCGTTTCGCCGTCGAACACGGCGCGGTCTGTGAATCGTCTCGCCATTGGTGAAGGTTCCTTTCCTCACCATTAGCGGGGCGGTCAAAATCGCGGCGGCGTTTCGGGCGTTCCTCGCGGTTGCGGTATTCGTCGGGCAAAATGTCGCGGGTGTCGTAGTCCATGTTGCGCTCCTTTCGGATCAGTAAAGCCGCCCGCCGATTGCGATGCGGTGTTTCTTCTTTGGCGGAAGCTGCGGCGGCGTTCCCGTTTCGGGCTTTTCCGTTCCCGCTTCCGGCGCCGGCGGCGGCGTTCCTGTTTCGGCTTGCGGCGTTCCCGCGCCGACGATCTTGCCGCCGATTGCGAGGCGCGTCTTTTTCTTTGGCATGGTTTCTCCTTCCCCGGTCAAACCTTCCGCGCCCGCAAGCGCGTAGCACATGGCAAGGCAGTCGCCGAAGTCGTGCGGGTTCTTTGTTTGCCACTTGTAGGCGTACCGCTCCTTGCCGTCGCCCGTCGATTTCACCTTGGTCTTCGCCTTGAGTTTCTCGTTCGCCACTTGGACGGCGAAGCGGTAGTGGTTGGCGTTGCCGTCGAACAGGGAAAGCCCGCCGTCCGCGCCCGGCTCCGCTCCCCACGCCCTGTGCATCTTCTCCTTGTACTCGTCGGCGTTCCACGCAAGCCAACGCCGCCCCTGCGGATCGCGGCACAAAATGGTCGCGTTCTTCTCGCTGCGGATTCGGCTGCGGACGTTCGGGTTCCAGTTCTGCCCGGCGCGGCCCAACATGGCGACGGCCTCGATCCCAAATTCGGCGGCGACGGTCGGCGCGAACGCGGTCACGGTGCTGAATTGCCGCCCGCCCGCGTCTATGCCCCACTTGTCGATGTGGATTCCCTGCGCCACGATCTCGCGGGCGTGTGCTTTCAGGGCGGCGAATAGCCGGGCGTTAAACTCCGTGTCGTTCAAGTTCTCCGGGATTCTGATCCGTGTGACGTGGTAGGACGTGACAAGCGCGGTCAGCCGTATGTCGAACGCCGTGATCGCCGTCGTTATTGCGTAGCCCGGATTGATGTCCGTTGCGGCGGCGGTGAAGACGGTCGCGGGCGGTATGGTCTTCGGCGGGACGCCGCGCCGGACGCGGGAGAGGATGTGCCGCGCCGACAGCTCGAACGCGAACGCATTGCGCGGCGGCTGCATCTGGTATTCGCTCATGAACGTCGCCTCGCCGTCACGGAGTAAGATGTTCATGGCGTGTTGGATTCCCGAAATCTCGGTGGCCGGGTCGAAGTTTCGCGGATTCAGTACCGCCGCGCCCTCGTCCATCTCCTTGCGGTGCTTCCTGTAGAAGCGATTGGCCGCAATGTGCGGCAAGCGGTCGGCGGCTTTCTCGGCGTTGAATATATCCCAATACTCGGCCCAATAGTCGCGGACGCCCTTGCGCTCTTCGGCGGTCGCTTCCGGGTTGTGGCATTTAGGCCAGGCCGTCACCATCTTGTAGGTCTTCGTCTTCCATCCGGGGTCGGCGGCGAATGTCTCGGAAAGGTCGTCGGCCTCAATCGGCGTCGAGGTCATTATGGCCGCGATTTTCTTGCGGTGCCCGGCAAGCCCCATGAAGGTCTTTTTGATCTTCGCGGTCATTTTGCCGACCTGTCCTTCGCTCAATGCGTTCTCGTCGTTCTGCAAGTCATCGAAAAGTATCAAGTCCGGGCGAAGTATACCCTTCGACTTGCCACGGGCCCCCGCGTTAAAGCCGACGGATTCGATGATCGCGCCGGAAGACGCAAACGGTCGGCCCGTGCGCGGGTCGATAACAGTCGGCAGAATGATTCGGTTCGCCGTCTTCTTTACGTTGGTCGGCTTGCCGTGGTAGGTCTGGGTTTTGGCCCTCTGGTATGCTCCGCCCAATTTCAGGAACGGAAGCGAGACTTCTGGGAAGTCCTGTATAAATTTCGGGTTCTGGGTTATGTTGGTAAAAATGTTTTCATTGATGTTACTTGCGTTGTCGTCGTTCGCGCCGACGGTGACGACGTAGTGGCGTTGGCCTGTGACTGTCACCCAAAGAGCCGCGCCTTTCATGTACGCCGTCTTGCCGATTCCTCGCGCAATGCGTATGTGGTAGGGGATCGAAGCGTCGCCGATTGCCTGTTCTATATCCCGAATAATCGGATACATCTCTTTTGCGGGCGCAAATTCCAGAAACGCGCCGTGGGTCGGGTCGTCGCTCGTTCCGTACTCTTTCAGGAAAAACAGGAAGTCGCGCTCGGCCCGGCGGCGGCGTTTCCAGTTCACGGCCAGAAGCGCAGCGTCAAGGTCGGCGGCGATGTCGGCGTGTGACGACTTCGCCCGGCTCTTCGCTTGCCGTTCGGCGTAGGTCAAGGCGCGGGGCCGGGCTTTCTCCGGCACGATCCTGTCGAAAAGTGCCGCTGCGCCTTTCAGTCCCGGCGCGGATCGGTTCGCCCGGCGGCGCAAGTAGTCGGCGACGGCGGCGAGGTCGATCTGGAAGTCCGGGCGGGCGGGTGCGCCCGGCTGCTGAATAAGCCAACGCAAGGTGCGGGCGGTCGCGTGTTTCGATCCGCCGCGCCTCAATACCGCCGCCGCCTCTTCCTCGGTCAACAGGCGGACGGGCTTTTTCTCCGCCGTTGCGCTCATATCCCGTCAAACTCTCCGCCGTCCTCGCCGTCTGGGGTCTTCATCGGCGGCACGTCCGCCGCGTTCTCGGCCGTGTAGTCTTGGTAAACCTTCACCATCTGCGGGTTGCCGCTCTTGGCCATCTTGATTACAGCTTGCCGCATCTCCAGTTTCGTGCGCAGTTGCCCGATCCTGTACCGCCGTTGCGCTTCCGCGTCCGCCCAATACTCGGCCTCGGTGATTTCGGCGATTGCGCACGTTTCGGCGGTCGGCATTTCCGCCGCGCCGCAATTCTCGATCGCTTGCAGGGTTTCTTCGCTCATTTGCGCCTCCACGGGGTGAAGTTCGGAAAATCTTTGTAATTGAAGGGGTGAATGTCGTCGAAAAACGCCTTGTAGAAGTCCGCGACCTCTGTTTGGCAAGCGATCACCGTGTTTTCGGTGCGCGGGTTCGTGTTGACGTTCGCGCTGGATAGGATCGCGCCGTCGAATCGTTCACCGTAAAACGCCATAACCTTGGAATGGTTGCGGAACACTCCCAAACGTCCGCCGCCCTTGCGGGCGATTTCGCCCAATTCGGCGGCGCACATGGCGTAGGATGCCTTTGCGATCTCGCCGCAGTAGAAGTCAAACCGCCCAACCACGCCCCGGTCAAGCCACTCGCCCATTTCGGAAACGTCCTCCACGCCGTAGCACCACGATGAAACGAGGCAAAAGTCGAGCCGCTGCTGCCTGATGACGTGCCGGAGGAAGGTCAAGGCGTCGCAATCGCCGCCGCTGATGACGTGGTAGGTCGCGCCGGGCCGAAAATGCCACGGGGCATTTTCGAGATGTGCCGCCTCTGAATTGAAGCGGCGAACGTCAAAAATCTGCTTGCCGCGCACGGTATGGCAACGCATGGCCGTTTTCCCGCCTGTTGCGGTCGGCTGCTCGGCGTCTGGCGTCGTCTGGTTTGTGTTAAAAAGTGCCATTTATGCTCCATTTATGGACGAAAAAGGTCCAAACGCCCCGCAAATCTTCCCGAATTTCGGCAAAAATCACCACTAAAAGCCAGAAAACACCCCAAAAAACGTGACGCGAAAAACGCGCGAGACCTCGGCCGATGGGCGTCGGGGCCGATCTTCTGGAAGGACCCGCGCCCCCTCGGGTCGCCCCTACAATCGCGCGTGAGCCGCCCACAATCGCTTGTGGCGCGTCCGCGTTGTCCGCCCGTGTGTTTTCCTTGCCGTGGTTGCAAGGGCTTGTGTGGGCGTTTTCGTGCGTCTGGCGCGGTGTGTGAGTTATCAACATATCAACACCCTCGCTTATAGGTCGAAGAGGTCGCCTTGCGTGAGGCGCGGTTCGTCTTCGTCCGGCTCTTCGGCTTGCCGTCCGCCGTGCCCCTTGTCCCATGTCTGGAAGACGGCCAGCAGGGGCGATTTCTTCACCATGCCGTCCCATATCGCCTTGGCTGTGGCCCTGCCGATGTGTGCGCCGTAGCTTTCGACCGCCCTGTTCCAGTCGGCGCGGCGTTCGCGGTCGCCGTATTTGATCGACGCTTTCAAGAAGCGGGCGAAGGTCGCGCCAAACGAAACAGGCGTCCCGCCCTGTTTGACGTGCTGGAGCATGAGCAATTGGATCGGGTCAAGGTCGAAGAGGTCGAAGAGGAAACGGCGCAGCTTGTCTTCCACTTCGTCGGGAAGGTCGGTGGCTTTTCGGCTTGCCGGGGCCGTCGCCGTGGCCTGTAGTTCGCTTCGGTTGTGCGGGGTGTGTTGGATGCGGATGTCGTCTTGACTTACCCGGCGACACGTCAGGCAAGCCTTAGAGGGGCCGATTCGGCAATTATGACAGGCGGTAATCACTTCATCACCCTCCGCGAAACTGTCAAAAACTCCACTCGGCGACGATCCGGGCCGAAAGGTCGGCTTTCGTGAAGTTCTTTTTCGTGCGAACGGCGACGTAGTGCCGGGCAAGGTCGGCAATCCACCGCGCCGCCGTCCGTTCGTCGTTCAGGAAAAACACGGGGACGCCGTATGTGGCGAACACAGACAGGGCGAAACCCCACAACGCGCCGTGGGCGTCAAGGCCGCAATGGTGGCGGAAGTCCAGCACTTCGGCGGCGGTCGCGGTCACGATCACGGCGGCGAGGTCGTAGTGCCTCATGCGCTCCAGTTCGCGGTTGAACCGCTTTTTCGGCTTCTCGCTGTGTGCCTCGTACCCGCCCATCATGGTTCCGGCGAAGTCGGCGAGGCTCTTGCGCTCGATTGCAAAGCAGTTCTCCCACCCCTTGATCGAATAGTCCCCGGTGTGAAGCGTCCCGGATTCGACGGCGACGGATTCCGGCCAGTCGGTCAGCGGGGTCTGTTCGCGGGTGTCCTCGATGATGGTCAGCGGCGGCTTTTTGGCTTTCGGTTTTCTTGGCATGGTTTTCGTCCTTTCAGGCAACCTCCCAAAAACTCCCAAAACCTCCCAAAAGGGGGCTAACGGGGGTGGGGAAAACCTCCCAAAAAACCTCACAAGGGCAAAAGCCCCCTATAAGGGGGGCTTTTCCCTTGGGAGTTGGGAGGTTCTTTCCCCCTAATGTCCCAAATTTGGGAGGTTGTTTGGGAGGTTGTGTTTGGGAGGTTCTTTTCATGGGTCAAAAAAGCATCTCTTGTTCGGGGTTCAAGTCGGCGTTTTCTGGGGCAACGTCCGGGGTGTCGGCGGCGACAAAAAACGGCTTGTGTTTGCCCTGAATTTCGCGCAATCCAAAACGCGCCGGATCGGTGGCGATTAGATTGTAGGCGGCCTCGTTTGTTGAGCGTCCGCCGCCCGTCTGCGTCTTCTTCAACTTCGCAACCCAATCGCGCTGCCCACAATCCTTGGCTGATGGCGGTCGCGCCTCTGGTGTCCACGACGTTCGGATCAGTTCGGCGATCACTTGGGCGCAACGCTCGATCGGGGGCGGCTGGTTCGGCTTGGCGGCGGTGTTGGTCGCCGCGCCTTTTTTCAGGTTGGCAAGCTGCGCCTCGTCCGGCTCCACCCAGAAAATCATGCCTTTGTCGGCGTACTCTGGCAGTCGGTTCGCGTAGCAGACCGTTTTCTTCGTCGTCGGCTTGCCGTCGGCGTCACGCCATCCCAACTTGTCGCCGTGCTTGGCGGCGATAAGGTCGAAGACGCCGGGCAACTTGCCGCCGTTCCACGGGGTCAGCACAAGGGCGGAGCGGATGTAGTTCGTAAATTCGCCCGATCCGCTGCCGAGGTATGCCTTGAAAATGTCGCCTTGGTTCATGGCGTCGCGGTTCGGCTTGCCCGTGTGGTGAATGATGATGCAGCCGCATTTCGTCGCCTCGGCCTTTATAAGCGGGTCGATCCCGTGCCGGAGAAACGCGGTCATGGCGTTGCCGTCGTTTAGGTCGCCGCCGAAAAAGGCGAAAAGCGGATTTATTATCAGCAAATCAAAGTGGTGCTTTTCCTGTTTCCGACGTAGGTGTTCGACGAAACGCGCCCCGGTCGATCCGTCAAGGGCGCAAAAGGTCACGCGGCTTTCGGCTTCCTGTATCTGTTCGGGCGTCCAGTCCAGTTCGGCGGCAAGGCCGATGCGTATGCGGTCGCGGAAGTTCGCCACGTCGTACTCGTCGTCCTCGCTCTGGAAAATGCCGATTTTCAGCGGCTTCAACGGGCGGACGCCGAGGCACTCTTGCCCGCCCGCCCATACGGTCGCCGCTTGCATGGAAAAAGACGACTTGCCAACGCCGGACGTGGAAACAATCGCCCCGCAAGCCCCGCGCCGGAGCCAACGGTTCTGGAACAGGCAGTCGGGGTCTTCGCTGTCCGGGCCGGGCGTCTCGAACGTGTCAAGGGTGCGGTCGGATTCGGCAAGGCGTCGCCGATAATCGGCGACAATGGCGGCGAGGTGCGCTTCGATGTAGGGCGTCGCCAGTTCCGCAAGCGGTCGCCCGCCGATGTGCCCGGCGAAAACGTCCGCGCCGTGCTGCCGGAACACGTCGAAGTTGTCCCGCGCTTCAGGATCTGAAAACATTTTCAGCGGGTCGAATTTCGCCGCCTTGACCGCTTTCTTCGCGGCCTTTGCCGTTTCCGGCGCAATCATGGACGCCAACACGATCAACTCGCGGTCGTGGGCGGTCAGGTTCTTTTCGTCGCTCATGGCTAAAATATCTCCAATTCGCGCCGCGCAAGGTCGGCGTCAAGATACAACAGGGTCTGCCGCTTGCCCTTGTCGGCGCGGAACGCCCCGGCGAGGCGCGTGTGTATGGCGGGGTTCATCGTCGGCGCAAGGTCTATCCGCTCCGCCGGATTGTCGGAAGACGCGAACAGGCGCACAAGCGCGTCCATTTCGCCGCGCCATTTCTCGTCGTCGATCTCGCTTCGATCCTCGCGGAGTCCGCGTGTCGGCGGTAGGGTTTTCAGTCGGCGGTCGTGCGCTTCGTGGATCAGCAGCACGGCATGGATCGACTTGCCGCCGGAATAGCAAAGCGAAACAACGCGGCCCGGCTTCCGCCGGATCAGCGCGGCGAAAAGTGCGCACTGGTCGGCAAGCGGCATGGCGTCAAACTCCAGAAGGGCGAAGGGAAACGCCGCGACGGTCGCCGCGCAGTCGAACGACGGGAGGCCGTCTTTCGTCCGTCCCTCTTTCCCGGTCAGCGGATTCAGGGAAATGTGGGTGGGGATTTCCGAAAGCCCGGCGCGGATCGTGTCGGCAAGGGCGCAAGGCGTGACAATTCCGCCACGCTTTCCTGTCGTGCCGATTGTCCCGGCCCATGAGTACCAACGCCAGTCCGCGCCGAGCGCGTTCAAATGCGCCGCCGCCTGTTCCGCCGGGGCGGTCGGGATCGCGGTCGGCGACATTTCGCGGAGGCTCTTTGAGGTCGTGCCGCGCCCCTCGATCACAAGCCGCGCAACCGTGCCGCGAATGTTCGGCGGAAGGGCGCGTCGCGCCGCTTCGCGCTTTTCGGCGGCGGTCGGCTCCTTCGGGGCTTTCCAGATTCGATCATACGCGGCGGTCGCGGCGGTTCGGTTCTTCGTCGCCCAATCCTTCTCGCCGCCCAACTCGACGGTGCGGGCCGCGTGTTCGACGGCGCGGCGGACGGCGGACGGGTTCGGTCGCTTGTCGCCGGGCGCGTTCGCCATAATGTCGGCGTAGAGTTCTTCGGGCGGGATTCCGGCGCGGCGTCCGTACAGGGCGACGGCGGCGAGGTTCGCGTCCCGCGTTCCGGGCGTAAGTGCGGCAAGGGCCGAGGCGTACTTCTCGCGCTGCCAGTTCTGGAAGTTCGCGTCGGTCATTTCGCGCCGCTCCCTGTGTAGGTGACGCAAGCGGTCAAGGTCGCCGCCGCAAGCCAGTAAATCGCCATGCGCCAGTTGGCGCGGAACGCATAAGACAACGCCGCGCAAACGTCCAACACAATCAGCGTCGTCGGGAAAATATACTCGGTTTTCATCGTGCCTCCCTTGCATAGCCGTAAAAATCAGGCGTTCCAAAGTCGAAACGCCAACCACTCTGAAACCTTTTCGGTGGTTCTACCTTGTTGTGGAAGTCGAAATAATTGGTTTCAAAGCAGTTGAGTTTAGCCATACGAAATATATGGTTTCGCGCTGTTTTAAGGTCACGGGTTCGCCATTTGTTCGCTTCGACTATTTGGTCAGGATTATCTCCCGTTTTGACTATCCCCCACCAGAAGTAAGTTTTCGGTTTTTTCATGCTCTCTCCATGTTGTAAAGTTCGGCCTCGGTCTTGATCGCAATCGCCAGATACGGCGACGGCCCCCAAACCTTGGCCGTGGATTTCGTGAACACTTGGGCGTCGTCTTCCCAAAAGCGCAAGCGGGTCGGCACGTCGAGGAGTGCTTTCTCCAGATTGTCAAGGTCTGGGCGGACGGTGTGCGCAATCTCGCGCCCCGCGTTCGTCACGCGCTTCGGTTCGCTCTTCCGATAAGGAAAGCACCACCGCGCCTGAAAGTACACGGGGTCGCGTAGCGGTTCGGCGGGCGCGTGTGGCGCAAGCATGGCGGCGAGGAAGTCTTCGGCGTCGCGCACTTTCTGCTTTGTGAAAAAGTGGGCGCGTCCGTTGTGAACGAAAACGCCTTTTTGTTGGGCGGTCGCAGTCGGCGGCACGATGTCAAGTTTCACCCGGATCATATATTGCCCTCCGCGTCGCAATACTGGCAATCCGCGCAAGGCTCCGCGCCTAATTTGTGGCGTTCGCAGTCGCCGCCGTTGCAATTTTTATCGCGCTCTTTCTGCTTTTTTTCCTGTGTCTCTTTCTTCCATGCGGCCCAAACCATGCCCATGCCCCCCGGCCCCTCGACTTTGTAGTGCTTGCCGTCGTTCATGTAGTGCCGCCCGGATTCTTTGAAGCCGCCGTTTGTTATGGCAATGGCAATCAGGCCGCAAATGTCGCCCTCGTCCAATTCCAGTTTTTCAGGGTGGCCGCTCTTTACGAATTTGACGCCGCAATGCGGGCAATACTCGAAACGGTTGTCCGGGATCGCCCGCCCGCAATTGTGGCAAGTATAGGCCAGCCGGTACTTGGCGTTGCTGTCGTATGTCACTTCTGAAAGTATCATTTCGCGCCGCCTTTCTTCAGCGCGTCGTTCAGCCTTTTCGAGATATACGGGCCGAGGTCGCGTTCAAGTTCGCCGATCTTCTCCGCGTCGAAACCTTCACGCGGTGAAAACGTGACGACGGCTTGGGCGTCAATGGCGGCAATGCCGTGCGCGTCATTCGCGTAATTGAGGTCAATGTAAATATTCATTTCTTCTCCCCTTCGTGGATGATGACGCCGCCCTCAAAGCCGCGCCCGAAGCCCTCTTTTATGATGTTGTAAATCTCAACGCCGCAATTCTGGACGCGGAGTTTGTCGCCGTCTGAAAAGTAGTACCCGGTGCGGACGCGGATCGTCCTCTTGCCGGGCCTGTCGGGGTCTTTCACCTCGTCGATGTTGATGTTTATTCGCATTTGTCGTCCTTTCTGGTTTTGTGGTGTTATGCGGTCGGGGCTGTATCCTCCGCGAAGTCGAAAAGCGGCGTGTCGTTTTCAAGCCGCCGCCGGATCATCTGGCAATAACTCTCCTCCTGTTCGATCAGGACGGCCCGCCGTCCCGTCACCTTGGCCGCGATCCCTGTCGCGCCCGATCCCGCGAAACAGTCACACACAAGGTCGCCGGGCCGCGTCGAGGTCTTTATTAGGTCGGCCAGAAGGTCGACGGGCTTTTCGCACGGGTGGCCGCAACGCGCCGCAATCGGCACAACGTCGTAGCGCAACACGTCTGACTTCGTGCGCGGCTGCGCGAAATGCGGACGGCGCAACGCTTCCCATTGGTCGCGGAGTTCTTGCCACTCGCCTTTCAGCCCTTGGTACTCCGCCTTTAGGCTTGAATACTCGCGGCCCAGGGCCGCGAAATCGCGCGTCCTGACGCGCGAAACGCCGGGCCGTAGGTTCGCGTTCAAAATCTCGCGGAGGTGTCCGTACATTTCCTCGGTAGGCAACACAAACTGGTGGCCGCTGAAATAGTGGCCGCATATTGGCCCCTTGCCCGTCCGCGCTTTCATCAGTCGGCAAACGTCGGCGACGGTCAGCGTCGTCTTCGCGAGTTCGGCCTTGAAGTATTCGACAAGCGGGCGCATCTTCGCGTCGTGTTCCTTTTCCTCGCGCAAATGCCACGCCCGTTCCGCGTCCTTCTCTTCCGTGCGTCCTGTCGCCATAACCTCGCCGAAGAGGATGCGCTCGGTTTCAGGAAAGTAGGTGCGCAGGGCTTCCGCGTGTTGTTTGTTCACCCGGCTCTGGTTCGGCAACCGCCCGTCCGCGCTCTTCACCCATACCAATTCCTGAAGCGGCATAAATCCGGCGCGGGTGTATTGCGCCCGCGCGTTCATAAACTGGCCGGGATGTCCGAAAACGTAAAACGCGCCGTTCGGCTTCATCTTGGGCCGCGCCTCGGCAAGCATGGCGTCGATGAGTTCCGTTTGGTCGCCTTTGTCCCAATCGGTCGCCGCGTCCGCGAATTGGTCGCTCTCGACCGAAATGCCGTAGGGCGGGTCGGTGAGTAGCAAGGCAACGGACGCGGGCGCGATCTCGCGCAGTCCTGCGCGACAGTCGCCCTTGTAAACCGTCACCGCCTTGCTCTGGTAATATGGGGTCATTCTCTTGCGGCCTTTCTGGTGTTTCGTTTCATCCTTGCCCGCTCCCTGTTGATCGCGTCTTGTACCTTTAACGGTGGCACGTCGTACAATGCAAGCCGGAGGAGTAATATGTTCAATTCTGGGTCGTTTTTCTTCGCGCCGTATGCTGCCAACTCCGCGAGTATGCCTTTCAGGATATTAAACGGGGTCACCAAAATGGACGCGGTTGGGTTATTCTCTATAACCTCGGCAAGATGTTGCGGCGTGTTTACCTTCCAATCGTTTGAAATATCCATTGTCGTCCTTTCGTGTTGTGAAAGCCGGGCGGCGTCCGGCCCTTTTCGGATCGCCGCCCGGCGGCACTCAATCAGAATGGCAGGTCGTCGGGATCGTTCGCGGCGTCGTTCGCCGCCTCTTGCGCCGCTTGCGCGTCCGCCGCCTGTATCGCGTT
>JAZQBR010000337.1:0-17852 GCA_045545855.1 Kiritimatiellia bacterium | reverse complement strand
CAAGCGGCAGCCGGGCCTTCAAAACAGCCCGGCTGTATTAGCTTGGGTCGCCGCGAGAGCATGAAAATCATTCCGGTTTTGCTCGCTACAACTTTTCCGGTTTTGAAATCTACACGACAGGCAAAAAAATTTTGTCCAGTGCCACTACCCATCACGCGGGGAATGTGGTATAATATACCCAAATGAAAGAACCGACAACGAAGAGAATACGCATAACCGACACCACGCTGAGAGACGCTCATCAGTCGCTCTGGGCGACGCGCATGCGCACAGACGACATTTTGAAGATAGCCGCCGAGATTGACGAGGCTGGTTACTATTCGCTTGAATGCTGGGGCGGGGCGACTTTTGACGTGTGCATGAGGTTTCTTCGCGAGAACCCGTGGGAGCGGCTTCGCAGGATAAAAAAGGCGTGCCCCAAGACGCCGCTCCAGATGCTCTTGAGGGGCCAGAACATACTCGGCTACAAGCATTATCCAGACGACGTCGTGGACCGGTTCGTGGCGCTCGCGTGCGAGAACGGCATGGATATCTTTCGCGTGTTTGACGCGCTCAACGACCCGCGCAATCTCGAGACGGCAATCGCCAGCGTCAAGAAGTACGGCGGCCACGCGCAGGGGACGATCTGCTACACGACGTCGCCTGTGCACACGGTCGCCAACTATGTGAAGCTCGCGAAGGAGCAGCAGTCGATGGGCGTCGATTCTATCGCCATCAAGGATATGGCCGGCATACTCACGCCGGGCGCGGCGCGCGAGCTTGTCGCGGCGCTTGTCAAGGCGATGCCCGGGATGCCGATACAGATCCACTCCCACATGACGAGCGGCATGGCGGCGGCGATGTACATGGCGGCGGCGGAGGCCGGCGCGGGCTGTCTAGACTGCGCGATATCGACCATGAGCTCGTTCTCAAGCCAGCCGCCGACGGAGTCCATCGTGTCGATTTTGGAGTCCGAAGGGTTCGAGACCGGCCTCGACAAGGCACGGCTAGCGAAGATAAACGCGTACTTCAAGGAGCTGAAGAAGAAGCGCCAGCCGGCGTCGTCGGCGAAGGTCGAGCCGGTCGACGCGGGCGTGCTGGTGCACGCCATACCGGGCGGGATGATCTCGAACCTGCGTTCGCAGCTCGCCCAGCAGGACGCGCTCGACCGCCCCGACGAGGTCTTGGCCGAGCTGCCGAAGACTCGCGCCGATCTCGGCTACCCGCCGCTCGTGACGCCGACGTCTCAGATAGTCGGCGTGCAGTCGGTTTTGAACGTGCTTTCGGGCAAGCGCTACTCGATGGTGACCGACGAGACGAAGAGATACGCCGCCGGCTACTACGGGCGCACGCCCGCGCCGATCGACCCGAAGCTTAGAAAGAAGCTGTGCGGCGGCCTCAAGCCTATAGACTGCCGCCCGGCTGACCTGTTGAAACCCGGGCTCGTCGCGGCCGCCAAGGAGCTCGCGCCGAACACGATACAGGCTGAAGAGGACATACTCTCGTATGTGCTTTTCCCGGAGGTGGCGCTCGGGTATTTCAAGTGGCGCAAGGAGGGTGGGCCGATACCCGCCGACGAGGAGGAGGCGTCGAGGGATTCTGCGGCCGCGGCCGCCAAACCCGTCGCCGTCCAGACGGCGAAGACCGCGGCGGCTCCTGTCGCGGACGGTACGCCGGTTCTCGCGCCGCTCAACGGCACGTTCTACAGGAGCGACGCGCCAGGCAAGCCGCAGATGGCCGCCGACGGCGCGACGGTCAAGCCGGGCGACGCGGTGTGCGTCGTCGAGGCGATGAAGCTCTTCAATCCCATCAAGTCGCCGGCGGCGGGCAAGATAACATTTCTCGCCGAACACGGCAAGCCGGTGACGAAGGGGCAGGCCGTAGCCGTGGTGAAGTGAGGTTCTAAAATGTCGCGATGGCGGGCGGGGGCCCGCCGCCGCAAATCAAGGAGGGTAAGCAGATGGCCAAGGAAAAAGCGAGAAATCCGAGAATACTGATCGTCACGCCGGAGATTACCTATTTGCCGGACGGTATGGGCAACCTCGCCGGCAGGATGTCGGCGAAAGCCGGCGGTATGGCGGATGTCTCGGCGTCGCTGGTGTCGGCGCTCTACGAGCTCGGCGCCGACGTGCATGTAGCCCTCCCGCACTACAGGCGGATGTTCCACGAAGAGACGGCCCAGCTCGTCGCCGACGAGCTGAGAAAGTACAAGAGCCACCTCCCGGACGAGCGCATCCACCTCGCCGAAGACCGTTGCTTCTACTACCGCGACACCGTCTACGACCGCGGCGACGGCAATGTGAAGCTCGCGCTCGCCTTCCAGCGCGAGGTCATAAACCACTGCATACCCTATGTGCAGCCCGACCTCATACACTGCAACGACTGGATGACCGGGCTGATACCGGCTGCGGCGCGCCGCATGGGCATACCGTGCCTTTTCACCGTCCACAACATCCATACGCAGAAGCTGACGCTCGACCGCGTGGAGGATGCCGGCATCGACGGCGCCGAGTTCTGGAACAACCTCTATTACAGCTACCCGCCGTACAGCTACGAGGAGTCGCGCAGCAACAACCCTATCGACCTTCAGGCGTCGGGGTGCTTCGCCTCCCACTTCATAAACACCGTTTCGCCCACGTTCCTGCGCGAGATAGTCGACGGTTGGCACTCTTTCATACCCGACTCGATACGAAACGAAATCAGGAACAAGTACAACGCCGGTTGCGCGAGCGGCATTCTCAACGCGCCAGACCCGGGCGACAACCCGGCGACGGACGACAAGATACCGTTCAAGTACGGGCCTGGCGACCATCGGGACGGCAAGCGCCGCAACAAGCTCGCGCTCCAGCACGCTCTCGGGCTGGAGGAGAATCCCGACGCGCCGCTCTTCTTCTGGCCGAGCCGCCTCGATCCCGTGCAGAAGGGCCCGCAGCTCTTGACCGACATCACCTACCGCTTCCTCGAGAAGTACCACGCGGAGGGCGCCCAGATCGCGATTATCGCGAACGGCCCGTACCAGCAGCCGTTCTGGGACATCCAGAATTTCCACGGCATCTCCGACAGACTGGCCGTGCACAACTTCGACGGGCGTCTCTCGCAGCTCGGCTTCGCCGCGAGCGATTTCACGCTCATGCCGTCGCTTTTCGAGCCGTGCGGCCTGCCTCAGATGCAAGCGCCGATCTACGGCTCGCTCGCTGTCGCCCACAACACCGGCGGTCTGCACGACACGGTCGACCCGCTCGACTGGAACGCCTCGCGCGGCAATGGTTTCGTTTTCGACACGTATGACTCCGGCGGGCTCATGTGGGCGATGGACCAGGCGATGGCTTTCTTCAAACAGCCGCGCGAGGTGCGCGAGCGCGAGACGAGCCGCATAATGACAGAGTCGCTGGCGCGCTTCAGCCACAAGGAGTGCGCGCGCGAGTACATCGAGCTCTACGAGAAGATGCTCGACCGCCCGCTCGTAAACAACGGCTGACGGCGTCTCGTCTGAAAGGTATCGGGAATATGATCTTCAAGACATTGGCGGCAATCGGGGCGCTGGCTCTCGCTTCTGTGGCGAGGGCCGACGCGATGCTTTGGCAGATTCTCCCGCGCGCCGGCGAGGGCTGCGCGATTGTGAACCCGAAGGGCGAGATCTCGGCCGCAGCCTGGCTCGACACTTTGAGGGAGGACGCCGAGAGGTACGATTACCCGGCCGTCGTTGGCCTCAAGACCACGCCTCAGCTCGTCATGGCCCAGGAGCTCGCCAACGTCGCTCTCGCGACCAAGACCGCTTTCGGCTGGAGCTCTGAAGATGTCGGCCGGTGCATCGGCAGAGCCGATTTCATCAACGACTGGTCGCTCATTGTGGGGCGCTTGAATGTCACTCTCGACAGTATAATCGACCGTGCGCAGCAGGAATAGGCGAAAAACGGCAGTTTTCGCCGTGCTCGCGCGGTTTCGCACCCCAATGGAAATTTTTTTTAAATACCCCCTTGCGCGCGACGCGGCCATATGATATACTATGTCCCCGTAGCACCCGTGGTGAAATTGGCATACACGCCAGATTCAGGTTCTGGTGCCGCAAGGTGTGTGGGTTCAAATCCCACCGGGTGCACCAATAAAAAAGGCCCCTTCGTCTATCGGCTAGGACATCTGGTTCTCATCCAGGTAAGAGGAGTTCGACTCTCCTAGGGGCTGCCAACCTGAGAGGTATGTGCAACGTGAGGTTTGCGGCAGGTGAAGAAATTCATTAGAGTTTTGTGGAAGGCGCTGAAGGTATTCTTCGTCGTCTTCTTTGTTTTTCTGGCGAGTCTCTGCTTCAGGGAGCAGCGCCTGCCGGGCTTTCTCGTGGAACGCGTCGCCAAGTCGCTTTCGTCCCGCGAGGTCGTGGTGCGGCTGGATGCTGTCGCGTTCGGCTTTCGCCACGGCCTGAGGGTGGCGGGGGCGAGGGTCTACGACATGTCGCGCGGCGACAGCCTCGAGAGCGCCGTCCTTTCGGTGCGTTCGGCGCTCGTCAACGTGTTCACGCGCACTGTGCGGCTCTCGGGCGTGAAGTATCCGAGACTGCCCGACAGCTATTACGAAGAGGCGACCGAGCCGCATGTCGACGAACCGCTCGAGTTTGACGTGCCCGACCTGCCAGACTTCAAGCTGGTGGTCGAAGACTCTGAGATACTCGGTCTCGAGCCCGAGACAGCCGTCGCGACGGTGGAGACCGGGCCCGGGCGCATACGGCTGAGCGGCATAAAAATCAACCTGGCCGGCGGGGCGGGGCAGTCGGCGCTCGCAGGCGAGTTTACCATGGATCTCGCCACGCAGCACGCGCGCGGCGAACTGACGGGCGCGGTCATGCACAGCCAGATACTGCCGTTCATGGAGATAATCGACGCGCCGAGTTCGCTCCCCTATATCGAAGCGTTCAGCGAGATACTCGCGCCTATACCCGCGCGCGTTTACGTCGACGTGAACCTGACGACCAAGGGGGTCGATGTCGTGGTGGACGTCAAGCCGAAGATGGGCCGCTACAACGGCGTGCCGCTCGCGAGCGCCGAGGGCACCGTCGACTTCAAGTTCAGGTATGAAGGCACGAACGGCGTCTGCCGTTTGAACGTCGCCCTGCCGTCGGCGATCGACCACGACGGCCACAAGCTCTCGGGCAACATCGGCATAGACAACGCGGCCGGCCCGTACAGGATAAAATTCGACGCGCGAAGCGCCTTGTCGGCTCTCGACGCTCTGAAGATGCTCGATTTGATAGACCCCGGCTGCTTCTCGGCGATAGACTGCTTCTCGACGCCCGAGGTGAACATCTCCGGCACGGCCGCAACCGGGCTCGACGACCTGGGCGTAAATGACATAAAGGCCACTGTTTTTCTCAAGCGCGGCGCTTTGAGCGGCTTTCGCATGAACGACCTCTACGGCGATTTCGCGCTGGCGGGCGACAAGCTCTCCATGACCATGAAGGCGAACGGCAAGGCTGGCGGCAAGGTCGACATCTCGGGCTCGATCGACCTCGCGCGCTTCGAGCCGGAGAAGATGCGCTTCGATGCGAAG
Source organism: Kiritimatiellia bacterium (assembly GCA_045545855.1). Taxonomy (GTDB): domain Bacteria; phylum Verrucomicrobiota; class Kiritimatiellia; order RFP12; family UBA1067; genus UBA1067. The sequence continues at coordinate 12,335 of JAZQBR010000337.1, read as the reverse complement.
ACCAGATATCGCGGCGGTTCGCTCGAAGAGCTGGGCGACACGTTCACCTTCGACCTCGGCGAGCGCAACGGCAAGGTCGACTGGGATAACGAGCTTTCGGGGCTTTTGAACTCCGACTCCTGGCGCAGCCTCAACGGGCGCGGCCGGGTGGTGGTGACCGACGGCCACCTCGCGCAGATGAAGCTTTTCGGCGGTCTTACTGCGCTCCTGGCCGAAAAGATACCGGGCGTCTCGTTTCTCGTGAACCAGGCCCAGGCCTCGGCCGACTACACGATCGTCAACGGCGTGTTCCATTCAGACAACGTCTATATCGAAGGCGGCCTTATATCCATAAAAGGGTGGGGGTCTTACGATATCGATGCGGACAATCTCGATTTCACCGTGCGCGCGCAGTTTTTGAAGGAGGCGTCGCTTATGGGCAAGATCGTCCACCCGGTGACGCTGCCGTTCACAAAGTTGCTGCTCGAGTTCAAGGTGCACGGTCCGATAGACGAGCCGGACTGGCGGTACATCAAAATACTAGACAGGATATTCTAAACGTGAATCTGACAAGTCCAAGCCAAGTCAAATCGTGGTGCATCGAAAACGGGTTCCATCCCAACAAGGTGCTGGGCCAGAACTTTCTCATAGACCGCAACGCGCTCGTCGACATTGTGGACTGCGGCCTTGAAGGGGCAGGCGGCTCGCCGCGCGTTCTGGAGGTCGGGCCCGGTCTTGGCGTCTTGACCGAAGAGATGCTCTCGCGCGGCGCCGCCGTGACAGCCGTTGAGAAAGACCCCGTTCTCGCCGGGCGGCTCAAGGCGTCGCTTGGCGACCCCGAGCGGCTTGAGGTTGTCGCCGGCGACGCGCTCGACTACATCAAGCGCGGCTTTGAAGGGCGGGAATTCGACGCGATGGTCTCGAACCTGCCCTACCAGGCCGGCACGCGCATACTGCTCGACCTCGTTATCGCCCGGGCGGTGCCGCGCATGACGGCGCTTGTCCAGACCGAGGTCGCCGAGCGCCTCGCGGCTGGCGAAGGGTCGAAGACGCGTTCTCTAGCCGGGGTCTGGGCGCAGCTCGACTATGATGTCAGAATAGTCAGAAAAGTGGCGCAAACATGCTTTTGGCCTCGTCCCGAGGTCGGTTCCAGTGTCGTAGTACTCACTCGTCACAATAGAAATATTGCGCTTTCTGACGAGCAACGGCGATTTTTTCGCAATTTGACGAAAAAAGCCTTCGAGCATCGCCGCAAGCAGCTTGGCAGCATCTTCAAAGATATGATACAATCTACCGCGAGGGCGGAAGCTCTCTCAAACGACGAGTGGATAAACCTAGTGAAAGGACTGACCGAGAATGAAAATACCTGAGGATTTTCTGCGAGACAACGGCTTCACTCCGGCTGCGGAGGTAGACCGCCAGTCTCTCATACGCAGTTTTCTGGCCGAGATGGACAAGGGTCTTTCGGGCGAGCCGTCGTCGCTCATGATGGTGCCGACGTTCGTAGGCGTCAACAGGAAGGTCCCCGAGGGCACGCGCGTCGCAGTGCTCGACGCCGGCGGCACCAACTTTCGCGGCGCGGTGGTGGAGATACCGCCGAAGATAGACTTTCGCGAGAATAGACCCATGCCCGGCACCCGGGGCGAGGTCGGTGAAGAGGAGTTCTACAAGGCGTTCGCCGACGAGATTGTGCGCCTGAAACCTAAGGCCGACGCGCCCAAGATAGGCTGGTGCTTCTCATATCCCGCCGAAGCGACGCGCGAGCTTGACGCGAAACTCGTGCGCTGGACCAAGAACATCCAGGCCCCGGCGATTGTCGGCCAGTATGTCGGCAAAGAGCTTTTGAAGCGCCTTGGCGGCGGCGAGATAGCGATAGTGAACGACACCGTGGCGACGCTTCTTGCGGCGAAGGCGACCGAGGGCGACAAGACGTATTCCTCTTACATCGGCTTCATTCTCGGCACCGGCACGAATTGCGCCTATGTCGAGAAGGCTGAAAACATAAAGAAGCTCGGCGCCGGCGCCGGTGAAGGCTCGATGATAATAAATGCGGAGTCCGGCGGGTTCGACAAGATCGCGGTCAGCGCTTTCGACAAGGCGATGGACGCCAAGACCGCCAACGCGGGCAGCCAGGTTTTCGAAAAGCTCATCGCCGGCGCGTATATGGGCGGCATCGGGCTTGAGATATACAAGTCGGCCGCGCGCGAGGGCATGTTTACGCCCAAGGCCGCCGCCGCTATCGCCGGGCTCGGTTCGCTTGAGACGATGGACTTCGACAATTTCTGCGCCGGTTTCAAGAAGAGCGGCCGCGACAATGTGCTCGACGCCGTGTTCGCCGACGAAGGCGACGCCAAGATGGCCCGCCGCCTGGGCATACCAGTCTTCGAGCGCGCCGCCGTGCTGACGGCCGTGCACCTCGCCGCGTTCGCCATAAAGTCCGGCGAGGGCATCGACGCTTCGGCCCCGATCGCCATAAACGCCGACGGTTCGACATACTACAAGACGCGCGCCGTGCCGTTTGCCGCCATGGTCGGGCGCGAGCTGGACGCGATGCTGACGCGCGACCGCAACATCCACTACGAGATCACACCGCAGGTCGACGACGCGCCGATGGTCGGCGCCGCTATCGCCGCCATGCTCTAAACCGTATCAGAATCTGGCCAAATATATGAACAAGACAGTTGCAGCAGCCATCGCCGCGTGCGCCGTGTGCGCCGCGTGCGCAGAACCGGTCGAAATCGACGGTATCGCCGCCACGGTTGGGTCGGCTACCATACTCAGAAGCGACATCCTTTCTGAAATGCGTCGCGCGGGCGTGCAGGACGACTCGCGCTTCGGCGAGTTTCGCAGCCGCCTCATCGAGCGCGCGCTGATGTTGAAGGATGCCGCCGACTCGAAGCTGACCATGCAGGAGTGGATTGTTGAAGACCGCGTCAAAACGGTCATAGACAACGCTTTCTCGGGCGACCGGAACAAGCTTGTCGAGGCTCTCGCGCGCGACAAGGTGACATACGCCGACTGGCGCCGCCGCATAAAGGAGGATATGATTGTCGGGGCGATGCGCTGGAATGTCGTCGACAAGAATGTGCTCGCCTCGCCGGCCGCGATGCGAGCCGAGTATGACGCCCACCCAGAGCGCTACCAGGCCGAGCCGCGCGTAACGGTGTCTGTCGTGCTGCTCAAGCCCGAAGACCGCGAGAAGCGCGCCGAAGTCAACGAAACCATCGCCGCCAAGGGCTTCGCCGAAGCCGCCAGGGTCTACTCCGCCGACACCCACGCCAAGGACGGCGGCGTCTGGAAGGATATAAAGCCCGAAGACGTCTTCAGGCAGGAGCTCTGTGAAGAGATTGCAAAGACGCCGGCAGGCGAAATCTCTGACTGGATAGACCTCGACGGCTGGAGCTTTCTCTTCAGAAAGGACGCCGAAGCCGTCTCGAAGCCGCGCACGTTCGCCGAGGCCTACGCCGACATCGAGCTCGCGGTCAAAGAGGCTGAAGCCAAGCGACTCTACGACGCTTGGATGGAGCGCCTGAAGGCCGCGACATACATTCATATATGGTGAGGAGGCGAGATGATCAAGTTCAAGCAGATAACTGTCGCCGCCGCCGCTTGCTTTACCGCGGCGGCCTTTGCGTCTGAAAATACAATATGGGACGACCGCCCCGGCTCTGGATGGGAGGGCTCGTGGTATCCGCTCGGCAACGGGCGCCTCGGGTGTATGGTTGACGGCGGCGCGAAGAAATTGCGCGTGCAGTTCAACGTCGACTCGCTCTGGACCGGCGACGAGAACCTGACGAAGGATATCGGCGACAACCGGGCCGACGCGAACTACAAGACGATGGGCGAGTATCAGAACTTCGGCGAGCTTGAAATCGAGCTTGCCGCTCTTGGAGAAGGCTTCAAGCCGGCCGGCTACCGCCGCGAGCTCGATGTCGCGAGCGCTGTATACACCGACAGCTTCGGCCTGAGCCCGGAAGGCTCCGGCAAGATCGCTCGCAAGATATTCGCGAGCGCCCCGGACGACGCGATATACATTATGATATCGGCGCAGTCGTCGACTGCTTTCGTCAATATGCGGCTCAAAGGGGCGCACGGCGAGACGGTCGAATCATCGCGGACGCCGGGCACCCCCTCGGCGTCGTTTTCGGGCGAGCTGCCAAACGGGCTGAAGTACGCGGCGCGCGCAGACCTTTTCATGGACAACTCCGGCGGTTTCGGGGTCGTCGTTCTGCGCGCGGCGACGGGCGTCGGTGCGCTGCCGCCAGCCAAGAACTGCGTGAAGGCCGTCGAGGCGGCGAGAATCGACAAGGTGCTTGAGCGCCACATCGCCGACTACAGAAGCTACTACGACCGCATGAGCCTCGACCTGGGCCAGGGCGATTGCAGCGTGCCGACGCGCGTGAGGCTCGAGCGCGTCAGAAAGGGCGCCAAGGACCCCGCGCTGACGGCGCTTCAGTTCAACTTCGGGCGCTATCTGCTAATCTCGTGTTCGCGGCCGGGTACGCTGCCCGCGAATCTGCAGGGGCTCTGGAACAACTCCAACAGCCCGGCATGGCACTGCGACTACCATACGAACATCAACCTGCAGATGAACTACTGGGGGGCCGACAGCGCGAACCTCTCAGAGTGCTTCACGCCCCTCGCCGACTGGATGAGCCGCACGCTCCCGGTCGCCGAACGCGGCACGCGCACGGCGTTTCCAGGCTCCACCGGCTATGCGTACCGCACGAGCGTCAACGCCGTCGGCGGCGGCGGCTGGCGCTGGAATTTCGCCGGCGCGCCGTGGCTCGCCGCGCAGTGCTGGGACCACTGGCTTTTCACGCGCGACAGAAAGTATCTCGCCGAAGTTTGCTGGCCTCTCATGAAGGGAGCGGCCGAGTTCATGCTCTCGACGCAGCTTAAGGAGCGCGCCGACGGCACTGTCGTGGTCAAAAACGGCTGGAGCCCCGAGCACGGTCCGCGTGAAGACGGCGTAGCCCACGACCAGCAGATTGTCCGCGAGCTCTTCAGGGCGATTCTCGCCGCCGCCAAGGAGCTCGGGATAGACGACGCCTTTACGCGTGAAATCGCGCGTCTCGAGCCGAAACTTCTCAAGGACAAAATCGGCAAGTGGGGCCAGCTTCAAGAGTGGGAAACCGACCGCGACGTGAAGGGCGACCAGCATCGCCACACGAGCCATCTCTACGCCGTGTACCCTGGCTCGACCATTTCGCTCAAGGCCACGCCCGAGCTCGCAGAGGCCGCGAAAGTCGCGCTCGACGGCCGCACGCTCACCGGCGACTCGCGCCGCAGCTGGACCTGGCCCTGGCGCGCCGCTCTCTGGGCTCGCCTCGGCGAGGGCGACAAGGCGGGCGATATGCTCGAGTCGCTTCTCAGGTACAACACCCTCGACAATATGTTCGCGACCCATCCCCCGTTCCAGATAGACGGCAACCTCGGCATGGTGGGCGCCGTCTGCGAAATGCTTTTGGAGCGGACGATACCCGCCGACTGGAAGCACGGCGCCGTCAAGGGCCTCAAGACCCGTACTGGAGAGACGGTGGAATTCTCATGGTAGGCTTGCCGGCGAAAGCGCCTTTTGCGCTCGTCGCCGCTCTCGCGGCGATGTTCGCCGGGTGCCGCGAACCGGTCGACCGTCTGGAGTGGACGGTTATGGGCACTATAGCGGCCGTGCAGCTGCGGCGCGGCGGAGAGGGCGAGGCGGCCGCGTGCCGCGATGCCGCCAAGGCCGCGTTCTCCAGCGTGGAGCGTCTTTTGAACGCGCACGACCCCGAGAGCGAGCTTTCACGCCTCGCCCCCTTGGACGAGAGCGAGATTCTCGAGAAGTGCGACGAGCGAGTGCGGCCGTGCTACGAGCTCGCCTTCAGGTTGATGAAAGACTCGGGCGGGGCGTTCAACCCGCGATGGCGCGGCCCCGCCACTCTCGACCTCGGCGCGATCGCCAAGGGCTTCGCCGTGGATGTCGCCGCCGGCTCTATCGTCTCGCTGCCAGGCGGCGCTGACGTGCTTGTCGACCTTGGCGGCAATCTAAAGGCTGTGAAGCGCGGCGGCGCAGGCGCGCGCGCATGGAAAACGGGCGTCGCTTCGCCTGACGGCGCCGGTTCTGCGGCGACCGTCGATCTCAAGCCCGGTGAAGCGCTCGCGACGAGCGCGGAATATTATCGCGGGCGCCACATCTGCGACGGGCGCACCGGCCGGCCCGCCGAAAGCGGCGTCGCCTCGGTCTCGGTTCTCGCAGATTCGGCGATGCTCGCTGACGGACTTTCAACCGCTCTGTTTGTGCTGGGTCCCGAAGAAGGCCTGGCGTTCATGGCCAGACACGGCTACAGAGCTTCGGTGCTGTTTATCATGAATGACGCCCGGGAGATAAGGAACGATGCTAGATTTTAGGAACATATCCGTCCACTACGGCCATCAGGACGTTTTGACCAACGTTACATTTCGCGTGAACAAGGGCGATCGCGTCGGCGTCGTCGGGCCGAACGGCTCCGGCAAGTCTACGCTTTTCAAGATCGTCCTCGGCGAGATGTCGACCGATACGGGCGAGCTGATAATCGAGAACAGTCCGCGCATCGGCTGGACGCGCCAGAATCCCGCGCCGGATACTCCAGACGAGACGCTGCTGGAGTATTCGATGCGCGGCATACCGGGGCTTTCCGAGATGGAGGCCGAGATGCAGGCGCTCAAGTCGGACCTCGACGACCCGGCGAAACTGCGCCGCTATGGCGAACTGCAGACGAGGTTCGAGCATCTAGGCGGCTACGACATCGAAACGCGCGTCAAGATCGCGCTTGGAGGCCTCGGTTTCACGACAGAGGAGTTCTCGAAGCCGTTTACGTCATTCTCCGGCGGGTGGCGCATGCGTGCAGAGCTCTCGCGCGTGCTGGCCTCGAAGCCCGATCTTCTGCTTCTCGACGAGCCTTCGAACTATCTGGATCTGCCGGCGGTCGACTGGCTTCAAAAGTTTCTGAAGGCGTATGAGGGCACTCTTATGCTCATCTCCCACGACCGGTACCTTCTGCGCACGCTGACGAGCATAATCGTCGAAGTCGATGCGGGCACGGCGACGCGCTATGAAGGGAACCTCGACTGGTACATGAACGAGCGGGAGGTCCGCTACCAGCACCTTCTCGCCGCCAAGGAGAACCAGGACCACCACCGCGAGCAGTTGCAGCGTTTCGTGGACCGTTTTCGCGCCCAGGCCACCAAGGCCGCCCAGGCGCAGTCGCGCCAGAAGCTGATCGACAAGATAGACGAGGAGCGCATAGTCCTGCCGAAGCGCTACACCCAGTCGGGCAGGCTTCGCCTCGCAGAACCGCCTCCGAGCGGCATAGAGATGTTCCGCTGCGAGGGGATAGGCTTCAGCTACGACGGGGTGAAGAAGGTGTTCGAGGATATTTCGTTTCAGATAACGCGCGGCGACAAGGTGGCTCTGATCGGTTACAACGGCCTGGGCAAGACGACGCTGATGAGAATTGTCGCCGGTACGCGCCAGCCTACCGAAGGGCGCGCAGTGCTTGGCCACAATGTCGTGCCGGGCTATCTTTCGCAGGACTTCGCCGAGACCATCCCGCCGGATGTCAGCGTATACCGCAACGCGAAGAACGCCATACCCCCTGGCATGAACGAGAAGAGCTTTCGCAACCAGCTCGGCGCCTTCGGCTTTGACGAGAACGACGTCGAGAAGCCGGCGGGCGTTCTCTCCGGCGGCGAAAAGGTGCGCCTCGCGTTTTTGCGGCTCTTTCTTTCCGCGCCGAACTTTCTCTTGCTGGACGAGCCGACGACCCACCTCGATCTTGACGGACGCCGCCTGTTGCAGGAGGCGCTGCAGAAGTACAAGGGTACGATACTGCTCGTCTCGCACGACATCGACTTCGTCCGTGCGACGGCCACAAGCATTCTCGAGATAACGCGCGAGGGTATTCGCCAGTATCCCGGCGGCTACGACTACTACTGCGAGAAGAAGTCCGATCTCCAGCCCGCCCAGTCCCCGGCGCGCCAGGAGGGCGGGCCGTCCGCCCCGAAGCCTTCGGCCCAGCTGTCGCCTAAGGAACTTCGCCAGCAGCGCGCCGCCGAGCGGGCCAAAGTAGCCCCGCGCGTAAAGGAGCTGAAGCGCCGCGTCGCGACCGCCGAGCAGAAGATAGACGAGCTTCAAAAAGCCCTCGATGAAGCGAGCGCCGAGCTCTTCAACCCGACGCCGTCGACCGATTTCGCCGAAGCCAACCGCAAGGTGCGAACGCTCCAGTTCGAGATCGATCGCTACACCGCCGACTGGGAGAGCGCCGCCGAGGAGCTGGAAAAGCTCCAGGCCGAAACAGAAGCGGGCTGAACCGCGCTTCGCGCGAAGTCCAGCCCGCCCCGGCTTCAATCAGCGCCTTTCGGGCGCTTGAGCGCCTCAGCAGACGCCCTGGGCGACCATCGCATCGGCCACCTTTGTGAAGCCGGCGATATTGGCGCCCATCACGTAGTTGCCCTTGTCGCCATACTTGGCGGCGGCTTCCCACGCGTTGTCGTGAATCGACTTCATGATGCCCTTGAGCTTCGCGTCGACCTCCTCGCGCGTCCAGCTGAGGCGCTCGGAGTTCTGCGACATCTCAAGACCGCTCGTCGCCACGCCGCCGGCGTTGGACGCCTTGCCGGGCGAGTACATGATCTTCGCCTTGACGAAAGCGGCGATCGCGTCTGGAGTGGAAGGCATGTTGGCACCCTCGGCTACGACCTTGCAGCCGTGCTTGAGCAGATATTCGGCGTCGGCGCCGTTGAGCTCGTTCTGGCGGGCGCACGGGAAAGCCGCATCGACCTCGCCGGCGGGCTGCCAGCTGTTCTTGCCGGCGAAGAACTTTACGGCCTTCGTCTTCTTGGCGAATTCGGCGAGCTCGCCGCGCTTCACGTTCTTGAGGACCATGATGTCCTTGAGCATCTTTTCGGTAAGACCGCCCTCGACGTAAATAGCGCCCGAACGGTCGCTGAGCGTCAGCACCTTCGCGCCGAGCTGCATCAGCTTCTCGGCCGCGAACGACGCCACGTTGCCCGAACCTGAAATCACGCACTTCTTGCCCTCGAGCGTCTCGCCGCGCATGGCCAGCATGTTCTGGGCGAAGTAGACGTCGCCGTAGCCCGTCGCCTCGGGGCGGATGAGCGAGCCGCCGAAGCTGAGCCCCTTGCCGGTAAGAACACCCGTCCACTCGTTAGCGAGGCGCTTGTACTGGCCGAACAGATACCCGATCTCGCGCCCGCCGACGTTCATGTCGCCGGCCGGCACGTCGGTGTCGGGCCCGATGTGGCGGTAAAGCTCGTTCATGAAGCTCTGGCAGAACCTCATTACCTCGGCATCGCTGCAACGCTTGCCGGGAGTGTGGGGGCTCTGCTTCGGGTTGAAATCGCTGCCGCCCTTGCCGCCGCCCATCGGGAGCGTCGTAAGCGAATTCTTGAACACCTGCTCGAACGCCAGAAACTTGAGAACGCCCAGATTCACCGTCGGGTCGAAACGAAGCCCACCCTTGTACGGACCGATCGCCGAGTTCATCTGAATTCTGTAGCCGCGGTTCACACGCACCACTCCCTTGTCGTCCACCCACGGCACGCGGAACATTATCACGCGCTCGGGCTCGACCATGCGCTCGAGGATCGCGTTCTTCTCATACTGCGGGTTGGCCTTCAGAACAGGGTCGAGTGTTGTCAGCACCTCGTCCACCGCCTGGATGAATTCAGGTTCGTTCGGATTCTTGGCCTTCACGTCGGCCAGTACCTTTTCTACATATTTGCTCATCGCGTTATTCCTTGGTTTTTCTTTTGTCCGCGCGGTGTGCCGAGGGCTGTCGGCCTCTGGCGCTGGCGCTTGTGTTTCTGATGTAGCACACGGCGTGCCAACGCCCGAAACCAATGTATTACCCCTTTGGTTTTACATTGCGTGTAAAATCATCTTATTTTACTGTACGTCAGGTGTAATGTGGCTCTTTGCAATGTCGCCCGCTTTTACTGGGGTTTGCCGTTGACTATTGTCGCGCCGAGTCCGCGCTTGTTGGCGCACTGGTTGTATATCGCCTCGGCCTCCGCCATGTGGGCCGAGAGGTCGGCGACTCGCGTCTCGTCGCAGGGGTGGGTAGACATAAGCTCGTCCAGAACGGATGAATTGCCGCCTCCGAAGCGCTTCCAGAACGAAACAGCCGCGTGCGGATCGTACCCCGCCTTCGCCATGAGGTAAAGGCCGATAAGGTCCGCTTCGGTCTCGTGCTTGCGGCTGTACGGCAGCATGACGCCATATTCAGAGCCGATGCCGTAGATTGTCTGAGCCGTATCGTTGCCCCAAAGGCTGATGCCGAGCGACCCGGCCGCCTGGAGGTACGCCCAGGACTGTCTTTCGCCGCCGTGGCGCGCAATGGCGTGGCCGACTTCGTGCGCGACGACACACGCGAGTTCCGCCTCGTTCGCGAATTTCGGCATTATGCCCGTATAAACGGCGACCTTGCCGCCCGGCAGGCAGAAGGCGTTGACCGTGTCGGACTGAAGCACATTGAACTCCCACTCGAACGTCGTCTCGCCGGAGACTGCGGCGATGGCGTTGCCCACGCGCTGCAGCATCTGCTGCTGGGCTGCGTCTTTGGTTGGCGGCGATTTTGTCTTATACTCCGAGTAGGCGGTTGCTCCCAGCGAATTTTCACTATCGGCGGTAGAGAGCATAAGCTGGCTGCGCCCGGTCATGGGTACTGTGCGGCAGCCTATCGCGAACGCGGCCAGCGCCGCAAAGGCGATCATGTGTGATTTTGCCATGGTTGTTTCTCCTTGAATGAGTCTCGCCATAGTATACCACATTTTTCAGAGCGGCACAACAGCGCCATCCGCTGGAGGTTCCCCAAATTTTCGGGCGCTGCTTCCAGAAGTGAATGCAAAGTGATATTTGCGTTGAATACTGGAAACAGAGAGAAAAAATTGGGGAACCTCCAGCAAAGCACCTTGGAGGTTCCCCAATTTTTTGGGCATGAAAACGGCCACACCCCTGTAAACAAAGGGTGAAGTGGTGATTTTCATTTTGCGATAAGTGAAAATCCTGCTGCGGGAACGCGGGGGCGTTTCCGTGCATGGGTCAAAAATTTGGCGGTTTTAGGTCGCCGTCATCCGGTGTTAACGCCGAAGAACGCGAAGAGCGACGCCTCGCGTTCCTTTTCGGCCTTGGCCGGGTCGAATCCACGCCATCTTCCGCCGATTCCCTTTAGCACGTCGCTCGTGCCGTCGACTATGGAGTAAAAGTGGAAGTCCGGCACGCCATGTATGCGGAACGACATCCTCGCGAGGCTCCTCGCGATCACGGCGTGCTTCTCGGAGTTGCCGATCCACACCATGCTGAAGTAGGCTGTGGCTAGGACCACCGCCGCCATGGCCTTGAGCTTGTCGTACTTGAAGAGGCGTATGTCCTCCAGGTGGTACGACTGCTTGACGTGGCGGATCGTGTCCTCGACCCTCCAGCGGGTGATGTACCCCTCGACCACCTGCCAGAGCGCCTCGCGCGACGTGTTCCGCGCGAGCGTCGTCAGCAGCATCATCGGCTGCTTGCCGAAGCCCCTGACTATGACCATGTGCAGTAGCCTGTCGGGGATGTCCGGCAGCCGCACAGGCACGACTCCGAACTCGATCGTCACGCGCCTTTCCTCGCCGTGGTGGTCGAATACCACCACCTCCCGGTACAGCATCCGGCACTGGCCGGCGAGCTCCCCGCACATGACCTTTCGCTTCCAGCTCTTCACGTACCGCTCCTTGAGGCGGACGATGAAGTCCAGCCCCATGGACAGCAGGAAACGGTAGAACTCGATGTTGTCCCCGCCCCTGTCGTAGACGTATATGCCGCGCTTCTTCGTGTGCTTCGATATTGTCCTGACGATGCTCTCCACCTCGTCGCTCTCGCTCGCGAATCCAGGCGATTCGGCGGACCACAGCCTGAAGTGCAGCGGTATCGGCCTGCGTCCTCCGCTTTCGCAGGCAACCGCCATGCAGCCCCAGTACCCGAGGTTGTCGCCCACTTCGCCTTTGCTTCCGTCCCAGACTTTCGCGAGGTGCTCCATCTTCCTCGCGTAGGGCTTCTGCACGTCGGACGGGTCGAGGATTATGAGCGTATCCCGGTGGACTTTCGCCGAGCCCTCCGCCGCGATGACGTCGTGCAGGTCGCGCTCAAGCCCCTCGGAGGACAGCATCCGGCTGAGTCGGTCCTCGACCTTTTTCGCGGTGATTTTCTCCTTGAGCGCGCGGACGACGGAAGTGAGCTTCACGTCCTTCTCCGCCATGATGCCATACATCATGTCGCCTATGAAACGGGCGACTGGCTTGTGGAAATGGGGAGAAATCCTCCCCAAAAAAGAGTCGAG
>JAZQBR010000336.1:0-2341 GCA_045545855.1 Kiritimatiellia bacterium | reverse complement strand
CAGGCTCGCGAAAGTCACGGCCGGGGAATTCGAGACCGCCTGGCTCTGCAATCTCGATTTGATGGACGAGAACGCGAGCGCGAAGCTCAAGATCTCAAGCATCAAGGTGAACGCCGGCAATGTGGAGGTCGCGGTAACGCTCGAGCGCACCGGCGCCGTCGCGCAGAATATCAACGGCGTATTGAAGTTCTACGGCGCGCCGGCGCTTGACGCCTTCAAGGCGGGCGCCGCTTCGTCTGTCGCTTCGACGACTCTCGTTGACGACGATTTCTCCCAAGGTAACACCGCGACGGCCACCTTTGAAAAGGGCGGCAACGCTTTCTTCAACGCGGAGATAGCCGGGAAGGAGGCCCCCGGCCGCAGCAACAGTGCAAAAGAGGAGGTCGCGCCATGAAGCTCGACAGGTACGCCAGAGCGCGGATCCGCCAGGTCGGCGTGATGCTTTTCGTATACGCGATATTCTACGTGTGCCGGCTCGCGTTTTCGGCATCCAAAAAAGGGATGATCGAGCAGGGCGCGTACACGCCGGTCGAGATCGGCTATGTAGGCTCGGCGATGCTTTTCGCCTACGCGATAGGCAAGATTGTCAACGGTTTCATCGCAGACCGCGTGAACGTCAAAAAGTACATCATGCTGGGGCTGTTCGTTTCGGCGCTCGCGAACATGCTCGTAGGCTTTCACATACCGGCGCTGATGCTCGCGGTCGTGTGGTTTGTAAACGGCTTCGCCCAGGCGTCCGGCGCGCCGTGCTGCGTCGTCGCGCTTTCGCGCTGGTGGCCGAAGGAGAAGCGTGGCACGTATTACGGAATATGGAGCTGCTCCAACAATCTGGGCGAGGTTCTGGCGTATGTGCTCTCGGCGGGCATAGTGGTGTGGGTCGGGCGCATGTTCGGGCCCGGCTGGGCGTGGAAGAGCTGCTTCTGGGGCGCGGCCGCGTTTGGACTCGTGGGCATTGCCGCCGCGTGGTTTTTCTTCGGCAATTCGCCGGAGGATGAAGGGCTGCCGCCCGTGCCGGCCGACGGACTCGACGCGAAAGTCGACACGTCCGGCGGGCAGCGCATCGCGCTCACGACGACCGCAGTCTGGCTCATCGCCCTCGCAGGCGGATTCTTCGCGGCGAGCCGTTACGCCGTCATCGACTGGGGCATGTTCTTTCTCCAGGTGAAGAAGGGCTACAGCGAGGCCGGGGCCGCCACGATCGTTTCGATCAACTCTGGAGCAGGCGCCGTGTCGTCGGCGCTTTCAGGTATCATTTCGGACAGGTTTTTCAAGTCCAGCCGGCGCGAGCTCGCGGTGCTGGCGGGTGTTATGAACGTAACGGCGCTTTCGCTTTTCATGCTCGTTCCCGGGCGGCACCCCTGGCTTGACGTCACAGCAATGGTCCTCTTCGGCCTTGCCGTGGGCATACTGCTGACGTTTCTCGGCGGACTCATGGCGGTAGATCTGGTGCCGAAGTGCGCGGCGGGCGCCGCGCTCGGCATCGCAGGCATGGGCAATTACGTCGGCGCGGGGCTGCAGTCGATCATATCCGGCTGCCTTGTCGAGCGCGCCGAAGACGGTGCCGCGACGCTCGCCGGCCATACGTTCGCGAACGGCTACACGCTGGACTGGCTCGCCGTGTTCTGGATTGGTGTAGCCGTGCTGTCTGTCGTGCTGACGCTAGCCGCCGGCTGGAAGAAAAAGGAGAAAGGAGGCTGATTATGAAATTGATGCTGCTGGCTGTTTGCATGTCTTTCTGCCTGGCGCTCCAGGCCGAAGCGGCAACACTTAATATGCTGTCGTGCTGCCCGGGAGAGAACACGGCGGCAGAGGCGCGCTTCGTGTGGCACTCCGACAGCGACTCGTGCCGCCTCTGCTGCGCCAAGGCGCATGGCGCGACGGGCGCTTTCACGATTGCGCCCTCGGCTAAAACGAAAAAGCCGGTGGCCTACCGGTCGGACGATGTCACATACTACAAATACGAGGCGGCGATTGACAGCCTCGAGCCTGGTACTGAATACATATATTGGATTGAGGCCGGCGGCGAGAAGTTCCCAGCGCAGAAATTCAAGACCGCCGGCAGAAGCGGCTGCTTCAACTTTCTCTGGTTGAGCGATGTGCACTCCCACCCCAACGATTCCGACAAGATGAAGACGGTGGAATTGCTCCGGCAGGACGCCGAGTCGCGAACCGCCTCGTCGGGCGGTATCGACCTTGTGCTCTTCTCGGGAGATGCGGTGAAGTACGGTTCGCGCTACGACAACTGGCAGCAGTGGAACGGCGCGCCGTCCGTCACGAACTACACGTTCGCGCTCATCCCCGGCAACAAGGAATACTACTACACCGGCTCGAGCAAAGTCGG
>JAZQBR010000335.1:0-7218 GCA_045545855.1 Kiritimatiellia bacterium | reverse complement strand
CGCTGTCGCGGAAAAAACCTAAAGTTATGGTTGACTCCCCCCACCGGTAGGGGCCGACCACCGGGCGGCCCGTGTATTTGAGAAAGGCAACGGCTAAATGGCAACGCGGCTGGAAGCCGCGTCTCCAGTGGGGGAGTAGTTAGTGGGCGAAATGATAAAACAGGTCAGACCTATTTTATCATTTCTCGGTAGGGGCCGACCACCGGGCGGCCCGCATGCTAGACTAGAAGTGGGAAAACAGGCCTGACCTGTTTTCCCACTTGGGTGGTGGCGCGAGGCGCGCGCCCCGCGCGGATGGAATGTGGTTTAAAAGGCCATGAGGAGGAAGCCGGATGCTGTGGTGTGAATGTACTTGTCGTATCCTTCTTGGTCGCTCGGTACCTTGTGAGTATCTTTCCCGGGTGTGAGATTGGTTCCCGCCGGCACATAGAGCACGCCTTCTTCGACGGTCGTCTTGCCGGTGTAGGCAGGCGCCTGAGTCAGCGTCAGCGTTCCCGAGCCCTTCTTGGTGAAGTTGGCGGAGGTAGCGTTTCCATTCGCGTCGTTGCCAATCGCAGTCGCGAAGGTGCGATTCTCACCGCCATCATCAAGGATCGCGGTCTTGGCGTCCGCAAAGGCGAATTTCTCCGAAGGGTCGCTCGTCACGGCAGAGGTCAGCGCCAACGTACCGCCATTGAAGTAGATGAAGTAATTCGGAATACTGGTGTTAGACATGAACTTGACCGTACCCGCATTCACCTCATAACTCCTCACATATCTGCCATCAATCTCGAACGTACCCTCGCCGACCATGCGGAAACTGCTCGCACGACTCGCATTATTGATGCCAGTGTATGCGAGAGCCATTGTTTCATTGGCAGGCAAAGCCCCGCCGACTACATAGACAACCGTGTGGTGGGAAGAAGCATTCGATTCGTTGATTGTACCTGTAAGCTTGCCAAACTGGTACTCAGGGAAATCGTTCTCCACATTGTTGCCAAGGAAGTTATTGCCTGAGAACGTAACGTCCCATGTTGCGTCGGCGCTTGTGCCACTGGTGTAATCAACGCTCGAAGTGTGATTCACCAATTGGCCCGACATCCCCGTAATGTTGATTGTGCCCCCGAAGTGGGAGTTGTCTCCATGAAGCTGGTGAGTATTGCTCGTACCCGAAAGTGTCAAGCAACCTGTTCCGCTCAGCGTTCCGTCCAGCGTGAAGCCGACGCCATTCAGACTAGTCGTGAGAACAGCCGGTGTCTCGGTCGCAGCAGTGATCACAAAGCCGTTGGCAAGCGTCTTGTTGGCTGCTATCGAGAAGCCACCGCCATTGCCAAGCGTAATCTTATAATCGCCTGTCAGAGTCCCAATTGCGATGACATTGCCAGAGAAAGTCGCCACACCCTTCAGGATGAGTTCCTGCACCGCCACACCTTCGATGTCGACATTGACCTCCGCATTCGCGGGGAATTCAACCACATCGCCCGACGTCGGTAGCGAGGTGGCGACGGCAGAGCCGACATTCCAGTTGCCAAGCGTACTCCAGTTGCTGTCCGACACGGCGTTGTTGGTCCAGACATAGTTCGCCTGCGTCGCCGTAAGGGTCGCCGACATGCCACCCTCTGCAATGACAATGTTCGCAGTGCGCGCACCCGTTGCGCCAGTAAAGGTGAAGTTGTCCGCCGTCAAAGCCGTTCCCGAGGTAACTGTGACCGTGACACTTGCCCCATCTGCCATCTGGGAGATATCGACGGCGAGTTGTGCGCCTTCGGAGATCGAAAGCGAAGCAATGGTGACATCTGCGCCAGGCACAACGAGCGTACCCGCTTCAATGACCGTTGCAGCGGTATAGGTCGGCACCGCACCCAGAACGAGCGTACCCGCGCCTTGCTTGACGAGGCCCTGAGGCGCGTTCACCGTTGTCAGCGCCGTTCCCCACGTACTCGTCTGACCCGCTTCGAGCAGAACCTTGAGCGGCGCAGTGGAGTTGCCGAGCTGCCCCGAGATATCAAGGATGTTATCGCCGGAATCCACGCAATTCGCGCCATAGGCAATCGTACCGCCTGTAAAGGAGAATGTCGGATAGGCATAGGAAGTCGCACTGGTCGCACTTCTCAGGATTCCATTATTATCGAATTTCAACACTCCATTATTCAGTTCATAGTAGTTGAAACAAGGGTTCCCGGCACCATTGCCAAAAGTCATCGTGCCCGTGCCGACCTTCTTGAGGGTCGCATTGTTATTGGCACGGTCTGCTGCTGCGGAGCTGCTGGCACTGAGAGAGCACCTAAAGTCAGTATTCAAGCCCCCAATGCTGATTGTATCGCCAGAAACGCTCTGACAACCCATGATGAAAATATTGCCTTCATAAGAACCAAAATGAATTGTAGAGTTAGTCTCTCCGATTGCTCCTACACGCGCATCTTGATGACCATTGGCTCCTCCCGTATATACCCAGCGAGCAGACGCACTGCCGGAATCAGCTGAGCAGAATGTGAACGGTCCGCGAGGCCCCTTGTCCTGATCGATAATGCAGACACCGGAAAAACCGCCATTGTTGCCGTAAAACGATGTTCCGCTTCTACCGCTGTTGCAAGCGAGTCGGATGTTTCCTGTACCCGTCAAATTGCCATGTATTTTGATGGCGCGGCCATTACTTCCGTCACTCGACGTCGAATAGATGAAATTCGTTGACGGCGAACCTGCGACATCAAGGTCGGCATACCAATTCAATTCTCCATCATTTAAGGCAAGATCGGCGCTCGTCAATTTTACCCCGTTGAGAACGATCTTGTCGCCAGCGACATCGGCACTACCGAGCGACACAAGACCTATCAGACCAAATGCTGCGTTGTTTCCTGACAGGGTTAGAACAACATCGGATGCCAAGACGACATTCGCTACAGCCTGATTCGCCGTCAGCGTCACGGATGCATTGCTCTCGAACGTGACCGTATCGCTGGAGCCAGGAATCGACCCCTCTTCCTGCGCAACGCTGTTATAGTTCCAGTTGCGGCCGTCGGACCAGTTGTTGTTGCCTTCGTACGCACCAGTCCAGACCCAGCCAGAAGCATCGACCGAAGTATAGGTATGCATTCCTTCATCATAATTGACGGCGACGCCGGAAGCACCCGTAACAGTTCCGGTGATGGCATAAGAACCCGCGACAATTGTAATGCCAATTCCGGGGATGGAAACATCTTCCGTCACATTGCACTCAAGCGTGACGGTCTTGCCCTCACCCTCTGCATTTGCGGCGGCGGCGTCAACCGCAGCCTGAACCGTCGAGTAGTAAGTCGTCGCGCCCGAAATCGTAATGGAGGCCGGAGCCTTGTTGAATGTGACCGTTCCATTCGTCTCGTCGACATCGGCAACCGTTCCCTCGGCAGTCGTGTAGGTGGAGCCGTATGGGATGACGAGCGTCTCGCCAGCCCCGACGCTGATCGCCGCCGTGACATTCAGCTTGCCATTCTGAACGGTGCCCGAACCCGAAAGAGAGGCTATAGTTTGCGTAAAGCCACCAAGGTCGAGCACAGATCCCGCCGACATGGTGACATCTGCTGTTGAGGGAAGCATCTGATGGCTCAATGCATCCGTCAGTCTCCACTTCTGCATGAGGGCCGCTTCTACCGCAGCACGCTTCTCAAGCGTTGCCGTATCGTTCAATCCAATGATTTCGGCAACCGCTCCACTGTAGGCATTCTTTCCTGTGTGACCAATGCAAATGCCACGGTTTGAAGAGTTCGGGACAGAATCGACCGTCGAGACAATCGACTTCTTACCAATTACATATATTCTTGAGGACTCATTGTTCTTTCCATCAACATACACCATCCATCCACGGTCTGGGGCGCCACTATTTCCGTCACCCCAGCCATACCAGACATACCGTTTTTGGTTGTATACACCACTGCCGTAGTACAGCTCGTAACCAAAACGCACTTGGTTGTTTCCATTCTGATGATCGGAGAACAGTACCTGCGGAGTACCTGCGCCCTTTTTATTGCTGTCAGTCCCGATATCGTCGTTCTCCTGATAAACAGCAAAGGTCATATTCGGACGAACCTTTGATGAGCTCTCCGTATAATAGGCTACGCCCGGGCTGAACTTCATGACGGTCTGCCCATCGAAATAATCCGACGAAGTCACGAGTTGAATGGATTCGGTAGCAGAGCTATGCTTTGAGAAGTTATAGCCGCGCCCAGAAAGGGTCGTCACATACTTATTGCCATTGTCATCTTCAATCGTCCATTTGCTTGTATCGGATGAGTCAAATCCAAATGTATAAGACGCTCCGTCAAGATAATTCCCCAGTTTCAATGTACCAGAGTTAATGGCAATATCACCTGTGAACGTGTTCGGGCCCTGGAGCGTAACAATGCCATCGCCCGTCTTCGTGAAGGACGAGCCACCTGTAATAGAACCGTAGAATGTCGATGTATTCGAGCAAGTGACATTTGAGGCTTGCACCGTCGCGCCTCCAGCAATCGCCGCGGCTGTCAAGTCACCAGTCGCAGCAAGCTTGATGGTATATGCTTCATGCGCGTTAACAATTGTGCTCGTCGCTTCAGCCGGCGTGAAAGTAATCGTTCCGGACACATCAACGTCGCCGCTGACTGTGATATCGCCATAGCCCGTGATCGTCAGATCGCCAGCAGCCGTAATTGAGGCGGCAACCGCCGCATCGCCAGCAAGCGCGACCGAGGCACCAGCAGGGAAGGAGGCTGTATCAACCGCAGTCGGGATGGCTCCGCCCTCCCAGTTGCCAGTATCGGACCAAGATGTGCTCGTCGCACCCGTCCAGGCACAGGTACCCGGTTCCTTCGCCAACGTATATGTCGTCACACCATCTGCCGTCACGAACGCAACTTGCTTGCCTTCGACATCGGTCGTGACCTTGGAGGAATCGAAGGTGCTCGGAAGTTTGATTGCACCCGCCTTGAGCACGACATTGCCCGTGAAGGTCGGGAGTGCCGCCAACACCAACGTGCCATCGCCCAATTTGGTCAAGCCGCCGCCCGTGGACTGCGCATCCTCGACAAGTGCCTGATTGACAGTCGTTTCAAGTCCACTCGGAATGTTGAACTTCGCGCCACCTGCCTTGACGTTCAACGTCCAATTGGCATCATTTTCTATGATATTATCTTTGTAATTGCCATCGTTATAGGAAGTCAGCGTACCACCATTGAAGTTGATGACCGCAGGGGCCGTGTCGCAGTTCAAGCGGCAAACCGCCATTTCACCACCATCGAGGTTGATGGTGCCACCCTTCAGGAACGCCCACTTGGCCGAACCCGCATAGCCAAAGGATACAAAGCCGCTCGAGAGGGTGAATGTGCCAGTGCCGCCATTGCCGATCAGCGGATCGCCGGTCGTAATCGTCAACGAAGCGCCATTGACTGTCACACTGCCGGTCGCGCCACTACCACCGACATACATATTATTGAAAGAATAGGTTCCCGAAGTGAAAGTCGCCGTACCCTCATTCGATGTGCCGACGTTGAGGACATCCGTGGAAACAAGCCCGTCGCTCGCAGAAGAGGCCGTGAACTTAACATTGTAGCTCTTGTCAGGATCGTTCTCTGTAATCGTGAGCGGCTTGGAGATATTGACTACGGACGCGAAGTTGATGGTGTTGTCGTTCCACTCGTTGACATCATACCCGGTCGTACCCTCGTCGATGAGGAACCGCCCCCAGTTGCCGGCCGTCGCCCAATCCGTGGAGGAGTCGCCAGTCCACCAATCGTGGTGAGTAGTGTCCGCACTGTAAGAGTAAACGCCATTCGAAGCCGACGTATTAGCGCCTGGAACCGCCTTTGTAGCCGATGCCGGAAGTGTCACTGTGCAGCCCGAAGTTTCAACAACAACCGCTCCACAGAAGCCGGACATGTCGCCTTTAAATGTCAGGCTGCCAGTGCCTTTGACCGTGATCGTACCCGTACCAGAAACAGGCGCGGCGATGGTGACAGCGTTTGCGCCGACGTCAACCGTCCCACCTTTGGAGGTAACTTGAACACTAAATCCTGAACCAATTAGACCGCCTGCTGTGCCTTCACCTAACGCTTCAAGGGTGCCCCCGTTGAAAATCAGTGAACACGTTCCATGTTCCCTAACTAAGTTCCAGACTTTAAGTGTTCCATTTTGATTTAGTGTAACGTCTGCTGTTGTATCATCGTAAGAGCGACCATATGCGCACATCTTCATTGTTTGATCGTTTGCGCTACCGCACGTGAGGATTGCGTTATCTTTAACACTTTCATCTGTCGTGCCGATATCAATTGCTATTTTGCCATACGCGCCAACATTTGACCCAAATATAACGCCCTTATTGAAAGCCAAAGACCCTTTGTTCACATTTACGGTCACCGTAACCGCTTTTGTAGGATCATTCTCCCAATCACCATAGCCAGCTTCAAGTAGTTCTTCATACGTCAAAGAGCCGCCATTCATTTCTAGTATGGCCGTACGGCCTTGACCCCAAGCCCACCAGTTGCAATCGCTGGAGGTAGCGACATACGCACCAGACTCAATAATTAATTTACTGTCTCCGAAATCACCTACATTAATGCTGTTTGCAGTAACGCCTTTAGATGTTGTACCGTCCGATGATTTGAAAACAACTGCATTCTCCGTCCCATTCCGAAGTGAAACAATATGTCCACTCGCATCATATGAATCAGAGAATGTGACTTCAACTTCTTCAGTTTGGGGATCGAACACGTACCATGCTTCAGTTGAATCATCCCAATTCCACTCCTTTGATCCTCCATACCAGAAAAAGTCCGCCCACGCGCCCCCTACGGCGAGTGTGGCCAGAATTACGAATACAGGTTTTAGGCATTGCGCTGTGATGCGCGAGAACATTGACTTGATTTTCGTTGTCATGGACGATTTCCTTTTCTCCGTTGTCTGAGCAAATGATTGATTTCGCAAGGTACGGGAACCTTGGCTTTTCCCTTATGCCGTCTCCAACGCACTGTTAAACAAGAATGCGGGCGACGCCGCCAGAACAGCGAGAACTGGAGTTAATGGTTTATTTAGGTATCTATTCATTATGTTACTCTTGTTTGTTGTTGATTAAACCAAAGAATAAGCGATGGGGTGGGGCCGCGACTGAGCGCGGCGCGGAATAGGACCGGGAAGCCGGAGGAACGGGGAGCCGGTGGGAGCGGGGCGGGAGAAAAGCGAGAGACGGCGCGCTCGATAACGTGCGCGCAGAGACGCGAGAAGGCGGCCACAAGG
>JAZQBR010000334.1:0-2865 GCA_045545855.1 Kiritimatiellia bacterium | reverse complement strand
CTGGAAGCCGCGTCTCCAGAAGGGGGTAAAGGCCGAAAGATAGCAATACACCGGAGCGGACATCTGTCGAGGGCCAACGCGGCATCGCGGTGCAGGGTTGCGCACCTCAGCGGGTTTTGGTAAAATAACGGCACCATGAAGAAAGAACGTTTATACTCTCTCGACCTGCTGCGCGGGCTCGACATGTTTCTTTTGGTGGTCGTCGGGCCTCTCGCCACCGCCGTAAACCGTACATGGCCGCTCCCGGACGGCGTCATGCGCCAGTTCCACCACTACTGGGGCGGCTTTACACTCTGGGATCTCATAATGCCGCTTTTCATTTTCATGTGCGGCGCGGCGGTTCCGTTCGCGCTGGAGCGCAGACTGGGCGAAGACGGCCGTCCGACGCGGCGCTACTGGCTGCACGTCACCTCGCGCGTTGCGCTTCTTTGGGTTCTCGGCATGGTGTCGCAAGGCCGGCTTCTCTCGCTCGACCCGCTTTTGATAAACCCATTCAACAATACGCTCCAGGCTATCGCGTGCGGATATCTCATCGCCGCGCTTGTCATGGCGATACCATGCCGTGCGGCGAGGCTCGCGGCCCCGTTCGCGCTCGCGGCGCTCTACAGTGTCGTGCTGGCGGCGCTTGGCGACTATACGCCCGACGGCAACGCGGCGACGCGCTTCGAGTACTGGCTACTGCCCAGTATCACCCCTGAAGGCTCCCAGGCGCTCGCGCTGGCCGACAAGGGATATTCATGGTGGGCGACCATACCCATGTTCGGCGCAATGACGCTCTGTGGCGCGTCTGCGGCCGGCATCCTGCGCGCCGACGCGCCCGGGCGCGTGCGCCTTGCGCGCCTTGCCGCCCTGGGCGCGGCGCTGCTCGCGGCCGGCTTCGCGCTCTCGCCGGTCATCCCGCCGGTCAAGCACATATACACTCTTTCGTTCACAGCCCAGGCGATGGGCTGGTCGACGATTCTTCTGGCGGCAACGTTCGCGCTCGGCGATATGCTAAAGGCGAGGCGCGGCATGGGGCTGATAATCCTCTTCGGGCAGACTTCGCTCATGGCGTATATGTGCCACGAATTCGGCAGCGTATTCAGGGCGTTCGCCGGCGAATTCACCGGCGGCGTGGTGCACCTCATGGGCGAGAAGGCCGTGCCTGTCGCGTCGTGGGCGCTCTCGACCCTGCTGCTCGTCGCAGTGCTGCATGTCTGGCGCAAGGCGCGCGGCTGAGCTGCTGCCGCCGCGCCTTGCGCGCGGCGGCCATTTTTGGTACAATATACGCCACAACTCAACAAGGAGACAATATGAGCATCTTCAAGGCTTATGACATTCGCGGAATATACGGCAAAGAAGTCGATGCGGCCGACTTCTACAAAATCGCTCGCGCGTACGCGCAGTTCGCCGGCGTACAGGGCGGCAGGGTAGTTGTCGCGCGCGATTGCCGCAAGTCGTCGGACGCGCTTTTCGAGGCGTTCGCCAGAGGTCTCGTCGACGAAGGAGTGAACGTTCTCGACATCGGGCTCGCCTCCACGCCCATGAGCTATTTCGCCAACGGCTCGCTTAAAGCCGACGGCTCGGTGATGATTACCGCCTCGCACAACACTAAAGAGTGGAACGGCTGCAAGCTCTGCAAGGCGAACGCGGTGCCAATCTCGGGCGCTACGGGCATAAAGGATATCGAGAAGCTCGTCCAGGCGATGACAGGCGACGAGCCTCCAACCGGCAAGGGCACCGTCACCAGGGTCGATGTCTCGAAAGAGTACGGCGAGCATGTGCGCGAGTTCGCCCATCTGGCGAGGCCGCTGCATGTCGCGATGGACTTCGGCAACGGCATGGGCATAGCCGAGGCGGTCGCGTTCTCGGGCCAGGACAAGCTCACCCACGACGACCTCTTCGGGACGTATGACGGCGACTTCCCGAACCATGCGGCCAATCCCCTCGAGCGCGAGACGCTCGCCGACTTGCAAAAGCTCATACGCGAGAACCCCGGCAAGTACGCCTTCGGCGTCGCTTATGACGGCGATGCGGACCGCGCCGGCTTCGTTGACGAGAAGGGCGAGATTATACCGATGGACTTCATAACCGCGCTCGTCTCCCAGGATCTTCTGAAGTCAGCTCCGGGCGCCGCGTGCTTCTACGACCTCAGGTCGACCAAGATGGCCGAGGAGACGATCGCCGCCGCCGGCGGGCGGCCGATGATGTCGCGCGTGGGCCATTCATTCATCAAGGAACAGATGCGCCAGAACGACGCGATTTTCGCCGGTGAACTCTCGGGCCACTACTACTTCAAGGCGAACTTCACCGCCGAGTCGTCGTCGATGGCGACCTACGCGCTCGCGAACATCGTCTCGGCCGCCGACAAGCCGCTTTCCGAACTCATCGCGCCGCTCAAGAGGTATTCGCAGTCAGGCGAGATAAACACGCGCACCACAACACCGCCCGCCGAGATTCTCGCGAAGATCAAGGCCGACTACACCGGCAAGGCCAAGGTGTTCGAGCTCGACGGCGTGAGTGTCGACGCCTGGGCGACCGAAGGGTGGTGGGCGAATGTCAGGATGTCCAACACAGAACCTCTCGTCAGGCTCAACCTTGAAGGCCGCACCAAGGAGATTATGGAGGCGAAGCGCGATGAATTTCTCGCCAAGATACGCGCTTGATGTCGCTGTCGCGGCTTCGCTCGGCTTGGCTCTGGCGGGCTGCGGCTGCAGCAAGAGCCCCGAGCAGCTGGGCAAGGACGGCCGTGCGGCCTTTGAGTCGCGCGACTTCGCCAAAGCCGCAGGGCTTTTCGCCGAGGCCGCAGAGAAGAATCCGGCAGACGTCACGAGCCTCGTTATGCTCGCGCGCGCCCGCTTCGCCGCTGGTGAGATGCCGCTGGCG
>JAZQBR010000333.1:0-3433 GCA_045545855.1 Kiritimatiellia bacterium | reverse complement strand
TGTTGCAACAAAGATGAAGATGTGGTAGGGGTTGATGAGGGTTGAAAGGCCTTGAAAAGCCTTTAAATGCCAGCGAAAAGGTTAGAAACGGGCCTTGGCAGCTTGAGAGGGTCCATTAGGGTTTAACGCGAAGTGATGGTTTGGGTTCTGACGACGCGATGAAGACGGGGAGTTTTCTGGCAGCGCAGACTTTGACAAAGGCATCAAAGAAGCAATCATGTGCGGCGCGCTCCGCCGGGGCGGCTTCGAGCGGATTGTCACGGTGCATTGTCGCGAAAAGGGTCTCGTCGCGCTGCTCGAACACTATCTCAACACGCATCATTTGAGCACCTTTTTTGCGATGTCATCGAGTAAAACGCGACCGCCTAGCTCGATGAAAAAATGTGGATCTACGAGGGGGAGGATGGAACAACGGCTTCGAGGAAGATGAATCGGGGCGGTCATTTGTGGCTTTCTGGCCGCGACGGAGCGCGGCCTTGAGGACTTAGGATGGGCAACGGACGGGGGCTGCGCCCCCGAACCCCCTTGCCGCGCGGGGGCGGAATGTGGTATAATGTGCGGCACTGGCCCGCAACAGCGGCGGAAGTAGCCAACTGATCTCCGTTGCCGTAGGCATGCAATTGGGAAGTAGCAAAGTACCGCATGTCGTCCGCCTTTCAGTTCTCCCCTGCCTTCTTTGCGCGGGGGAGATTTTTTATCGCCTCAAGCCTTTTGAGGTCGTGGCTTGAGTTGAACTCGGTGATTGTCTTCTTCCCACCTTTTTTGAGCGAGCCTATGACGGCAAATGACTTGCCGTACAGCAAGTAGAGTTTCCCTGGCTCCTCATGCTTGTAGATGTCGCCTTTGGCAAGGATGTCGGGCAGCTTTTTGGCGGCTTCTGGGTGCTTGGCAAGTATGTGCGCAAGCCCATGCCCGCCGGCGAAGTTTTTCTTTGAATCGCCCGCGTCGCCCCAGTCAAGGCGAATCCAGCCACATTCCGGGCGATAGGCTGCCTTGTCGACGTAGCCACTTTTCTTACGAACTACCTCGTCAAGTGCAGCCATCGCCCGTTCGGCGTTCTTCTTTGGCTCCGCCGTGAGCTTTGATATATCGGTTGAGCCATAGCGATCGTGCTGCGGTTTTGTTTCTGGTTCGCGGGGGCGGGCGCCGCCGCCGGAGGTCCATTCGCCGTCGCTGTTGCGGGGCTGGGAGGGATCGAAGTTGGCGGAGAGGGGGCGGGCTGAAGCCCGCCGCTCCGATACGGGGCGGGCGGAGCGGGCGCCGGCCATGGAATAGACGTATAGCGCCTTTTCGATGACGTCTGCGGCGTTGGCGGGGTTGTGCTGCGCGAGCCAGTCTTCAACGCGAATGACGCAGTCTTCTGCCGAGGTGGACGAGGCGATTACGTCCTGGAGCGGAGCGAGGTCGCCGGCGAAGGCGCGGGCGAGGTCGTCGGCGCGGGTGGCGGCGGGCCGGTCGTCGACGGAGTCGGCGGCGGAGAGGGGGAGCGGGCTGAAGCCCGCCGCTCCGATATTGGCGGCCGAAAAGGGAAGCATCGGGGACTGGGGCGGGGCGGCGCGGCGGATGCCGAAGCCAAGGCGCTCGGAGATGGTGTTTAGCGCGTCGTCGTCGGGTTCGAGGCCGGCTTCGCGGAGCTTGCCGATCACGGAGAGCGTGGCGGTCTGTTCGCGGACGGACTCGGAGCCGAAGAGGATCTTCGGCGCGCGGCCCGTGTGGCCGTTGATCGCCAGGAGCTGCTCGAAGAGCTGTCCGCGGATGGTCGCGGCAAGAGACTTTGCGTCGGCTTTCCTGATGTCGTCCCTTACCTCTCCCTGGAGATTCGCGGTGCCTCCGCCGAGCTCTCCCGTGGGCGAGGCGCTGGAGGAAAGGGTCTGACCGACAATCAGCTTTGATATCTCCTGGTTGCAGATGGTGATGAACCGCTCGTGGCTGTTGGAGGCGTCGCTGTTCGCCGCCTGAACGACCTCGACCTCGGTGCCCTTTGAGACGACGATTGCGCCCAGGCGCACGGCAAGCCGGAACGCGCGCTCGAGCGTGGCCTTGCCCTTATCGTCGGAGTACTTGCCCTTCAGGAACGGGACGCCGAAGCGCTCCAGGAGGTCGGCCCACCACTGCCGCGACATCGTGCGCAGCAGCCACCAGAAGAGGATGGAGCGCATCGCGCCGCCCCAGTTGTCGGGCACGGGCATGAGGTCGCAGCGGTGGACGATGTAGCGCTCCGGCGAGACCTCGTGTGAGGTGTGAAGAGGGTTGCCGGTGTCGTCCACGTCGAAGACGCGCAGCGCGCCCTGCGAGTAGTCGAGGAGCTGGTAGTGGACCGGCACGAGGGACTTCAGCGCGAAGCCGCCGCCGGGGAGCGGAGCGAACACCTTCTCGACGACGGCGGCGGGGAACAGGGTCGCGTTCATGAGCCACGACTCGGCGTCGGCGAAGGTGGCGTTCTCGACGACTTCGCCGCAGAGCGTGGCGGCGTCAACGTCGGCCTGGTCGCCCTTCCGGAACGGGACTATCGAGACGGGATCGCCGGTAACGGCCATCTTACGCTTTGCGAACTCCGAGCGCACCTGATTGTCGTTGGAGATTACGTCGCGGTAGAGCGCGAACAGCTCGCGCGTGTCGCCGTTCTGGGCCTCTTCGATGATACCCATTAGCCTGTCGGCGGAAAGGTAGCGCACCACGCTCGGCAGCTCGCGGCGGGGGTCGAGTTCGGTTATCTGGTCGTTGTATTCTTTCATGTCGTGCCTTTCTTTTTGGCCGATCGCAGATCGGCCATCAAATCTAGGAGTTGAGGGTGGGGGCGGAGGGGCCGTCGTCGTCGAGCGGGGGGAGCATGGTGAGGCGGGATGGGGCGGCCGAAGCCGCCCGCCCCGATATTGTAGCCGCGCGCGTGCCGACCTGGACGGCGTCGGCGCGGGATTCCTCGGTGCCCTCGATGAGGGCGTGGAGCGACAGCTTCGTGCCGTCGAAGAGGTCGCCGTGGCGTCCGGTCGCGGTGTCGAGGGAGTTGTCGAAGCCGCCCTTCATCTTCTTGACGAGGCGGAAGTCGTCCTTGACGTTGAAGTCGTTCGGGAGGTCGCTCTGGCCTTCGTCGATCGCGTTGACGAGCAACTGGCCGAGGTAGGTTTTGTAGAGGACGCGCTCGCCCATGAAGTCAAGCTTTTCGGAGTTCTTGACGAGGATGACGCCCGAGACGCCCTCGAGCTCCTCGCGCACCTCGGTGGCCCAGTACACCTCGCTCGTGGCGTCGATGGCGACGGCCTTTGCCTTGAGGCGCGTCGCCAGCTCGCGGAGAATGGCCTTCGGCTTCTTGGGGTCCTTCGACTTGAAGGAGAGTATCAGCTTCGTGACGTAGCGGCCGTCGATGCGCTGGGTGACGGCGATGCCGAACGGGTTGGACTTCTCGCCCTCGGTGGTGGCGGGGTCCGCGCCGATG
>JAZQBR010000332.1:0-3166 GCA_045545855.1 Kiritimatiellia bacterium | reverse complement strand
CGGCATCACCCGCGCGAAGAAGCGGGCCATGGTCGTCGGCTCCCGCGGGGCGCTGGCGGCCGCTCTCTCGCGAAAGCTGGAGCGCGACAGCGGCATCGGCGTTCGGGCGCGCGGCGTTTGCCGCATCGCGACGATGATGGCGGCGCTTCTCGCGGGGGCTCTCGCCAGCCGTGCCGGCGCACAGCCGGCCTACACGAACCATGCCGGCAATGCTGTCGCCGGGATTGTCGTCGCGCTTGACGCGCGCACTGCGACAATATCGAACGCGACTGAAAGCGTGAGGCTGCCGCTGTCGATTTTTCCCGAGATGGAGCAGCGGCGCATCGCCGCAGACTTTGGCCAGCCGCGTGTGCCGGCCGCTGTGAAGCGGGCGATAGCCGGCGCCGAGAAGGCGATGGCGCGCTCGCGCAAGCGGGCAGAGAAGGGTCTTTGCACCAGGGAGGAGAGCGACGCGTTCTGCGCCAAGTCCGCCGCGGCGCTGAAGAGCTATCTCGACAAGCAGGTCGAGTCGGGTGTGATTACCCAAGCCGAGCGTCAGGCGCTCGGGCATTGAGCGGCGCGCGCTTTTAAGCGCCCTATTCCTTATTGAATACTATTGCGCTGAAGGGACTGTTTTTGGTAAAATATACGGCCAAAGGATAAAAAGAAAGATGAAGAGCTTAACTGCGGACGAACTCCGCGAAACATATCTGAAGTTTTTCGAGTCGAAGGGGCACAAAATCATCTCCGGCGCGTCGGTCATACCCGAGAACGACCCGACTGTACTTTTCACTACGGCCGGCATGCACCCGCTTGTGCCGTATTTGATGGGCGAGATGCCGCATCCGGCCGGCACGCGTCTGACAGACGTACAGAAGTGTGTGAGGACGGGCGACATCGACGAAGTAGGCGACTCTGCCCACCTGACGTTTTTCGAGATGCTGGGCAACTGGTCGCTGAACGACTATTTCAAGCGCGAAGCCATCAGCTGGAGTTTCGAGTTTCTTACGACAAAGCTCGGTTTTTCGCCCGACCAGCTGTCGGTTACGGTTTTCGCGGGCGAAGGCAGGGAAGGCGAAGAAGGGTATATACCCGCCGATGAAGAAGCGGCGGCGATATGGCGCTCGCTCGGGATACCCGACGAGAGAATCCACCGCCTGTCGCGCGAGGACAACTGGTGGGGGCCGGCGGGGACGACCGGTCCGTGCGGGCCGGATACCGAGATGTTCATCGACACCGGCAAGCCCAAGTGCTCTGACGCCTGCCGCCCTGGCTGCCACTGCGGCAAGTACATCGAGATCTGGAACGATGTGTTCATGCAGTACAACAAGAACGCAGAGGGCAAGTACGAGCCGCTCGGCCGCCACAATGTCGACACCGGCATGGGCGTCGAGCGCACGGTCTGCATGCTCTCCGGCGCGCCGACGGTCTACGATACCGAGATTTTCGCCCCGATCATGGCCAAGATCGACGAGTTGCGCCAGGCTGGCACCGGCGCCGAAGGCGAGCGCCTTTCGGGCGAGGAGGAGTTGCGCGCGCGGCGTATTGTAGCGGACCACATGAGAACGGCGACGTTCATACTCTGCGACCCGAAGGGCGGGGTAAAACCGGGCAATGTCGGCGCGAACTACGTGCTGAGGCGACTCATCCGCCGCGCGGTAAGGTACGGGCGACAGCTTGGCATCGCCCCCGGTTTCACACCCGTCATCGCCGAGGTGATAAGCCGCAAGTACGCCCACGTCTATCCCGAGCTCGCCGCGAACCTCGCGCAGTGCAAGGCCGACCTAGAGGCCGAAGAGAACCGCTTCAACCAGACGCTCGACAAGGGCGAGGCGATGTTCAACAAGGTGGCTGAACAGCTCAAGGCCCACGGCCAGACGCAGATCAGCGGCAAGACGGCCTTCAAGCTTTACGACACGTTCGGCTTCCCGTTCGAGATGACGCTCGAGATGGCCGGCAAGGCCGGTCTCGCGGTCGACAAGGAAGGTTTCGACGAGGCGAACCGCAAGCACCAGGAGCTTTCGCGCACGACGAGCGCCGGCTCGTTCAAGGCGGGCCTTCAGGACAACAGCGAGGTCGTCACGCGCATGCACACCGCGACCCATCTGCTGCACGCGGCGCTGCACAAGGTGCTCGGCCCGACCGCCAACCAGAAGGGCTCCAACATCACCGCCGAGCGTCTCAGGTTCGACTTCACATGGCCCGAGAAGATGACCGATGGGCAGATAAAGGAGGTCGAGGATCTCGTGAACGGGTGGATCGCCCAGGGCATTGACGTCACCAAGAAGACGACGACCGTCGAGGCGGCCAAGGCAGAGGGCGCGATGGCGCTCTTCGGCTCGAAGTACGGCGAGGAGGTTACGCTCTACACGATAGGCGACGTCTCGAAGGAGATCTGCTGCGGGCCGCATGTCGCGAACACGAGGGAGCTCGGCAGCTTCAAGATACAGAAGGAGCAGTCCTCCTCGGCCGGCGTCAGGCGCATCAAGGCCGTGATCGGCAATATGTGACGGCGAAAAGCGGCGGCGGGCGCCGCCGCGCAGAGAATATAGAACAACCAAGACAAAATCAAAAGGAAAAAACAAAAGATGAGCGAACAGAAAAAGTATGTGTATTTCTTCGGCGCAGGGCAGACCGAAGGCAACGCCAACATGCGCGAGCTGCTAGGCGGCAAGGGCGCGAATCTCGCCGAGATGGCCGGCCTCGGGCTCCCCGTGCCCCAGGGCTTCACAATCTCGACCGAAGCCTGCACGCGCTATTATGACGACGGCAAGGTGATCGGCGACGACATCATGGCCCAGGTCATGGAGTATATCGACAAGCTTGAGAAGTCCGCCGGCAAGAAATTCGGCGACGCGAAGAATCCGCTTCTCGTCTCGGTGCGTTCGGGCGCGCGCGCGTCGATGCCGGGCATGATGGACACGATTCTCAACCTCGGCCTCAACGAGACCGTCGTCGAGTCGCTCGCGGCGCAGACCAAGAACCCCCGCTGGGCGTGGGACTGCTACCGCCGCTTCATCCAGATGTTCTCCGACGTAGTAATGGAGGTCGGCAAAAAGTACTTTGAGAAGCTCATCGACGAGATGAAGGCCAAGAAGGGCGACAAGCTCGACGTCGAGCTTACCGCAGACGACCTCAAGGCACTCGCCGGCCAGTTCAAGGCCGAGTACAAGGCGAAGATCGGTCG
>JAZQBR010000331.1:0-4736 GCA_045545855.1 Kiritimatiellia bacterium | reverse complement strand
GGAAGCCGCGTCTCCAAAGGCTTCGGGCCGCCCGGTGGTCGGCCCCTACCATGCTTCGTTGGCAACAGTTCTGATTGTTGGCTGCTGAAACACTTCCAACGCATCAAAAATTCGTTCTACACCGCGTCAGCGGGGAGAAGGAATTTTTAATGTGTTGGCCGTTACGGCAGCTTGCGCTATCAACGAAGAATCAGTATCAAGCCAGGGCAAGGCGCCGACCAGCGCAGGTTGTACGCGCCTTCGCGTACAAGCGCCCTCCACAGAGCTTCGCCTTCATACTCCGCCGGCTTCAGCTCGAATGTTCCGGGAGTGCCTGAAACTCTGCCGCCGGACGAAACGACGAGCTTATGGACTATATTGCCGCCGGCGTTCTTGCCCTCGTCAGCGAGCGCCGTCGACAAGCTGTCGGTTACCGCCAGCTCGACCCCTGCGACCGACGTGTTGCCGGTGACAGTGAGCGGGTAGATGCTGTCGACCCCCGCCGCTTCAAGACTGAATATCGCGCCGGGCTCGAACGTCGTCTTGCCAACCGTCAGATCGGCCGCGTTCACGACAAGAGCCGCGCCCTCTCGCACGGTGAGGTTCACATTGGCGTCGCCATTCACCAAAGAGCATTTGCCCTCGGCCACGTCGACGTTCGCGCTGCTCACGAGGCCGCAGGTCATAGTTCCAGTGCCAACTTTCTTGATTGTGACGGTCGTCGAGCCCTGCGTCCAATTGTCGGCCCAGTCCGTGCCGGAGTTGTTGGTGTAGAAGCACGTTCCGCTGCCGGTCGAAGGATTGCCGTTCAGTCCGCCGACCTCGATGACGAGCGTCGAACCGGCAATCACCTCAATATGGCGGTCATTGTTGAAGGTGATCTGGCCGAACTTGACAATACCCTCGGCGTGATCGAAGCGGATGTACTGATTGAACGTCCATGTAGCGGACTCGCTGCCGGTAAAGTCGGCGAGGAACCGCGTTCTGTCTTCTCCGTGGCCCGTGTAAGTTCCCGTGAAGTCAGTCCAGTCGCCGCCTATCAACCGGCTAGTGCCATGCCTGTCGGCCTTGCCGCGGGCGGTTATCCAGCCAGGACCCGACGCGCCGCCCTGGAGATGGACGTTGTAGTCGAGGTTGAGCGTGAAGTTCGACTCCTTGATTTCAACGGGGCAGTTGACATATATGTCACCAAAATCATCTCTCAGCCAGCAGTCGGACGCGGTGCCGGCAAAGGTGAGCTTCATCGTCGCCGGGAAGGTCAAATCGTTACCGTTCTTGTTCCAGATGCCGGCCTTCCAGATATTGAGCGTACCCGTCTCGTTTTCGTCGAAGGCGGCGATCTTGAGCGCGCCCCAATACTGTTTGTCGTAGTTCTTGGCAGCGATGGTTACATTGTGACCGTTCAAGACGAGCTTGCCCGCTTCACCGAAGATATCCTGCTTCTTGTCGTAGAAGCACACTGCGTCGTACGTGAACTCCACGGTCTGGTTAATCGTCGGCACTCCGCGCGACCAGTTCGCCGCATCTGTCCACATGCCCTGCGCGCCGCCGACCCAGTAGTTGGGTGTAGCAGCGTCGTACGGCTCGCCTGCCGTGGCGGCGATCTTCCCGCTCGAAGAATCGTACGCAACGGTCCAGTTGCACTGTGTGCCTGTGATCTTGATGACATCGGCCGCGTTGACGCCGTCCGCGACAGTGACGCCTGTAAGCTCGAAGGACTCTCCGTCCGCCGGCGGCACGACATTGAGCCGGCCACCCGCAACCGTATACTCCGCCGCACCAGGCACCGCCCCGTACTTGTAGACGCCGCCGGCGATGACGGTCTTGGGCAACTCCGCAACAGAGCCGTAGTTTATGAGTGAGCCGCCCATCAGGACAATGCGCGCATTTTCGCCAAAAGTGACATTGTGGCCGCCGAAGTCGAAGGTTGCCCCATCCTCAATAATCAGGTCGCCGTTGAGTTTAAGCGTGTCGCCGGCAGATCCGCCGACATAGCTGTTCACGCTCCACGGCGAGATCACAAGATTGCCGTTTAGAGTCACGTTGCGCCATATCGCGATGAAGCCGTTCGAGGTGAACACATCACCATTCACGATAGTGGCGGACGCGGTGCCGGCATCGTTTAAACCGATCCATGCGTCGCGATCCGTCGCCGAGGCGCCATCCGTCGTTATGACCACCTTCACATTCTTGTCGGACACAAGATCGACAGTTCCATTGCCGGCAAGCCCGGCCTGCGCCAGCTCAAGCGTCCCGTTGCCCGCGACATGCTTCACGCCGATATTGGGGTACTGCGCATTGCCGTACCTCACCTTCGCCGTGCAGCCACGCACGACGAGATCGCCGAACTTCCTGTTGTTGACTTGATAAGGTTTTTTGTCGTTTCCCCAGATGTGCATGATGCCGCCGGCGGTGAATATGCCCACGTCATAGCTGTCGTTGGCGGGCTGGCCGTTCGACCACGAGCGATCCTGGTCCACATAGTCGTCCGTCGCGATATACGTGGTTACCTTGCGGGAAGTCGCGATATTCTCCACGTTAGTGATTGTCGCATACACAACCGTGCGGCCGTCCACGACTTCGCTCGAAAGCTCGTACCCGACAACAGGCCCCGTCAGGAAAACCGATGTTGATAAATCGTCCGTCGCCTCCTCGAACGAAAGAGCCGATGCCGAGAAGAGTTCCACCTTCTTGTCCAGCAACAAGTCGGCCACAGTCGGCACGACGACCTGGTGCTCGTCGCCCTCTGCTAATTCTTCTGCGTCGTATTCCGCCTGCTTGGCCGCAATCTGTTCAAGCGCAGCGTTGTACATCGGCGTCATTTCGACCGTCACCGCGCCCTGCCTGCCGATTGCCAGCGGGCCCGTAAAAGACATTCCGTTTCTGAAGTCCAGCACGCCCTTCTCGACAGTCGTCGCGCCGCTGTAGTTGGCTGCGCCGTGCATCACCAGTATGCCCTTGCCCGTCACGACGAGTCCTCCGTCCGTTACGCCTTCTCCGGCTGCGGAACCGATATCCGACTCGATGCCGACAATGTAGTTCGCAGTATCGACGACCGCGCCGTCCTCCCCTATGGACAGCGTGAAGTTGTCCGCCCGGGGCACAAGCGCGTTGAGGTTGGACGCTAGCGCCTTGAGCGTCCCGCCGTTGAACACAACGCTCGCCGCGCCGCCCTCGGCCGCAAGCTTCTTGACCGAAAGCGTGCCGCCGTTAAGCGCGACCGTGCTGGTCCCGAGGGGGCTGCCGCTGCCAAGCAGCATCTGGTCGCCGTTGACGATGAAATCGCCGCCGCCAAGCTCGAAGACTCCAGTTCCCCCGTGCCGGCCGATGTACGCTGCGCCGGCAATCGTCGCCGTACCACCCTTCTGGACGTAGGTGCCGTTGCAGGCGTTGGCTCCGCCAAGGGCAAAGTTGATACCGCACGTAATTATGCCGTTCGCGTTCGTAAACACGGCCGTGGCGCCAGTACCGTTCGACGCGATGCGAAAGTCGCTGCCCGAACTCATGGAACCGCCCGTCATGTTGACGATCGCCTTCGAGTTGTTGCCGTTCGCTATCACGATCTGCGCGTTTTCGCTATTTGCCACGAGCGCGCCTCCGGACATCTCGACTTCCGCCTCGGATCCCGCTCCGCTTGCAATTCGAATCGCCACATTGCCTTTGTTCACTCCGCCCGCACGGATGCGGCCGGCGGACATGATCAACCTCGACTTTGAGTTGTCGTTGTCAGCCAAGGTAAAGCACCCGTTGTTCGCCTCGGCGTCATTACGGTAGCCGGCGACGATCTCGCCCCCGTCCACGATGATGGTGCCGACGCCGTTCCCTCCGCTACCCTGCGAAACACGAACCCAGTACGGGGCGCAAGCAATCGTGCCGGCTTTCACCTTGAGCGTCGCCGCGCTCTGGTTCCAGCCGACATTGATGTCGTTCATAAACGTGTACGTGCCGCCGTCGAGAACGACATAAGCCGGATTCGCCGCGCCGCTGCCGATGAACATCTCCTTGTTCTCCGTCGCGGCGAAACCATTCGAGCCGCTCGCCTGGAACACGAGAGGCGACTCCTCTGTGCCGGCGTACAGGTGGTAGTTGCCCCAGAAAGTATACACATTGTCGAGATAAACCGTCTTCAACCCCGACTTTTCGTTTATGACAGATTCGGTGAAGGCGATGTTGCCGACCGGCACACCGGTGGTGCTGTTCCAGTTCTCGGCGTTGTTCCACTGCGCACGGCCGTCGGCGTCAAGGCTGGTGCCGTACCAGTCGGCCGCGTGGACCGCGCCTATTGCCACTACAGCCGAAAGAAGAGATAATTTCATAAAAACACCCCCCCCCCCCCCGTATTTTTTTGCAATTATAGGCTGTCGACCTGTTTTGTGCCGTCATATAGCGAGCCTCCGTTTTTGATGTTTTTGTGACATAGCCTTAAACCAGTTTGAGCATATTATACCACAAACCACTCTTGATTCATACCCCCCGAATGAGGGGGTTACGGCCAACGCATCAAAAATTCCTTCTCCCCGCTGACGCGGTGTAGAACGAATTTTTGATGCTGTTGGAAGTGTTTCAGCAGCCAACAACCAACGATCAGCGCCCAATCCGGGCGGTCGTGGCGCGCATCTTGGACTTTCAGGAGATGTCCAAGGCACATTCATCGGGCGCGCCCGTCTTTTTTGTGAACGCGCGGGTATCGAGCCCGCGCGGGTTCAAGTCGGATCGTAGCCATGTCGGTCTGTGAGCCAAGGGGTTGTCATAGCCCC
>JAZQBR010000330.1:0-3281 GCA_045545855.1 Kiritimatiellia bacterium | reverse complement strand
GCGTTCTCTGCGTCTCTGCGTTAAAAAAAACAACCCCAACCCCACCACCACCACAACAACACAACAACAAAAAGAAAGGACAATTAAAAGCAAAAGCATATTGGATACCGCCGCATGACACCAAAAATGCTCGCCGCCTGCCGCGCCAATCTCGCCAAAGCCCACGCAAAGCTCCGCAAGCTTTGAAAGCATGCCCCGAAATCCATGGGGAGAGACCCCGCGAAGATGCGGCGTCAACCCTTGTAGCCGTCGAGCACCGTCTGGCGGACGCGCTTAGACTGTTTCGGATAATCCAGCGTGTAATGGAGCCCGCGCGACTCGTGGCGCTTCTGCGCCGACTTGACGATCAGCTCGGCACAGACTGCGAGGTTTCTCAGCTCCAGCGTGTCGGGCGTCACCAGGTAGCGAAAGTAATAGTCGCGTATCTCGCGGCGAAGCGTCTTCAGACGGTGGGCCGCGCGCGCAAGGCGCTTGTTGGTGCGCACGATACCTACATAGTCCCACATAAGGCGGCGTATCTCGTCCCACATGTGGGCGACAAGCACAGCCTCGTCTGGCGGAACGGCCGCGCCGGTCTTCCATGCAGGTATCGCCGGCTTGCCGCCGCCCGCGAATGTCATCGGATGCGGCCCGAGTCTCGCCGCGGTCAGCCGCGCACAGACAAGAGCCTCCATGAGCGAGTTCGAAGCGAGACGGTTCGCGCCGTGCAGCCCCGTAGACGCACACTCCCCTACCGCAGAAAGACCTGGGATGGATGTCTCGCCGCTCGGCGCCGCTTGTATGCCGCCGCACGTATAATGGGCGGCCGGCACTATCGGGATCAGGTCGGTCGACATGTCGATGCCAAACTCCATGCACTTCTGGTAGATATTGGGAAAGCGCTTCATCAAGTAGGCGCGCCCCTTCTTGCGGATGTCAAGATACATGCAGTCGTCGCCCGTGCGCTTCATCTCAGAGTCTATTGAGCGCGCCACTATGTCGCGCGGCGCCAGCGAGCCGCGCGGGTCGTACTTTCGCATGAACTCGCGGCCGTGCTTGTCGACCAGTACCGCCCCCTCGCCCCGCACGGCTTCTGATATGAGAAAACGCTTCGCTTGCGGATGATAAAGACATGTCGGATGGAACTGTATGAACTCCATGTTCTCTATCTTCGCGCCGGCGCGCCACGCGAGAGCTATCCCGTCGCCCGTCGCCGTGTCGGGGTTGCATGTATAGAGGTAGACCTTGCCGCATCCGCCGGTCGCCAGTATCGTATTAGGGCTCCTGACGGCGTATATCTCACCGCTCGTCTTGTCGAGGACGTATGCGCCGACGCACCTGTTAGCCCCTGATATGCCTATTCTGCGCGTCATCACGAGATCGATCACGATCGCGTGCTCCCTCACGTCAATCTCCTTCGCCCGCTTGACGCGGCGTATCATCGCCGCCTCGCACTTCTCGCCCGTTATGTCGCCGGCATGGAATATGCGCCGCGCGGAGTGGCCGCCCTCGCGCGTCAAATCCCACGAGCCGTCGTCCTTCTTCGCGAACCTGACGCCGCAGTCAATCAGATCGCGTATCCCTTCGGGCGCATGCTCGCAGATTTTATGGACGACATCCGAACGCCCCAGCCAGGCGCCGGCGATCATCGTGTCGCGCGCATGCTTGTCGAACGTGTCGGCGGGATCCATCACACAGCATATCCCCCCTTGCGCGAAATTGGTGTTGCAGTCTGCCAGCCGCCCCTTGGTGGCGACAACCACCTTGCCGTAACTCGCCAAATGCAATGCGCTCATGAGCCCGGCCATACCGGACCCGACGACGAAATAATCGCAGTCTATGATTTTCATGTGTGCCACCTACCAACATTTCTGCCACACTCTCGGCTGCAAAAGCGCACCCGGCCCAGTTGACGGCTGGCGGAGGGGGGGGGATTCGAACCCCCGGTGGACTTGCGCCCACACAACCTTTCCAAGGTTGCACCATCGACCACTCGGACACCCCTCCAGTCGTTTGCGCCCATCTGCCTCAAGCTGGTGCCAGGAGCGGGACTCGAACCCGCACGTACTCACGTACAGCAGATTTTGAGTCTGCCGCGGCTGCCATTACGCCACCCTGGCGAATCCTGCCTTGGAGCGGGCGAAGGGAATCGAACCCTCGTAGCCAGCTTGGAAGGCTGGAGCTCTGCCATTGAGCTACGCCCGCTTTTGACAAATGAACGGTGCATAGTATATCATTTCTCCGCGTCGATTTCAATGGTGAATTTGAGCAAACAAACAAGCCGCCCGGCGCGGTGTTCACATCGGCGCGAAGATATGGTATAATGGGCGCATCGGCAAAACAGCGAAGACGCGAGACTTATGACCGGTGACATTGATATAGAGGAACTCTTGGCGAAACGCCCCGCAGAGCGCGGCGCGTACGGGCGGCTGCGCCTCGGCCAGACAATCGACGGCTGGCGCGTAGAGGCGTTTTTGGGCACCGGCCGGTCGGCCGAAGTCTACCG
Organism: Kiritimatiellia bacterium; assembly: GCA_045545855.1. GTDB lineage: Bacteria > Verrucomicrobiota > Kiritimatiellia > RFP12 > UBA1067 > UBA1067. The sequence continues at coordinate 796 of JAZQBR010000330.1, read as the reverse complement.
CGTCATGAGCGTGAAGTTCGGGGGCGAAGGCGCGCTGAAACTACTGGTGGACGGGTCGTCCGGCCTGCGCGAACGCTTCGCCGCCGAGGTCGATGTCATACGCTCGCTTGCCATACCCTCTCTGCCGCGCTTCTTCTGCAGCGGCGAACTGGACGGGCGGGCGTACTACGTGATGGAATACCTCCAGCCGCTTTTCCTGCCGCTCGACCGCGCTGAAACCGCCCCGTTCGTCCGCAGCGTCGCAGAGGCCGTCGCCAGCCTGCATGCGGCCGGCTTTCTGCATCGCGACATCAAGCCGGCGAACATCCTGAGACGACGCTCTGGCGAACCGGTTCTGATCGACCTCGGGCTCGTCGCGCCTGTCGACGCCGCGAAGACGCCGGCCGGCGCGGGCGGCTGTCCGCGAACTGCGGTCGGCACGCCCGGCTTCGCCGCGCCCGAGCAGCTGATTTCAGGCGCGTCCACCGTGCGAAGCGACGTCTTCTCGCTTGGCAAGGTGCTTAAGGCCTGTTGCGGCGCCAAGGTTCCGCGGCGCTTTCGCGAGGTGATATCGCGTGCGACTGCGGACGATCCCCTGGAGCGCTACGCCAGTGCCGCAGACTTCGCCGCCGCAGTCTCGCGCTGCGATCGCGCGCCCCGCCTCGCGCTCGCGGCGGCCATCGTCGCCATGGCGCTCGCCCTCGCGCTCGCGGCGGTGCCGTGGCGCGGCTTTCTCTACGAGCCCCGCACCCGCCCGGCTCCGCAGCCTGCCGTACTGCCGCAGTCTCGCGCCTTGCCGGAAGTCGGAGGCCAAGCG
>JAZQBR010000329.1:0-1747 GCA_045545855.1 Kiritimatiellia bacterium | reverse complement strand
CTCGCGTCGCTGGTGCTCACGTCGAGCTCCACCATGACCCTGGACCTTATTTATCTGGACAAGAAGTCCGCCGAAGGCGAAGTCTCGGCCGGGCAGTTGGACGACTCGGTCGCGCTGAACATCGAACGGCGAAAGGTAGTTGTGATGAGGGTGCTTATTGTCTTCTTCGTCGTAATCTCGCTTATGATAGCCTTGAAGCCGCCGCATTTCATAGCCCAGCTCATGGGCATTTCGTGGGGGGCTCTCGCGGGAGCGTTTCTCGCGCCGTTCGTGCTCGGGCTCTATTGGCGGCGCATGACGCGCCCCGCGGTCTGGGCGTGCTTCGCGTGGGGCGTCGGTCTGACGGTCGCGAACATGCTGCTAGGCAACCCTGTGAACCCGATCAACTGCGGGGCCTTGGCTATGCTTGGCGGCTTTGTAGTGGCCCCGGCCGTTTCGCTCGCGACGAGGCGCCCGCCGGCGGACGCGATCGCGCGCTCGTTTGGCGTGCACGCCTAAAATTGGAAAGCCGCGCATGCCACGTGCGACTTGTCGTATGAAACGCAGATTATGGCGCTAGGCGGATAAGACCGCCGACATGGTCGAAATGGCTGTCGTAGGATACGAGCCGCGCGCCGGTTTCGAGCGCGGTCGCGGCGATCCAGATGTCGTTCTCGGGGATTGGGGTGCCTTTTTTCGCGAGCGCGGCTTTCACATAGCCCCATCGTTCCGCGATGGACTTGGTGACGGGTTGGAAAGAAACAGGCTCCTCGTCAAGGAAGGAGGCGAGCAGTGATTCGTTCTCCGATGCCTTCCCGCCGCGGAGGAATCCATATTCCAGTTCGGCGAATACCGCAGCCGGCACGAGTATTTCGTCGCACTCATTCAGAAGCGTGAGAAGCCGTTCGTTGCCGCGCCGCAGACTGCTGTAGGCGTTCGTGTCGAGGCAGACTTTCATTTCCACGCCTCCGCGTCGATTCGTTCGCAGTCGGCGACGGCGGCCTCGAATCTGTCATACTCCTTCTGCGACCAGCCGCCGCAGTATTTGGAGAAGTCGTTGACCGTCCGTTTCCTGCGGCGAGGAAGAACCTTGTCGGAAAGGAGGCGGACGATGGTCGTGTTCACGCTGGCGTCGGATTGGTCCGCGATGCTCTTGAGAACAACAGCCACCTCGTCCGGTATGTTGCGGATTGTCATAGTCTTCATGCTTTGCCTCCATCTGCTGGTTGCAGTTTGAAATCAAAATCTGCAGGCATTATATCATATTGCGCCGTAGAGTGCAATGGTCAACTTATTGGCTCGGTGCCATGCAATAGAAATTGATCACCGCCTCAAGCGAGCGTTTCAGCCAGATTGTGTTCTTGATTATCGCCGCGAATCGCGTATACTAGGAAACCACCTTAGCTCTCCGGAGAATATCGTCGAGAGGTCGACGAGTTCGTTGGGCGAGAACACGTGCGCGAGCTGGCCGAGCATCAGCAGGTACACCTGTGCGGAGCAGGAGAACTCCCTGGCCTTGATTTTCTCCCCGGCCGCAAGTTCCTCAATTGCGGGCCGCCTGATGGTCGGCCCTTACCGTGCCGCGTTGACAATGGTTCCCCCGAACATGCCCGCCCTTGCGGTTTCGGGCCGCCCGGTGGTCGGCCCCTACCATGCCGCGTTGACAACGGTTCCCAGGAACATGCCCACACACCCTCAAAAACCTCAGCGTCTCTGCGTCTTTGCGTTAAACATATGCCCGCCCGTCGCCTCGGTAGGGGCCGATCAC
>JAZQBR010000328.1:0-3395 GCA_045545855.1 Kiritimatiellia bacterium | reverse complement strand
CATGGCTACGACCCGACTTTTCAAAATCGCCCGCGCCGATCGTCTCGACCCGGCTGCCGCTCCCCGTCGACGGATCGTCCGCCAGCTCGAGCGCGAGATCGAGCGCCTTCGAAGCCATTGCCTCGCCAGAAGGCGCAATGGCCGAAATCCCCGGCCGCGAACGCGCGCAATAGCCGTTTTGCGTGCTGATGCTAAGCACCTCTATTTCGCCAGGCACGTCTATGCCGCATCTCTTGCAGCAGCAGACCGCGCCGAAAGCCAGCCGCCCGCCAGTGGCGAATATGCCGCACGGCCGCGGCAGCCCCTTTATCCAGCTGTCCATTTCGCTCTGGGCGGTCTCCCAATAATCTTCATTGCTGTCGAATTCGCCAATCAACAACCTTGAATACCGCGGCACGCTGCCTAGCACTTCCTTTATACGCCCCTTGAACGCCTTCTCGCGCTCTTCCACCGCTAAATCCTCGCGATAGCCATTGCGCCCCAGAAACGCAAAGTTCCTGAGCCCCCGCCCTATCAAGAAGTCCGCCGCCCTCCGGCCCAGCGCGGAATTGTCGCGCATTACGACCGCGCAAGGTCTCATGATCGCAAATTCGCGCTCGGTGACTTTCTGATATGTGCAAAGAACTACCGGCGGATGCTTAGGCGACGACTTTAGGTACTCCAGTACGATTCTGCGCGGCAGCCCCGCGAACACAATCGCGTCCAGGCCCGACGCGGCGAATCTGGCGAGATTTCTGGCTTTTGTCGCGGAGCTCCCGAGAAAGATATCCAGCGTTATGCCCGCGCCGGCGGCTTCGCGCTCGGCCACAATACGCTCAAACTCCAGCAGTAATTCTCTGCTGGGCCGAACCGATGTATTGATGGCCACTCCTATCTTCATTGCACTGCTGCTCCCGATGTGCGAGACTGTATTGTTTTTACGCGTCGAATATTATACCATATCACCCCCCCCCTCCAGTCCGCCTTTTTTGCGCAATAATAAATGCTTTATAGCGAAACTGCCGGTGTGCGCAAGTTTAATGCGGGCTAAAATCTACCGGCGGCGGCGGCGGAGCCGCGCCCTGTACTCTCAACCCAGCTTCTCGCGCGCCAGGTCGCAAAGCTCGTCCACCACAGGGTCGCCCGTAAGCTCGTGCAGAAACGCCCGGCGAAACTCCAAATGTCCGCGCTCGGCGCAGATTCGACGCGATGTCGCGTACTCGAGGCCCGACACCATCCACCCGACCTGTATCAGCACAAAGTCGGCGAGGCTCTTAATATCCTGGTATGCGACCGGACGCTCTTCGCGTATGCACCGCGCCACGACGGGATTCGGGGCCGCCGTCGTCGTCAGGTTCCAGAACGCGCGCGAGTCGTGACGCCAGTCTTTGTTCTTCACCTGGTCTTCAAGCACGCGAAAGATGTCCAGCTTGTCTGCGTCGCGCACCGTCCTAGAGGCGGCGAGCGTCAATGCGTCCATCCCGTCCGCGGGTATCTCGCGCCGGTTGTGGACAAGTACCGCCGTCAGTATCGCGTCTTTGTCGGGCCAGCCGTCGAGCCAGCCCTTCGCCTTCACTATATCGTGCGAGAATACCGCGTGGTCGACAGAGTCCGCGTCGCGAAACGTATTGTACAGCTTCAGCTGTTCGTAGCGCCCCGTGTCGTGCAAGAGCGCCGCCGCCTCGCACGCCGCCGCCGTGCGCGCGTCGAACCCTTCGCCGGACGCTATTTTCTTCGCCGCCGCCACGACCATCATCGTGTGGGTCAGCTTGAGCTGCATCATCTCGGGGAGTCTCCCGTCGGCTCCCCTGTATGTGTCTACATAAGCACCGTACTGCGCCCTCAGTTTCTCCATCATCTCAGAACTTGAACTCCACCTGCCACCTTAAAAACCACCCCGGCTTGTCGGTGGCGTAATAGTCGCCGGGATTGAACAGCTCCGCGTAAAGATGGGCGAATATCTCAAAGCGCTCGCCCTGCGACTTGTCCGCCAGAAGCAGCGGGAAGTCATACCTGAGCTGGCTCAAAAAGCCCTTGAAGTGCCCGTCGTCGCCGCCCATCCCGTCGTCGGCCGCCGCGAACATGGGCCCCGCCGCCGCGCTGATCTTGTGGTGGTCGCCGAGCTCGACGCCGCCCTTGAAGTTCAAAAACATCATATTGCTCCACCAAGCCATGCCGTAGTGGGTGCCGTAGAGAAAAATCTCCGAGTCGTTCACGCCGCGCGACCACATCGGGTCCCAGGCATGATGGCCGCCGTCCTCGTCGGCCGCATGCTTGTCGCCGCTCATGAAGTGAAGCCCCGCGCTCGCGAAAGGCTTGATGTCGCTCCCGGTGGACTTCTTCCAGTTCACGCCGGCGTAGGCGCTCCAGCCGCTAAGCCAGTCGCTGTCTGAATTGCGCCCGACCTGCCCCATCGCCTCCAGCTGCAGCGACAGCTCTTCAGTGAGCTGCGGCATGAGCTTCACCCCGAAAAGCTCTCGCCTCGTAGCCGCGTGCTTCACGCCGCCGCGCCGAAACGCCGCCGTGCGTTTCTGCATCGCGAAAAACTGGTACGGGAGCCACGTCGAGACTTTGCCGGACCACACACCGCCCCAGCCCCAGTCGTCCATGTCGGGCTCCGCGCCGCCCCCGAGCCCGGAGAGCGAGCGGTGGCGCCCGCGCCGCGTGCCCCAGCGCAGACGGTTGTCGTCCCAGTTGTGCAGCACGAACAGGTCGAGTCGCTCGTCCTCGTCGAACTGGAGCGCCGCGCGCACCATGTCGGCGTAGACCGTGCGCGAGCCGTCGCCAGGCGTGCCGTCGACGAAAACATGGTCCAGCCCGTAGAGATTGTAGATGTCCTGCCGCCCGGCGGTGAAACTCAGAAAGCCGTCGAAGAGATCCTTGGCCTCGAGAAAGAGGTTGTCGATCACCACCTCGTCGGGGAAGGTCGTCTTGTGGTTCTTCGGGCGCACGTTCCAGCGAAACTCGTCCGTGAGCCGCAGATACAGCCGCCAGTTCTCATCGGCCTTCAGCTCGCCCCACGCGCGGACGCGATAGCGCATCTGGTTGCGGTACGGCCCCTCGGCCTGGCGTTGCAGGAGACCGCCGCCGGGCAGGCCCGGCACATTCTCCATAAACTCTTGGCGGATGCGTACATCCGCACCGAAATCGGCAGAAGGCCCGGCCTTGACAAAGCCGGGGCATACGAGCATAACACCCGCCACTACAATCGCTTTTGCGTTCATGGCGCGTTATTATATCATATTTTCACGCCGCCGTGTACCGCAAATCTGATTTGGAGGTTCCCCAATTTTTTCTTCGCTAGCGAGGCATTGCGACGGCCTGCGCGTTTTCGAGCTGGTAGTAGGGGGAAGAGCGTTGCCTTTCAAGTTCGATCTTCGGTATAATACGAAGTGCTAAACACCAAACAGGAAAGG
>JAZQBR010000327.1:0-15119 GCA_045545855.1 Kiritimatiellia bacterium | reverse complement strand
GCTCGCCACCAGGACACCGTTTGTTTTCATCCCCCCAAACGATACGACGGCCGACATCATCGCCATCACCCCCATCATAACTTTCTTCATCTCTGTTATCTCCTTTCAGTCCCAACCGCCCCTTGTACATGCACATTCTGGCACCTTAGACGAACGTTCCTCGCGATTTACCCCCACTTCTTAGCGGCTTCCTCTACGGTAATGTACTTTTCTTTGCCCATGCCAGCAGATATTATATCATGCAGCCGGCGCAGATGCGGCTGACTTCGATGTCGGTTTTCCCGAGTTTGGCGTACTTCATATTGTTCCTTTCTTGTCGGTTTGTCTCACGCAAAGTCCGCAATGTCATCCTATAATTATTACTTCGCGTACTTTGCGAACTTGGCGTGAGACTTTACTTGCCTGCAATCCTCTCGTCGGCGAAATCCTCCAGCGCCTTGACGTTGGACTTGATCGACGAGCCGCCGAAGGCCTTGGGCGCGAGGACCGTCGCCGTGTCGCCTATCACCTCAGCGAACTCCTTGCCGACGCGCTGCATTCCGCCGCTGCCATGCGTCTGGAAGAGGCAGACCTTCTTGCCCCTGAGCGCGTCCTTGCTCTGCGTCACCCACGTGCGCACAGGCGGCGCCATAGTGCCCCACCAATTCGGCGTGCCTACGAAGACAATATCGTACTTTGCAAGGTCCAACCCCGCAATGGGCTTTATTGGCCGCAGCGTCTTCCCTTGACACTCGGGCTTCGCCTCGTCACAGCATTTCTGGAAGTCGCTGCTGTACGGCGTCGCTGCCTTAATCTCGAAAAGATCGGCCTTCGCTTTCTTCGCGATCGTCTCGGCGGCGAAGCGAGTGTTCCCGGCGGGGCTCCATGAGAAATATACGACTGCGCATTCCATTTTCCTGTCTCCTTGTTTTTCCAGTGCCGGACTGTTGACCGAAGCCTCCGTCGCGGTCGTCTCCTTCGAGCAGCCAAAAGCGAGCGCCGCCGCGCTCGCAACGGCCCCTATGCACTTTACGAATTGTCTTCTATTCATTTTCTTTTCCTTTCTGTTCAAGATTGTTTCGCTCTTTCAACAAGACGCCTGCCGAGAGCCCGGGCTTTGGCGAGGTCGATGAGAGAACAGGCCGTCTTGTATATCTTCCGTCGCGTTTTCTGGGCTGTTTCCTGACGCTTTGTCACATGAATGCCTCCTGATGGGACTAGGCGTCGAAAAGTATACCAAAATCTCGGCTGCGAATCAATGACCCGCGGTCAGTTTTCTTGCAAAAACCTCCGCAAATTCAACGGCGGCGGGCCGCCCTGTGCCGGGCAGACCGCCGCACGCCGTTACGCGAAACGTATCGCGCCGTCCTCGGCGGTAACCGATACCGTAGAGCCTGGCGGATACTTGCCAGAGACTATCGCCTTCGCGATGGGACTCTCCAGATCGCGCTGTATGGCGCGCTTCACCGGGCGCGCGCCGAAAGCCGGGTCGTAGCCATCCTTCACCAGCACGGCGACAGCCTCGTCATCCACCGTGAGCGAGAGGCCTTGATCGGCGAGGCGTTTCGCGAGATCCTTGAGCTGAAGCTTCACAATCTCTCGTATCTGCTGCTCGGTAAGCGAATCGAACTCCAGTATCTCGTCCAGACGGTTCAGGAATTCCGGCCGGAACAGCGACGCCAGTTCCGATCGCGGCGCGTTCGAGGTCATTATGACCACGGTATTCTTGAAACTCACGGTCCGGCCGTGGCTGTCTGTGAGGCGCCCGTCGTCGAGGACCTGGAGCAACAGGTTGAAGACGTCCGGGTGGGCCTTCTCGATTTCGTCGAGAAGAACGACCGAGAACTGCTTGCGCCGGACAGCCTCTGTGAGCTGACCGCCGTCTTCGAACCCGACATAGCCGGGCGGCGCGCCGACAAGACGCGAGACGGCGAACTTCTCCATGTACTCCGACATATCGAGCCGCACCATCGCGTTCTCGTCGTCGAAAAGCTCCTGGGCTAGAGCCTTGGCGAGCTCGGTCTTGCCCACGCCGGTGGGGCCGAGGAACAGGAACGCCCCGACTGGCCTGTTGCGGTTCTTTATGCCGGCGCGGGAGCGCAGTACGGCGTCGGCGACAGCATCGACGGCGCGATCCTGCCCTATGACGCGCTCGTGCAGCGTCGCGCCGAGCCTCATGAGCTTTTCGCGCTCGCCCTCCACGAGCTTTGTCACAGGTATGCCGCTCCAGCGCGAGACGACTTTCGCTATTTCGTCGGCGTTTACCTCCTCCCTCAGAAGTGCCGAGGCATCGTCCTTAGCCGAATTGTCTTCATGGGCCTTGAGCTTGCGCTCGAGCTCGGGGATGACCCCGTATTTGTAGCGCGAGGCTGTGGCGTTGTCGCCCCGGTTGAGGGCGATTTCGAACGAGTGTCTTGCATCATCCAACTCCTGTCTTACATGACGCACCTCTTCAAGGGCGGCCTTTTCTTTTTTCCATTGCGCGTTCATCCTGTCGGCCTTGGCCTTTAGGTCCTTCAGTTCGTTCTGAAGCTCGCCGAGACGCTTGCGCGAAGCGTCGTCCTTCTCCTTCTTAAGGGCGATCTCCTCTATCTCAAGGCGCCTCACATGGCGGGATATCTCGTCCAGCTCCTGCGGACACGAATCCATCTCGGTGCGAATTCTCGCGCACGCCTCGTCAAGAAGGTCGATAGCCTTGTCGGGCAGAAAACGGTCTTGAATGTATCGCGACGAAAGCACGACCGCGCTCACGAGCGCCTCGTCGCGTATGTGGACGTTATGATATTTCTCGAAACGGTCCTTTATGCCGCGCATGATTGAAATCGCGTCTTCTTCGCTCGGCGGATTCACCATCACTGGCTGGAAGCGCCGTTCCAGGGCGGCGTCTTTTTCCATATACTTTCGATACTCGTCGAGAGTTGTCGCGCCGACACAGTGCAGTTCGCCACGCGCCAGCATGGGCTTGAGCATATTGCCGGCGTCGGACGAGCCCTCGGTCTTGCCGGCGCCTACTATAGTGTGAATTTCGTCGATGAAGAGAACGATTTTGCCGTCCGACTCCTTGACTTTCTTGAGGACGGCCTTCAGCCTTTCCTCAAACTGGCCGCGGTACATGGCGCCGGCCATAAGCGCGGTCATGTCGAGCGAAAACACAGTGCGGTCTTTCAGGCCGTCCGGCACGTCGCCTCGCACGATACGCTGGGCGAGCCCTTCAACGATGGCGGTTTTGCCTACGCCCGGCTCGCCAATCAGCACCGGGTTGTTTTTGGTCTTGCGCGAAAGAATGCGTATGACGTCGCGAATCTCGGTGTCGCGGCCGATCACAGGGTCAAGCTTTCCCGCGCGCGCCAATGCTGTAAGGTCAGTGCCGTATTTTTCAAGGCACTTCTCGTTGTCTTCTGGCGGTTCATAGCTTGCATTCATGGTTTCTTCTCCTTTTCGGACCCTTTAGGAGTCCGCAACCATTCAAGCAGACAGCGTGCCAAGGCCTTGCCTCGGCAAAAACCGCGACATTCAGTCACACTAAGCGACAAAGAGTCTCATGGGATCGTCCAATAACCCGGGAGAGAACGGACATCTGACGCCGGGAGCTGGCGAACAGGGGGCGGCAGGCCAGTTGGCTTGAGGAGGTAGCCGCAAACGGCTGCAGCGGGCGCGATAGTCTCCCAAACAGTGTATTCACTCGCCGCGACGGTCAGATTTTCAACATTGCCCCAGCGACGCCAAATCGGGCATTTCGCAGCATAAGCCTTATCGCCGCCATAAACCATCTCGACCGCTTTAGCCGGCATGCCGTAATTCCAGCGATAGGGGGTTATACCAGGCACATATTCGGCGATACCGTCAACATACGACGGCAGATCCAGAAAAGCTATCGGGTAGACAGAGCCAAGACCGCTTGTGAGAGTAGTTCCATTGGGGTTGCATCCGTTATGAAAATCGAGCGCCGCAAAGACTGCTTTCAAATAGCGATCGTCGCCAGTGAGCCGGTGGGCCTCGACAAGCGCCTCTGCACGGCGCATCGGGTGGCAATGGCCCCAACTCATCGCATGGCACCACCCCTGCCCGGGAAACCACCACGGGCAGCGGTAGGCATACGCCCCCTCGGACTGCGCCAGAATATCCTTAGCGCGTCTCTTTATGCTTGCATTCCAATCATTTATAAACCACACTGCGGCCGCCGGCACACCCAACTCCCGCTCGCCGGCGAAACTGAGCGCGCCCCATGCCCAATGCTTGTTTTTGTAATCCTCGGAGACTTCTTTTTTGTGGCGGCGAAACTCGGTCATGTACCGCTCGTCTTTTGTCAAGGCATAAAGATTGACGGCGGCCTTGAAGAGATAGTCGCCTGGCAACCCCTTTGTTTCCTCCCAAAATATAGCGCGGCGATCGACCGAAAACCTGCTTGTCTTCTTCTCTACATAAAACTCCGCCGTGCCCGGTTCGGAGCGCAGGGCGAAATCCCACGCGCGCTTCGCAGACTCAAGGTATTTGTCTGCGAATATCGGGTTGCACCGTGCCAAAAGCGACGCATGCGCCGCATAGGAGAGGGAGCTTTTGCGGGTTGCGCGCGAGACGGCGTACGGTGAATCGTCTTTCTCGGCGAGATTGCCGGGGCCGGGATGGCCGATAGATTCAATCCAAGTGCCTACGCCGCCATCTTTCTGCTGCACCGCCAAGAGGTGGCTGAGCCCCCAATCGGCCTCGTCGAGGATGTCGGGTACTCCATTCGCATTTTCCGGGATGGCGAGCTGTCCGTCACGAAAAGCGTCCTTGTTCATGAGATAGGCGGCACAAAGGTAGTTGACGATTGCAAGATGGGCCGGGCGCCTATCATAGTCGGCAGCATCGTGCCAGCCGCCCGCCACCTTGATTTTCTCGGCGCTGTTCCATTCAGTATTCTGCTTGATAACATCAAACCACCTTATGCCCTTTGGCATACTCCCCTCCTCGGGGGCGAAAATGCCGCGCACTACATTAGTGTGGCACGCGCCGGCAGTCCAATGAGTATATGGTTCGCACTTCGCGATGCCGCAACGCTTCTGGTAGAGCCCCCCCATGTGGACTCGAAAGGCCTCTTCTGCCGCGCCGTCCCAGACGCGAAAGTCCATGCTGCGGCCAACCCCCTCTACCTCGACATAATAAGTGCCTTCGTTTGTCACCGACGAGAAGTCCATCTCATAAGTATACTCGCCGGTAAATGGGGCGCCCTCCTTTGTCGCGCGGTCGTCGACGCGGTGGACCGGCGGCTCGCCAGAGGAGAACACGACCTCGCCGCTTTTCGCGTCCACGACCTTCCATGGGCCGGGACCGTTCTTGGGGCGCCACGCTCCCAGCTTGGGGCCGAGCCAGGCGCCCATATAGGCGTACTTGGGCTGGTCTGTCATGTAACCGACCTGATTCACCTTGAAAACGGGGCTCGGCTTGGCGGGGTCGTAACCCTCGAGCGGCGCATCGCCCTGCCTAAAGACGTTGTACATGATGCGCGCCCGGGGATTTTTCTCGAGCGGATCTTTCTGTCCGTTGGCCGACGGCCAATACCCCGGTTCCGCGGCCAGCGCGCGCCCTTCTCTGTCATCGTCTGTCTGGTAAAGCGACGTGTACGGATCAAGAAAGCGCAACATCGCGGCGGCCAGCACGGGAACTGTGCTACACATTTTTGGAACCTCCTTTCAAAGCTTCAGCCTTGAGACGTTTCGCATCGGCCATCAAGTAGTCGAGCAACGCGTAAAACACCATAAGGAGAATCAGATTCATCTGCTGCCGCAAGACCCATTCGAGACAGCTCTGGAGATAGCAAGCGATAAAGCCGCCGGCGAGACCGGCTGGAATGGCGGCGTGCGGCGTGCCGGCCAGCTTCTTCACCAGTATAAGGCAAAGGATGAGATACGACAGAAACCAGATTATCATCGCCGCAAGCGCCGGTATGCCGCACTCTGCACCGACAAGCAGGTATACTGTCTCGACAATGCCGTCCCTGAACTCTTCGCCGCGATTGACAACGCGCCCTGCGCGCTCTGCATACTCGTATGGAGGGTTGATCTTTATGCCCCAGTTGTTCAGGCCCACACCACGCCACGGTTCATCGAAAATCATCTCCCTCGCACACATCGCGAGCTCTATACGCGTGTTTTTAGAAGCCTCCGGCGCGCTCTCGAAGCGCTCTATGATTCGAGGCAGCATGACACCGAGTCCAATCAGCCCGGCTACGGCAATCGGGAGCGCGCGCTTGAAAACGGAACTTTTCGCGCCAGACGGCGTCGACAGAAACACAAGCAGGAACGTGACAAAGAAGGAAAGCGGCATCATTGCCAGCGCGCCACGGGAATACGTCCGCACTATGGTGGCTGACGCCGCGATGAAAGCCGCGTAGGAGAGCCGCGAACGGCGCCAGCCTCCCGACAGGACTCGCGCAAAGAACATATTGGCGAAAAGATGCATAGCCATGGCCAGACAGTTCTGGTGGGGAAACGCCCCTTCAGGCTGATATACGCCGGAAAAATGGTCTTTAACGACAAGCAGAAAGTTGTATATGGCGAAACAGGCCAGCGCCTGCACAAGCGGCTTCGCGTCCTCTACCATCTTGAGATAGCCCCTGATGGAAATGTAGACGATATAAAGCATGATCATCTTCCATGTCTCCATCCAGCAGAAGATCTTTTCTGCTGCCGTGGACCACGACGGCAGACAGAGCAGGAAAAACAGGATGTAGATCTTACAGCCGATCGAGGGCGCGAAGCCGGGGAATCTGAATTTCAAGCACGATGTCAGTATCAGCGCCATTGCAAAAAGATAGACGACGCTTATCTCCATGCCTCTAGACGAACCCCTGTATTGTTCAAACGAGAAGAAGTTTATGGCTGTGCCCTGATAAACGGCAAGCGCCGCAATCATGGCCCAAATAACATACTTCAGCCACCGCTTGTTCAGCATGAGCAGCACCGCAAGGGGCGGCACTCCACACGCTGCCACGGCGAATACGAAGTACTTCATTTCGTCAGTTGCTTGAATTTATAACCGAGTTCCTGGAGGTAAGAAGATTGATCAGCTGGGTAGACGGCAGCAACTTCCTGACGAACACATTGAATTCAGACAGATCGTCCTTGGGCACGTAGATGATATCGCCGGACTTGAGTGTAACATTTCGTTTCTTTCCGGCAAGAATGCCGTCCACATCGACTTTGTAAAGCTTTGGATTCGAAAGCCCGTCGCGGATTATGATGCAGTTCTTCCAGTGTGTTTCAAGCATCCATCCTGAAGCCGTGAGCGTTTCGATAAGGCCCATGCCTGGCTCGTATAGACGCTTATGGGGATTTTTCACATCACCGCATATCGTGACGAACGCCTCCAGACGCTGAGCTATATATATATAGTCGCTCTTGCGTATGCGTATATTGTGCAATGTATCGCCTTGTTCTATCGCCTTGCGAAAATCGACAGGCAGTATCTCGCCGTTTCGCATGATTATCGAGTGTTCCAAATCGGCTACGTCGACATCGACGCCGTTGTAGAGACGTTCTGCGCTGGAGCCGGCCATGGCGTATATATCGGCTATTCGCGTACTGTTGGAGATACCGTATACACCTGGCCTGCCGCACGCGCCGGCTATAGTCGCCGTCTCACTGACAATCTCCTTTACAGAAATACTCACCACGGGGTTTTTCACATACGGTGCAAGACCGTCGCGTATCATGTCGGAGCCTTCTGCGATAGTATGGCCGCTGAGCTTGATTTGCCCCACGAACGCCAGGCCGACCGTGCCGTCCGGGCCGATGCGCGTTAAAAGACCGATATCGTCGTGGCCATAGACGCGAATCTCGACCTCGTCGCCGGCATTCATCCTGTAGACGGGTTCCTCCTCCATGGCCAGCTCCATCAGGCGCTTCTTGATGCGTGCTTCAGCCGCCGCGTCACGACCGGTCTCATCCAAAATCGCGCTGTCGTCGCTCGCATTGTTCAACTCAAACACCGAATTGTAGTTTCTCGTAAAGCGGTCGACATAACACCCCGCCGCAAATGCACAGACGAAAGCAAAAACCGCGATTCTCATATCTTGGCCTCCATTTCAGACCTTATTGTTTTCGCCTTGGCCCCGGTTACAAGCGCCATCAGCGGCTTGCCGGAGGCGGTGATATGCCGTCTCGCGTACCCGAATATCGCGCGCGAAGTGGTCTCGGTACCCACTTCTAAAACTACAGAGTCACAAAGGCCGAGAAGCTGGTCAAAGAACGTGCCGCCGACGCGTATGCCTCCTTCCATACGGATGAATACATTGTCGAAGGAATTCCGCAGTTCCGCAATATCGGCCTGCAGCATTTGCAGTTCGGTCGGAGCCATGGCGAACCTGTTCGCCGCCGGGAACCAGCCGTGATTGTCCTTTCTGACAACACCAATCATCTGCTCTACACCCTCCGGCGGCTCGAATGCCGCCCCGGAGACGATATCAAGCAGAAAGACGCTGACACCCGACATTGAAGCCGTGAAATCTATCGCCTCGGCGAAGTCATGACGGACGTTTGCGCCCGGCAGCCTGCAAATCAAAATCGCCCTTCGTTGGGCGCAAGCCAGAAAAACCTTCAGCGACATCACCCCGACAACCTCGCGATCTTCATCCTCCTTGAGCACGCCCTTTTCGGGCAGGGAGCCAATAAAGTTGACGCCATAATGAGCGGCGACTTCGCGCCCGCCGCGCACTTTGCCAAACGCCATCTCGATTACGACAATCCACATCGCCGCGACAAAACAGCAAATGGCCGCGCCAATCGCCGCGAGCAAGAATTGCTTTATACCCAGAGGATTCTCGTCTGTCGCCCCCGACGCGCGTTCTATCTGCCGCAGGTCATTGTGCAGAGACCCCTCCAGATACGAAATGTCGTTCATCTGCTCGTCGAGCGCCCTTGCCGAAGTCTGAATATCGAGCCGTCGCGCCACGAGACGCTCGTAGTCGGGGAGCATGGCGGCAAGTTCCGACGCGCGTTTCTCGTTATCCTTGATCTCCTGGTCGATGGCACGGCGCTTCTCGTTTATGACATCGAGTTTCGTAACACAGCTTGAAAGCTCTGTCGCGGCGTGTTCCACCTGATCCAGATTCTCAAGGTCGACGCTTTGCACACCCTTCGACACCAGAAAAGCCTGAAGGTCTGCGACCAAGAGTTCCCGCTCATGCAGCTTGCCGGAAACCTTCGGGTTGATATCCGTGTAGCGTTCCCTAAGCGATGCGATTTCGGCGTCAATCGCGGCAATAGCTTCAGAGCGGCGGCGTATGGCCTGTGCGTTCGCCATCACCTTCTCTCCTTCACCCCCCACAGTCTCTTCAAGCTTGCGCTTCTTAAGCTCCTCGTTCGCCGCCTCTACGCTGAGCGCGGATGAATTGCGCCGCTGGTCCGATATGAGCGCGTTAAGCGACAAAAGCGCCTCCTGAGGCGACATAACGCCTGTCTGGGCCTTGAGCGCCGCCTCTTCAGTCTCTATCTCGGAGAGTTGATCCATCAGCGTACTGTGGCGCGCTGAAAGCGATTCGCTCCAATTCTTCAGATCTTTCGTACGGTAGTCGGCGTATTCCTTGATCAAAATCTCGGCATAGACGTTCGCTTTCTTGACGGCGCCCACCCACGACTTCGACGCGGCCGTGATGTTGAAAAGGTTTGATGGATGCTTCGCCTGTTTCAGCTCGACGTCTGTCGTAAGGCACTCGCGCTCGATCAAAGGCATATCCACCCTGTCACCGATGCGCCGCTTGAGAGAGTTGCGTTCCAGTATCGACATCAACTGCTTGTCGCTCATAGTGCCTATATTGGCAACATTCTTGGGGTTGTATAGAAGTCTCGTCTGAGCGGTGAATCGATGGACGCTGTAAGCGGCCTTCCTAACAAGCCACCCCGAGAAGATAACGACCAAAATCGAGAATAGAATGGTCAGAGGGACGCGCCATTTTGCGATTATCCCCATAGAGACCTTTTGCAAGGTCACAATTTGGCGCATTTGCGCCTTTTCAGAATCTGTAAGTTCCTCTTCCATCAAACGACGGCCGTATATTAAATCATATTTCAGCGTAGAAATCAACCAATCTGTTTGATAAAACTCCCCAATCGTATTCTGCGGCTGCGGCGCGACCTGCGCGAGACATGCCCTCTGCGCCGTCTTTGGCCAGCAAATCCGCCACTCCGGCGAGCGCCTTGTCCATCGCGGCCGCGTCGCCTGGCGTAAACGTTGCCGCGGCCTCGGGATGGGCCGCGCACAGTCTGGCCAAGCCGCCGACAGCCGAGGCGACGACCGGCACCCCGGCCGCCCAAGCCTCCAGAACGACTATTCCAAACGGTTCGTGGCGGCTCGGCAGAACAAAAAAGTCCGCCCTTTCATATTCGCCGATCAACTCAGGGCTCCCGGGACGAAGCGGCCCGACAATCGTTAGACGCGAGCCGACGCCCAGCTCCGCAGCGCGTCGCTCGAGCTCATGGCGGTAATCCGGCTGAGTGACGGGCCCCACCAGCCGGGCGGTCATGCCGGGGTGCCGGGCCAGCGCCTCAACAATCATCATCTGGTTCTTCTGCCTGTCGATTCGCGCGACACAGAGAACGCGCAGCGGACCTTCCCGGCACGCGGCGCGTCTGGCCGGCACGCCGGAATATAGCGACATGTCTACGCCGTTGGGCAGATACATTACATGCGGATGGCGGTCGCGGTACTTGAGATATTCGTCCTCGCCGACGCAGACTATGCCGTCGAAATCTTCAGGCACGCGCCGTGTCCAGCCTAAAGCGTAGTCAATCGCCTTGCCCCACGGCAGACGTCCGCGCGTAGGCGCCTTCAGGCTGAGAGCCTCGGCCGCCGGCACGTTGGCGCCGCCGCCGTGCAGCGACACCACGCTCTTCGCCCCGGCCTTCGCCGCAGTTCTGAGGCACAGCTCGGCGATGCGCGCCATTGCATGGCAGTGGATAACATCAGGACGCCATCCGCTAAGAGCAGCTGATAGACCAGGCACGAACGGATTGCCCCCCTTGCGGTCAAGTTCTGCGACAAGGCGCTTTGGCATCGGCCACCAGGGATACACCGGTTTGAACCTCTCTATATCCAGTCCCTCTACGGTCTCGGCCCTGCGCGGGGCGAGAGCCGTCGTCGCGAAAAGCCGCACCTCGTGCCCGGCCTTTGCCTGAGCCTTGGCGATATTCCAGACCACCTGCTCGGTACCGCCCCAATCGCCAAACGAAAGTCGTCTCAGAATGTGAGCGATTCTCATCGGCGGTAGCCCCCAAAAAGATGTATGAGCGACAACCACGAAAACTTTACAAGTCCAAATGCGTAGCGCTTCCAAAGGCGGCCCGGCTCCTGGGAAATGCGGTAGATCCATTCCAAACCGCATTTGCGCATCCATTCCGGCGCTCGCTTCACGCGGCCGGCTATAAAATTGAACGTGCCGCCTACGCCGATCATCACGGGCACGTCGAGCCGCGCCGCGTTGCGGCCCATCCAAAGTTCCTGCTTCGGATTGCCGAGCGCGACAAACAGGAGGTCTGGCTTCGCGGCGTTGATGCGCTCGATTATGTCGCTCTGATCTTCATCAAGCTTCACAAATGCAGCGTCAAACCCCGCGACCTTGACCGGAGCGAGCTTGGTGAAAGCCTCTTCGAGAGAAGATTGATCGCCGCCCAGCACATAAACCGAAAGGCCCTCCTCGGCGAATCGTCTGCATATCGCCGGCACCATATCCGCGCCTGTTACACGCTCAGGCAGAGGCTCACGCAACAGTTTCGACAGCAGCACGATAGGCTGTCCGTCGGCCGTTACGAAATCGGCCTGCTTCAGATATCCCCAAAGCTCGTCATTCCCGCCGAACGGCCAGCCGCCCACGGCATTCGACACAAAGTCAACGTTCAGCGTCGCGACAAAGGCCGCCTTGTCTGCGCGGGGCCTGCGAACCATCTCGACTATTTTCTCGACGGCTTCAGCCTCGGTAACGCGCGCGACAGGTATGCCGAAAAGCCGCGCGACGCTTGATGCCCTCGCCTTCACGCATTCGTCCAAGAGGCGGACCACACCCTTCGCGTGGTCGCTCCACGAGAACATCTTTGCGCGCTCCAGTCCACGCTCGACACGCCGTCTCCGGCTCGACGCGTCCTCCTCCAGAAGTCGTCTCAGCGCGTCCGCCATGTCGCCTGCGTCTTCAGGATCGAACGTAAAAGCGACATCGCCTGCGATTTCGCCAAGCGACCCGTTTGCCGAACATGCGCATGGCTTGCCTCTCGCCATCGCCTCGACAAGAGACAGCCCAAAGCCCTCGAAGAGACTCGGGAATACATAAAAGCCCGCCTCCGCCCAGAGACGCGACATTTTATCCTCGTCTACAAAGCCAGTAAATTGTATGAGATCCGCGTGCGGTGAAGCTACGGCCGCGCGATGCACGGCATCGGCGTCCTTCCAGTCGGAACCGGCTATTACCAACGGATGCGCCTCGGCGAGAGTGCGCGGCAACATGCCGTACGCTTCAATTAGCCGGACGTGGTTCTTGCCCGGGTGTTCGATACGCGAGATGTAAAGTATGTTGCGGCCTTCACCGGCGGTCTCGCTGTTTAAACCCTGCATACAGAGCCCGTTGTATAGAACTGTGACATCCCCGGGTTTGCAGCGCCAATACTTGACCATATCGGCCTTTGTCGACTCGCTTACCGCGACGAGCCTCTGGGCCCTCTTGGCGAAGAAAGGCAGAATGTGCGCCAGGTAGAACATGCGCGAGCGAGAGTACTTGCCCGGTACGTGGAAATTCGCCAGGTCGTGAACCGTCGCCACCGCAGGTATGGGGTACCAGGCGCAGACCCTGCGGTTTGCAGCGCATATGACGAACCCGTCATAGTCGCGCCTGTGACGACGCAGCCAGAACGGCAGAACGAACAGGTGCCACAACATGCTTAAAGGCGCGCGCCGAGTCCAACGGGGAGCATGCACGTCGCCCTCCTCGCCAGGTTCGGCCAGTATCGTGAGCTCGTGCCCTTCGTCTCTAAGCGCCTTGACTACTTCGCGGACATAAACGGATATCCCGCTTCTGCCCCTGTCATAGGGAATTGTAGATACGACGAGCCTCATAACCAGTCCCCCTTCGTCTACAGCGAATTGAAAAGATTTTTCAACTTGGCTCCGGTCACAGGCTTGGCTATTACACGGGAGAAGAAACTCATGTCGTATGTAGAGCCGACATCGACATCGGCCGTGACCGCGACGACGGGCACGCCCGCTAGCCGCTCGATCTTGTGCATGTTGCCGGCAAGCTGCGCACCGTCCATCTCTGGCATCCACATATCGGTCAGTACGACATCCGGCACCCACGACACCATCTCGTCCAGAGCCTTCGCTCCGTTTTCGGCAAAGCGTATATCGGCAATGCCGAGATTCTTGAGATGTATGCCGAGCACCTTGCGATTCATGATCATGTCATCGACCACCAGCACGCTTGAAGGCAGTTTGCCCTTGCGGCCGGCCGACTCTGCCGCCGCGACCGGCTGGATGGCGCTCTTGAGTTCCTCGGGCGGGACGACCTCCAGGTCCGGTATGTCTATGGTGAAAGTCGTACCCTTGCCGAGCGCACTGGTTGCTACGATGGTGCCTTTGGCGGCGTCGACCATGCGTTTGACAATCGGCAGACCGAGGCCCGTGCCCTTCACCTGGCCGCCGCTCGACTTCATACGGCTGGCGATATCCTGCACAAAGGGGTTGAAAAGCTTCGAGAGCTTGTGCTCCGACATGCCGCAACCAGTATCGGTAATCTCTATGTGCAAAGAGCGGGTTTCGCCGTCCCATGAAGTCTTGACGGCGATTTCGCCGGCACTCGTGAACTTCGCGGCGTTGCCCACTAGATTGATGAGTATCTGGCGCATGCCCTGCTGCGAGAGCCGCACCGGGGGTATGGTGCCGTCGGCGGGGGCGTCAATCTTGAGCTGCACGCCGTGGCGCTTTATGCGGTAGCCGAAAATGGCCGGCAGCTCCCTCATCAGCTGGTTCATGTCGCAAATGCCCGACCTCATCTGCATCGCGCCGGCCTCGAGCTTCGAAAGATCCAAAATGTCGTTGATGAGCTCCAATAGCGCGTGCGAACTGAGCAGGATGCCCTCGGTGTACTCCTTCCTGGATTTCTCGTCCAGACTGTTCTTCGAGAGAAACTCGGCGAAGCCAACGACCGCATTGAGGGGCGTCCTCAATTCGTGCGACATCATGGCGAGAAAGCGCGTCTTCGCCTGCGCATGATCTTCGGCGACCTTGGCCGCGCGCCTGGAGACGTCTACGCTGCGCCTGAGGGCGAGCGCCGTCATGATTGCGAGCGCCAGCAAAACCACGAGTAACGCCACAGCGGACTTCGTCAGCATCCTCTTCAGTTCATCCGGCTTCATGCCGAAAACGCGGTCGCTCTTCTTGTTCGCCGCGGTGCGAGAGGCCAGCATTTCGGCGAACTTCTCCTGCAACCACACGAGATCGATGTCGCTCAGGGTCTTTCGTATGATCGACACGAGCTCAGGCGGCGCGCCGCGCCCCGCGAAAATCTCAAACTCGTCCCGGGGATCGTCCGCGCCGAGAGTCTCCGAGACGCTTCTGGGCACCGGGAGCGACAGCACCGACACTGCGCCATACATCATATAGGAGCACTTCTCGGGATACGGCACCCAGAAATCCGTCTCGCCCCGCATAAACGCCGCCTCGGCCGTCTGCATCTTAGTCTGATTCTGCGGCATGAACTTGAGACCGGTTCTCTCGTCCAGATAGTCGATGAGGACCTTAATGAACCCGACAGGTTCGCCCGCGACATCGGTGAACTCGAACGGCCACGGAGAGAAATCAATGTATATCGGCGTCTTGTTCTCGCGCCGCTTCGTAAGCCACTCTACCTCGTCGAGCGAAAGCGCGGCCATCTTGCTCCTGTGGCCGTAATGCTGTTCGCTGGTCATGCGCTGATACTTCGGCTGATCGTCGCATATCTCGTCCATCGCCTGCTCAATCTCGAGATAAAGGTCTTCGCGCGCCAGCGATGTACAAATGTACATCGGGTGGGCCGTGTAGACGTGCAGGGCGATCTCGTTGGCGAGGCGCGGCATCTCGACATCGACGCAGGCGTCAATCTCGCCTTTGAAGTAGGCGTCTAGCATCGCGCTGTCGCGGTG
>JAZQBR010000326.1:0-10836 GCA_045545855.1 Kiritimatiellia bacterium | reverse complement strand
TGCTCGCCGCCTACGCCGCCTCTGGCGCGGTGGAGCCGCTTGAGGACTACCTCTCGGGCAAGGTTTTCGCCGGTGCCGCGAGCGAGACGCTCGCGCCGACAGAGGATGGCGCCGCCGGCTTCGACCGCTACGCTGCGAACTTCAAGGAGGCCATCCATGCTTGAGGCGCTTAAGGCTGATGTGTTCAAGGCCAACCAGAGGCTTGTTTCTTCCGGCCTCGTGGTGCTCACCTGGGGCAATGCGTCCGGCTTCGACCCCGAGTCGAAACTTATGGTAATCAAGCCCTCCGGCGTCGACTACGACAAGATGACGGCTGACGACATGGTGGTCGTCGACCTCGACGGCAAGGTCGTCGAGGGCTCGCTTCGTCCGTCGAGCGACACCGCGACGCATATCGAGTTCTACAAGAACTTCCCGGGCGTGAAGGGCGCCGTCCACACCCATTCCGTCGAGGCGACGGCCTGGGCGCAGGCGTGCCGCGAGATACCGTGCTACGGCACGACCCACGCCGATACCTTCCACGGGCCGGTGCCGCTCACGCGCGTGCTGACCGAAAAGGAGGTCGAAGAGGCCTACGAGCTCAACACCGGCAAGGTGATCGTCGAGCGCTTCAAGGGCTTGGAACCCATGGCCGTGCCGGGGGTGCTCGTCGCCGGCCACGCGCCGTTCACCTGGGGCAAGGACCCCCAGGACGCGGTCGACCACGCCATCGCTCTCGAGGCCATCGCCCGCATGGCGCGTCTCACCGAGCAGGTGAATGCCGCCAAACCCGCGCCAGGCCTCGTCCCCTACGTCGGCGAGAAGCATTATCAGCGCAAGCACGGCAAGAACGCCTACTACGGGCAGAAATAACGCTCTCAAAACAAACACAAACAAAAAGGAAAACACACAATGTTGACAGGCATAGACTGGCTTATGATCGCGGGCTACTTCGGCCTTTTGGCCGGGGTCGTCGTGTTCACAATGAAGCGGCAGAAGATACAGAGCGGCGAGGACCTCTTTCTCGGCGGCAGAAGCGTCGGGTGGCTCGCGATCGGCGCGTCGATTTTCGCCGCGAATATCGGTTCCGAGCACCTGATCGGCCTCGCCGGTTCAGGCGCGGCGGCGGGGCTCTCGCAGGCCCACTGGGAGCTGCACGCGTGGGTTCTCGTCATGATGAGCTGGGTGTTTCTGCCGTTCTACTACAAAAGCGGCGTCTCGACCATGCCGGAGTTCCTCGAAAGACGATTCGGCCCCAAGGCCCGGTGGATTCTCTCTCTGGTGTCGCTCGCGGCCTATGTGCTGACGAAGATTTCCGTTACGGTCTATGCCGGCGCGCTCTTCTTCGAAGTCATGATGCCCGAGGTCCATCTCACCATCGGGGGTACGACAATCGGTTCGTTCTGGATTGGCGCCGTAGCAACGGTCGTACTCGCGGGTCTCTACTCGTCGATCGGCGGCCTTAGTGCCGTCGTCTACACAGACCTCGTCCAGACCGGTATCATTCTCGCCGGCACGCTCTCGGTCACGGCGTTCGCCCTCTACCACCTCGGCAACTCCGGCGTCGCCCTCGCTGACGGCTCCACCGCCCAGGGCATGGTCGACGGATGGGCCGTACTCAAGCAGACGATTAAGTCGACCGGCAATGTCGAGCAGTTCGGCCTTTGGCACTCGCTCTCCCACAAGGCTTTCCCATGGCTCGGCGTCGCGGTCGCCTCGGTTACGATTGGCATCTGGTACTGGTGCACCGACCAGTTCATCATCCAGCGCACCCTCGCCGCGAAGAACCTCACGAACGCCCGCCGCGGCGCCATCTGGGGTGGCTTTCTCAAGCTCGCGCCTGTGTTCCTGTTCCTCGTGCCGGGTATGCTCGGCTTCGCCCTCCACCACAATCATGTCATCATAAACGGCTCGCAGTTTTCGATACCGCTCAAGGCGGCGGCGGACGGCACGATGGCCATAAACGGCGATACGGTCTTCCCGACGCTGGTGCAGAACCTGCTGCCTGTCGGCTTTCGCGGGCTCGTCGTGGCCGGCATGATCGCCGCGCTCATGAGCTCGCTCGCCTCGCTCTTCAACTCCGTCTCGACGCTCTACACCGTCGACGTCTACCAGAAGCTGAAGCCCGAGACTTCGCAGGAGAAGCTCGTCAAGATCGGCCGTCTTACGACCATCACCATGACCGCGCTCGGCCTCATGTGGCTGCCGATCATGAAGGCGATCTCCGACGGCGGTCTCTACAAGTACATCCAGGCCGTTCAGTCGTTCCTCGCACCGCCGATCGTCGCCGTGTTCGTGCTCGGCCTTGTCTGGAAGCGTATGAATCTCAGGGGTGCCGTCTGGGGGCTCTCGCTCGGCTTTGCGCTCGGCATGGCCAAGCTCCTCGTGAACGCGATCTGGGGCGGCGCTGACGGCTACGCTATCATTCAGGACTTCTACTTCTCGGGCATTCTGCTCGTGCTGTCGATTCTGATCGTCTTCGTGG
Source organism: Kiritimatiellia bacterium (assembly GCA_045545855.1). Lineage (GTDB taxonomy): Bacteria > Verrucomicrobiota > Kiritimatiellia > RFP12 > UBA1067 > UBA1067. Next base: position 8,372 of record JAZQBR010000326.1, on the reverse strand, counting down.
CCTCGCTCTCGGCCCCGGCGCCTGACGCCGCTCATTTGAACGGACTCAACTTTGCGTGCCTTGACGCGAAGTACAAGGAGGAGAACCGCGCCAGCTGGAACTGGATCGACGTTGTTGCGAGCTGCATCGTCGTCGGTCTCGTCATCTGCGCCTATGCCTACTTCTGGACATGGCTTGACTAAGCGCCGCGCTGCATTCGCTGCGCTTCTGGTGGCGCTGGCCGCTCCCGTTTATGCGGGGGCGGCCGATCCTGTCGCCAAAATAGGCGATGTGCAATATTCGTCGCTCCAGGCTGCCGTGGACGCGGCAGGCGAGAGCGACACCGTTGTTTTGACGACTAGAAACTATGAAACTGTACTTGTCAACAAGACGTTTAAGCTTCAGCCTAATGGTTTCAAGGTGTCAGGTGGGTTTACCGGCAACGGCACAATTGTCATCAGCGATCCGCTCTCCGGAATTTCGGCGGCGACCTGGCCTGAAGGTTGGACCGGTACAGTGGTGATGAACGGCCTAAAGCAGGTCACTGCTGCCTTCAGTTTCACCAAATACGGCAACGCCAACTCGACCGTCAGGGTCGATGGCGTCACAGTGTGGCCAGGTGCAGAAGAAGTAGAAGAAGCCGATATTGCCCAAATCGGCACTCTTGAAATCGCCGGCGGGGGCCTCGCTTTCGCGGGTGACACCCCCATACGCGGCAAGACGCTTCGTCTCTCTGCCGCGCTCGCCGGTAGCGGCGCTGTCAGTTTTGAGACCAGAAGCGGCGACAACGCATCCCACGGGGAGCCTTCTTCAGGCACGAAGTATGTTTTGACCGGCGACAGGAGTCTCTTTTCAGGTGCGATTGATATTACTAAAGATACCACCTACAATCCAATCGTGGTTTTTGCAAAAGAAGGCGATAATATCCCCGCCCCAAGCGCTTGGGGTCAGGTCATAATAACTGAAAACGAAGTTTTCACAGCGCGTAATTCGCTGTATGCGCCGGGGGGACTCTTCCTCGTGGGCCGTCTTGTTCTCTCTCCGGCAGGTTCCGTGACGCTAGGCCGCCGAGATACTCATATTCTCAAAGACAGCGACCTCGTTGTATCCGGCACAGCCGCGATTTCCGGAGAGGGCGAATTGTCCGTATGTGGCGATGTCGTGGCGGCAGGCATCGGCGCCAAGCTGATTTTGGAGAATGTAACTCTTAAGAACGCCGGCGGCAACTTGATGTCAGTAAGCATTGATGTCGATTTGCGCGATGGAGCCGGCCTTGCGGCAGATAAATACACCGAATATGCCGCCAAATACCCGATTGAACTTCGCGGCAGCGTCTTTCTTGGCGGCGATATCACTGTATCGGACGCCTCCCACGCATTTCTCGGCAATGTATCGGTTGTGGATGACGCCAGCATACATGCCGGCGTCGGCTCGCATGCCGGCTCGCTCGATATCTCGGGCCGCGTGCAGATCGCGGGCGGCAAGTCGCTCACGCTGCCCGCGAGCGGAGTCGCCGCCGGGGCGAACGCCGGTTTTGAGCTTCTCGGCCCGGGCGCGCGCCTCGTGGACAACTCTGGCACAGCCTCGGGCAAAGTAACCCTGGCCCCGGGTCTGAGCGCCACGCTTGACGTGAAGACCGACGGCCTGGCTGCGATATACACCGCGAAACCGCCCGCAAGCGGCTTCTTGTTCATCGCCTACTAGCGTTTTCCCAAGGGGCGAAGATTCCGCGCCGAAGGATTGGCCGTACGGGTTGCAATCCGGCGCGGGATTTGGTATCATTATGCCGAAAATGAACGCAGCATTCTTTGATATGGACGGCACGCTGATCGACTCGAAGGCCGATCTGTGCGCCACTGTCAACCACACCCGGCGGGACTTCGGCCTCGCAGAACGCCCCATGGACGAGATAATACCCCATGTCGGCCTTGGTGCGCGCCACCTGCTCGCGAACGCGATACCCGAGCGTCAGAGCGAGACGGACGCCCTTTGGGAGGTGTTCATGTCGCACTACGGCGAGCATATGCTGGAGACTGTCGCGCTGTACCCCGGCGTGAAGCGAGCGCTTGACGAAATGTCCGCGCGCGGCTGGCTGCTCGGCGTAAACACTGCGAAGCCGTCGTTCGCGACCCGCGCCATACTCGACCGCCTCGGTCTGGCCCGTTATTTCGGCGACGCCGTCATCGCCGGCGGCGATTGCCCCGAAATGAAGCCGAGCGCGCTGCCGCTTAAAGAGTGCGCCTCGCGCATGGGCCACAGCCTGTCGTCCCGCGATTGGATGGTAGGCGACAACTGGACCGATCTCAAGTGCGCCGAAAACGCCGGCGTGAAGAGCGCGTTCTGCGCGTACGGCTTCGGGCGGCTGAACGGCGCGCGCTATACTGTCAGCATAAACAGGCTCGACGAGCTTTTGGTCCATATAAAAGGAGAATAATGGTGACAAGAAACATTCTCGCGGCGCTTGCAGCGTCCATTGCCGTCGCGGCGGCTGTCGCCGGCGAAAAGGTCTATCTCTGGCCGGAGGGCGCGATGCCCGACGCCCAGCCCCATCAGATAGCAGCCATGACCGACGTCTCGCGCGCCAAGGGTTTCAAGCCTGACGAATGGCGCCGCCCGTATATCGAGTGGATGGACCCGCCGGCGGCGGATGTGAAGACCGGCGTTTGCATGATTCTCATCTCCGGCGGCGGTTACAACAACCAGTGTGACGTAAGGCATGTCAAGGACTGGACGCGCGAACTGACCAAACTCGGCGTCACGTGCGTCAACCTCGTCCACCGCACGCCGCGGCCGAAAGGGCTCGCAATCCACCAGAGCGCCTGGGAGGACGGCCAGCGCGCCGTAAGGCTCGTGAGAGCCTCGGCCGCCGCGAGAGGGTTCGAGCCGGAGAAGATTGGCGTGATGTCGATGTCGGCGGGCTCCCATCTCGCTACGCTGCTCGCGACGAGCTCGCAGACTCCGGCATACGCGCCGGTCGACGCGCTCGACGAGACGGCGTGTCACATAAACTGGGCCTGCACGTTCGCGATAGCCTACGCGATGACAGACGGCATAGGCGCGCCCAACTCGCGCGACGGCGACGCCGTTGACGTGACGCTCTCGGACGTTTTCAAGTTCGACGGCAAGACGTGCCCGATGTGCATGATGCACGGCGGGGCCGACATATACTCGCCGGCCGCCTCGACCCACGTCTACCGCCGGCTCAGGCGCATGAAGGTGCCGGCAGAGTTGCACCTCTACCCCGACAAAGGCCATGGTGTATACGGCTTCGACAGGGCTGTGGAGTTCATGCGTCAGATGGGCTGGCTGCCGCTCGGGCCGGAGGTTCCTCTCATGGACCGCTTCGCGACCGATGACGCGCGCGGCGAATACGCGAAGGAGCCCGTCTGGCCGGAGGGTAAAATGCCGGACGCACAGAGCGGCCAGTGCGAGCCGTACATCGAATGGCATATACCCAAAGAGCTGAAGACAAAGGCGATCCAAATCATCTATTCCGGCGGCAGCTACAACGGCAACAAGCCCGACGGCTTCGAGGTCGCCCCTTTCAGGCGCTATCTGAACGAGAAGGGCATGGCGGTCGTGACGCTCAAGTACCGCACGCCGCGCCCGGCGCCGCCGCTCGCGAAGCATACGACCGCCTGGCAGGATCTGCAGCGCGCCGTCAGGCTCGTCCGCAGCGAGGCGCCGCGTCGCGGGCTCGACCCCGCCCGCATCGGTATCATGGGGTCTTCGGCCGGCGGACACCTGACGCTCATGGGAGCGACGAGCTCGAAGCGTCGAGCGTACTGGCCTGTGGACGATATCGACAAGCTGTCGTGCGGCGTGCAGTGGGCGATAGCGGTCTATCCCGCCTATGTGCTTACAGACGGCGTCGAGAAAGGCAACACCACCGGCGGCAACGACGACTCGGCCCGCCTCGTGCCGGAGTTTTCTTTCGACCTCGCGACACCGCCGATGCTGTTCTTGCACGGCGATGCAGACGGCTGGGCGGCGATGAACTCCGTCAAGGCCTGGGAGCAGCTGAGGAGAATGGGCGTCCAAAGCGAGCTGCACACGCTCGCGACGCGCAAGCACTGTTTCCAGCGTACAGCCTCGCCCGGAACCGGCAGCTATACTGCGCCCGAGCGCGTGTGGGATTTTCTCCTTCATGCCGCCGCTGTTGGCAAGAATTGAGAATCGTGCTTGCATTCCGGGGCCGGAGTGTGGTAGAATATAAGCATCTTAAACCAAACAAAAGAGGTGGGTTATCGGACAGTTCACTCGTGTCAACTACAAGATTCGCGTGCCGCAGGTGCGCGTTCTTGATGCTATGGGCAACATGCTCGGCGTCATGGCGACGCGCGAAGCGCAGCGGCTGGCGGACGAAAGGGGGCTCGATCTTGTCGAGATCACCCCGAACGCCGTGCCGCCTGTGTGCAAGATAATGGACTACGGCAAGTACAAATACGAGGAGTCCATAAAGGAAAAGCAGGCCAGAAAGTCCCAAAAGGTGCAGAAGGTGAAGGAAGTCAAGTTCCATCCCGGCACCGACACCAATGACTTCGACTACAAGCTCAGGCAGATCCGTTCGTTCATCGCCGACGGCTGCAAGGTGAAACTCACGCTCCAGTTCCGCGGGCGCGAGAACGCCCACCGGGAGATTGGCGAGGACGTTATAAGCCGCGTACTCGAGGCGCTCAGGGACGAGTGCTTCGTCGAGCAGGCGCCGAAGACTCTTGGCAAGGTGCACGGCGCGTTGATCGGGCCGCCGCGAAAGAACGGGCCGAGGGCGCCCAGAGAGCCGCGCGAGGGTGCCGAAGGCGGCGTGCGGATATCCGTAAAGTAGACCGGGGGCCAGGCGAAACCATGAACGAACAGAAGCCTGATTTCTCAAATAAAGCGTATCTTCTGCCGCACATAAACCCCGAGGGGGTGAAGTTCGGGCTGGCGGCGCTCGCGCTTACGGCAGCGGTGGCGGTCGCCTCGGCATGGGTCGCCCATCTTGAAGGCCTTGTCGCGCTGATGTGCCTTCTCAGCTACGGGGTGTTCCTGTTCTTCCGCGATCCGGAGAGGTACCCGCCCGACGACCCGAAGGCGGTTCTTTCGCCGGCGGACGGGCGGATATGCCTCATACAGGAGTGCGAGCTGCCTGATGCGCTGGGCGAGCTGGCCGAATACAAAGGCCGCAGGTTCTGGCGCGTCAGCGTGTTCATGAGCGTATTCAACGTACACGTCAACAGAATGCCTACCGCCGGCGAGGTGCTGAAGAAGCAATATGTTGCGGCGGGCAAGTTCTTCAATGCGTCCCTGGACAAGGCGTCGAAGGAAAACGAGCGCTGCAACTATCTCGTCAGGGCCGAAGGGGGCGCGGTTTACGGCGTCACGCAGATTGCGGGGCTTGTCGCGCGGCGCATCGTGCCGCAGGTCGAGGAGGGGCAGAAGCTGGCGGCGGCCGAGCGCTTCGGCCTGATACGCTTCGGTTCGCGCCTCGACGTATATCTGCCCGAGGGCGTGAAGCCCGAGGTGCGTCTCGGCCAGATAATGGTCGCAGGGGAGACCGTCCTCGGGCGGCTCCCGTAAGGAGGGTTTGCAATGGGTAGGTTCAGGCTGAGGGGCAGGCGCCGCGAGAGGCGCGAACGCAAGGAGGTGGCGGTTCCGATTCGGGCGCTTGTGCCGAACTTTGTAACCTCGCTCGCCGCCTGCGCGGGCATAACATCGATATCGCTGTCGAGCGAAGGGCGGTTTGCCGAGGCTCTCTACGCGCTTCTCGTGGCGTGCGTCTGCGATGGCATGGACGGGCGCATCGCCCGGCTTCTCAAGGCCAGTTCGAAGCTCGGCGCCGAGCTCGACTCGCTCGCCGACTTCGTCAATTTCGGTGTCGCTCCGGCGATGTTCATGTACTTTTGGCTGACCGGCGGGCCGTCCCACGTCTATGCGAACGGGATGGCCGCGAACCACTTCGTCGTGAGGGCCGTTCTCGCGTGCTCGCTCTTCTACGCGATGTGCGACTGCTTCAGGCTCGCGCGCTTCAACACCATGCTCGAGCAGGATCCCCTGCCGTACTGGAAGCACTATTTCACCGGAGTGCCCGCCCCGGGCGGCTGCTGGATGGTTCTCACGCCATACATACTGCTGACTTCGCTCAGGGTCGAGACGCGCTGGCCCGCAGTCTACGGCTTCTGCAGCCACCCGGCTTTCGGCATGGCCATGCTGCTCTTCGTAGGCGTGCTGATGGCTTCGCGCCTGCCGACAATCTCGCTCAAGGCCGTGCACATAAGCAAGTCGGCCCAGCGGCCCGTGTTCGCGGCGGGGCTGTTCCTCATAGGCTGCCTCTTCTTCGACCACTGGCTTACGCTGGGCGTCGTGGGCGCGTTGTACGTGCTGACAGTGCCTTTGACCGGCCTCGTGTTCCTGAAAGGGAAGGCGAAATACGAGCGCTCCCTCGCCCGGCCCGAAAACAAAAGTCAAACGCACACTTGACTTTCGGGGCCAATAAAGGGTAAAATATCCGCCATGATTTCACAACAAAACATATACATGAAGGAGAGAAAAATGAATCGCATGTTCAAGTTGGGTATCGCGGCCGTCGCCATAGCTTCGGCGGCGCCGTCGTTCGCGCAGGATGCCGAAGAGGCCGAAGGCCCTATCGGCTGGACGCCTGTCGCTATCGGTCTGGCGACTCCGGTGCAACTGCCCTGGGGTCTGAATCGCTGGGATGTCTACGGTATCGATCTCAACCTGTTCTACTCCGACGCGCCGACGATGTACGGCCTTGATGTGGGCGGCCTCGCCGAGCTCACCCGCAACACCGCGATGGGTCTGCTCGTCGGCGGCCTCGCCAATGTTGCGTTCGACGAGGTCTACGGCCTTCGCGCGACCCTCGGCCTGAACTACTGCGAGAAGACGGTCTATGGCGCCGACCTCGGCCTTGCCGGTTTCAGGGAGTCGCTCTACGGCCTTGACGTGAACCTCATCGGGTCGTTCCAGAAGTCCGTCTGCGGCATGCAGGTCTCGGGCCTTGCGAACGTCTCTACCGAAGAGAGCTATGGCTTCGTCGCCGCCGGCCTTGCCAACATTTCGCCGCGCGCGGCCTACGGCCTGCACTTCGCGTTCCTCTTCAACTATACCAAGGAGCTGCACGGCGCCCAGATCGCCCTCGTCAACTACACCGAGGCGTGCCCGTCGGGCTTTCAGATCGGCCTCGTCAACATCATTATGCAGAACGAGATCAAGGTTCTGCCGTTCGTGAACGGCTACTTCTGATCCTGATGGCACAGAAGAGCCCATTCCTGAAAAAGGCGACGGGGGCTCAGAAGGCTCCCGCGCGCCCCGAGAAGAGGCACGGCCTTGGCCGCGGCCTCGATTCTCTTATTCCGGCAAAGGGCGCGGCGGGTGCGGCGAAGCTCCCGGCGATGGAGGTGGCGGCCCCGAAACCCGCCCCCCAGCCTTCCGCCGCCCCCCAGCCTCTTGAAGTGCCCATACTCGAGATCGAGCGCAGCCCCTACCAGCCGCGCCGCGACTTCAAGGACGAAGAGCTCAAGGAGCTCGCCGACTCGCTCAGGAACAACGGGCTCGTCCAGCCGCCGACAGTGCGAAAGAACGCCTCCGGCAAGTTCGAGCTCATTGCCGGCGAGCGCCGCCTGAGGGCCGCGCTCATCGCCGGGTGGAAGAAGATTCGGGTTACGCTCATCGAGGCCGACGACCTCACGGCCGCGGCCATGACGACAACCGAGAACCTGCAAAGAGAAGATCTGAACCCGATCGAAGAGGCTGTCAGCTACAAGACGCTCCAGGACAGGTTCGGCCTCACTCAGCAGGAGGTCGCCGACAAGGTCGGCAAGGGCCGCGCGACTGTCGCCAACTCCGTAAGGCTTCTGGAGCTGCCCGACGAGGTCAAGGCGCTCGTTCAGGAGAGGCTTCTCTCTGCGGGCCACGCCAAGCTGCTTCTCGCCGTCGACGGCGAGAAAGATCGCGTCCTTCTCGCGCGCGACTGCGTCAACGACCAGCTTACCGTGCGCGCGCTTGAAAAGCGCATCGCGAAAATGTCCGCGCCGGTGCCAGAGCGCGAGAGCGGGGTTCCCGACATGCCCGAGGGTTATGTCAGAAGTCTCGCCGACAAGCTGAGAAAGCATCTTGGTTGCGCCGTCAGGCTGACGAGCGGCGTCATGCACCGCAACGGCCGGCATACGAAGGGCGTCCTGGAGATCGACTTCTTCGACAACGACGAGCTCGACCGCGTGCTGCGCATGATAGGCGTAGAGGTCGACTGAAATGACCGCTCTCGCTCTCGCCGCGGCGCTGGCGTTTACGCCCGCCGACGCGCGCCTCGCGCACGAGACCGCGCGGGAGCTGGTGGAGCGGCACACGCCGAGAGACGCCGGCACGGCCGGCGGCGCGGCGGCGGCGAACTTTCT
>JAZQBR010000325.1:0-6484 GCA_045545855.1 Kiritimatiellia bacterium | reverse complement strand
GACGGGGTGGCCCGACCCCGCCGGGCAGGCAAAGGCCACCCCCTCCGGCGGGGTCGAGCTTCTTGCCGCACGGACGCGCCGCTAAAAGGAATTTGGGGGTGAGTCTGGCGTGGCGGGACGTTCTCGCCGAGGATGCACCGCCCCGCCGGCCGACAAAGCCGAAGCAGGTGTCGGCCCCTACCCTTTGGAGACGCGGCAAGATGCCGCGTCTCCATTGTTCCGAGTGCCGAATCGAACTAAATCTCCATCCGTTGGCCGCCGCCGCAAGCGGCAGCCCCATTGCGCGGGGCGGGGGATTTTGGTAAAATACCCGAACAATGCAAGTCAAGAGATCGATTCTACCGCCCGGGCGCATCGGGCTAGCCGTTTCGGGCGGTTCCGATTCGGTAGCTCTCGCCTTTCTTCTGACGAAGGGCGGCAAGAAGAAAAATGCAGCCAAGCGCTTCGTGGTGCTGCACGTAGACCACGGCCTCAGAGAGGAGTCCAGGGAGGAGTACCGCTTCGTGCGCGGCCTCGCGAAGCGGCTTGGCGTGCCATTCAAAGGCTGCCACGCGAAGGTCGTGCAGCAGCCGCGCGAGTCGCTTGAAATGGCCGCGCGCCGCGTGAGGCTGGAGTTTTTCGAGCACCAGACGCGCCTGCTCGGGCTGGACGCAATCGCAACAGGCCACCACATGGACGATGTCGCCGAGACCTTTCTCATGCGCATACGCCGGGCGTCCGGCCCGGAGGGACTCGCCGGCATAAAAGAAACCTCGCAGGTCGGCGCGATAAAATTCGTGCGCCCGCTGCTCGGCTGCCGCGATTCGGAGCTTAAAAACTACCTTAGAAAATACGGCGAAGAGTGGCGCGAGGACGCGTCAAACGACGACATGTCGATCGAAAGAAACAAAGTGAGGCACAAAATCGTGCCGTTTCTGGAGAAAAACCTGGATCCGAATCTGGTCGAGCACATATACCGGATATCGGGCTACCTCACTTGCGCGACAGGGCGCAGCGTACAATCGTCTCGACATCCTTGACGTCCGGATTTGCCTCGAGGACGTCCATAACCATTTTATTGGCGGTCTCCTCGCTGAAACCGAGAGCCGAGAGCGCCAGAATGGCGTCGCGCATCACCGGTGCCCGCGCATCCGCGCCGGCACCCCTTCTGGAGGTCGCCGCGAGCGCGGCTATCGCGTTGACCTTGTCCTTCAGCTCGACGCATATCTTCTCGGCGGTTTTCTTGCCAACGCCTTTTATGGACGATATGCGCTTCGCGTTGCCGCTCGCGATGGCGAGCGAAAGCTCGCCTATCGAAGAGCCCGAAAGTATCGCGAGCGCTATCTTCGGGCCGACGCCGCTCACCTGCGTCAGCTTCAGGAACATCTCGCGCTCCTCGGCGGTCGCGAACCCGAAGAGAATCTCGTCGTCCTCTCTAACGCAGTGCCAGGCGAGGAGTTTCGCCTCGCCGCCAGTCTTAGGCAGACGGTCGAATGTCGAAACCGGTATGAGAAGCTCGTAGCCGACCCCAGCCGCCTCTATGACGACGCGGTCGGGGTCTTTTTCGGTGAGAGTGCCTTTGATGTAGGCAATCATGGCTATGGCGTCAGAGGCTGGCGAATATCTTCGGCAGCTCTGCCGTCAACTTAGCGATGCAGCGCTTCAAGTTGTCGACGTACTGGCCGGTCATGGCACCCTTGCCGAGAACGTCGGTCACGCACTTGAACGCATGGCACTTTACGCCGGCCGTCTCGCAGACGTGCGCCACGGCCGCGCATTCCATGTCGCGCAGCGAGCACGCGAGCGCGCCAGTCAGAAGGCCGTTGTCGGCGTCACTGTCGTTAAAGCGGTCGCCGGTACCGATAGTGCGCGCCTGAAGCCTGCCCGTCGTCGCGAGCGGTATGTACGGCGTCTGGCGCTCGTCGAGAGTGCCGACCATCGTGCCGTTCACCGCCGAAAGGTCGAAGTCGTACTGCACCGCGCTGTCGACCTCGTAGAGATCGGCCACTTCAATCGCAGTATCAAGCCCCCCGGCGACGCCTATGTTCACGATTGTGTCGGCCCCCGACTGTATCGCGAACTGGGCCGCCGCCGCAGCGTTCGACTTGCCGACGCCGGAGACAACCGCCAGCACCTTTTCGCCGCACAGCTCGCCCCTCACGACCCTGCGGCCGAATTCGCGCGTCTCGACCGCGTTCTCCAGATTGTCGACGACGCACGCCGACTCGCTGTCCATAGCTATGACAAAAGCCTTCATCTGCAAGCCTCCCCCGCGCCTCTCGTTCACCTCGCGCGGAAGCGGTACTCGGTGACCGTCATATACTTCACGCCAGGCCTGAGCGTGATCGACGGGAAGTCGGGGCGGTTCGGCGTGTTCGGGTAGTGCTGCGTCTCGAGAGCGAGCCAGCCGCGGCGGACCATCGCCTTGCCGCCCTTCATCTTCCACTCGTCCTTGATGAAATTGCCGGCGTAGAACTGGAGGCCGGGCTGGTCTGTCCACACCTCGACTTCGCGCGCGTCGCCGCGGAACGTCGCGACCTTGCGAAAGCCCTCGCCGTTCAAGCACCAGTTGTGGTCGTAGCCGGGCCCGTACTGAAGAACCTCGTTCGGGTCGTCGATGCGCTCGCCCACTTTGTGGAACTCGCGGAAATCAAACGGAGTGCCCTCGACAGGCTCCGGCGCGCCCACGGGCGCGAGGTTCTTGTCGACGGCGAGATACTTGTCGGCGTCGATCTGAAGCTCCTGGCCGAGGATGGTGCCCTCGCCGTTCATATTGAAGTAGACATGCTGCGTCATGTTGAGGGGCGTCGCCTTGTCGGTCGTCGCCTTGTACTCGATGCGCCACGTATTGTCGGGCGTGATCGTGTACGTGACCTCGGCCTTGACGGTGCCGGGGTAGCCCTCTTCGCCGTCGGGGAACTCGCGCGAGAAGACGATGCCGACATTGCCGGTCGCCGGGCATGAGAAAGTCTTGGCGTCCCAGATGTACGCGTCCCAGCCGCGTTCGCCGCCGTGAAGCGCCGCGTTGTGGTCCGCATCATTGCATGCGAGCGAGTAGTCCCTGCCGTCGAGCGAGAACTTGCCGTCTGCGATACGGTTGCCGACGCGGCCGATGATTGCGCCGAAGTAGGGGTCGGTCTTCTCCCAGCCGGTGACGTCGTCAAAGCCTATCGTGACGTCGACGAGCTTGCCGGCCTTGTCGGGGACGAGCAGGTTGACGACCTTGCCGCCGGCGTCGGTTACATCCATAACGAGGCCGCCCGCACCCTTGAGCGTGTAAAGCGTCGCCTTCTCGCCATACTTGTCGACGCCGAACGGACGCTCCCCTTCCTTGTTGCAGCAGCACTTGTCGCAGCAGCACCCGGCGAGCGCGCCCGCCATCGCAATCATCGCAATCTTGTTCATGTTTCTCCTTTGCAGGTAATTTTGTTTTTGCATATTATATCACATTCGCCCTCGCGCGTGAAGTGCCGATTTGACCTGCCAGTTGCAAAACCTACTTGCTTGTTTCACGCAAAGTACGGTCCTCGCTGGCAAGACCTGCCGCAGGGTGCGCTCCGGCCGGTGATTGGCCCCTACCGAGGGGGTTGCGGGCCGCCCGGTTCGACTCGATGGCAACGAAAATCAGGCGACGAAGATCAGTGTCGCGAGACCGACAACGATGCAATACGGGCCAAAGAGCCAGAAGAGCGAACCCTTCAGCGTGCGGACAAGAAGCTTGAGCGAGAAATAGCCAACGACGGCCGATACCGCCATACCGGCGACGAGCACCCCCCAAGAGAACTGCTCTGTGCCGGGATTGACGGCGGCGGTATCGAAGAAAGCCTTCTTGAGCTCAAGGGCGAGTCCGCCAAGAATCAACGGCGCGGACATGAGAAACGAGAATTCGGCGCTTTTTTCAGGGTCGACCCTGCCGCCGCGCGCAGAGGCGATAGTCATGCCGCTGCGGGAAACGCCCGGCAGGAGGGCGACAGCCTGGCCAAGGCCCATCAGAATCGCCCGGAGAAAGTCGACGTCGCGATTGCCGCTCGGCAGATAGCGCGTACCGACGAGAACCGCGCCCGTGAACATTAAGAGCGCGCCCACCATGCGGGCGTTTTCAAACAAGCCTTTGATCTGGTCCGAGAAGAGAAAGTACACGACTACCGCCGGGACGGCGCTCAAAACGAGCTTGAGGGCGTAGAGCCACGACTCGCGGCGGCGCGCGGGGTCGACGCGCGGCATGAAGCAGCCGCCGAGAAGCCGCCAGACAGTCGGGGCGTAGAAGGCGAAGATAGACGCGAGAGTACCGACATGCAGACAAATATCGAGACGCATGCCCGGCTCGTCGACATTCAGAAGATGCTGGGCGACGACAAGATGTCCAGAGCTGGAAATGGGCAGAAACTCCGCAACGCCCTGAAGAACCGCGAGAAACAATACCTTTAACATGAGACCTTTCAGATTTGTAGTTATACCTGCGTCAAAGCCAGCCGAACCGACGGCACATCCAAACGAAGCAGACTGCCGGCACTATAAACAACACCGCGATGCAAATCTTCGCGCCCAAACCGATTTCGCCTACGGGTGCAACGGACGCGGCGTTGCCCGAAGAAAGCGGCTTCAGCGACCATGAAACGGCGCGAGGGGCCCGCGGGCGCCTGCCGGCGAGCATGCGAAGAGCGAAAAGCTCCGACTCGAAATCGTCGGCTACAAGAACTTTGCCGTCCGGCCTAGTAGACGAGAGCGACTGCGCCAAACGCTTTGAGGCGTCTTCGCCGTCACCATCTATGTAAGTTATGTCTGACATGGGTTTGAAGAACATTATACCAAAACACAGGGGCTGTGTGGAACAGTCGAAAGAGAGAAAACATCCAAAAGGCCGGCGAGGCTCACTCGCTCGCCTGGCGCGCACCAGCCGCAACTCGCGGCGAGACGCCCGAGCAGCTCCTCGGGCGAAACGCCTGCGGCGCGGTACGCAGCAACGCGCGTATCGCCGTGGCGCTTGGCAAGGCGGCGTCCGTCGGGGCCGACAACAAGCGGCACGTGCAAGAACGAAGGCGGCTTCAGGGCGGCGAAGCGTGACGCCCCGTCGGCGGCAAGCGCGCGCGCGACGAGAATCTGCGCGGGCGTCGCGGCCAGCAGGTCGTCGCCGCGCACCACCTCGGTCACGCCCATAAGCAGATCGTCGGCCACGGCCGCGAGAGTATAGCCGGCCCCGAACTCGTCGCGCGCGAGCGGAAAGTCCCCCAGCGCCGCCGCGACAGACTGGGTGTATTCACCGGCGAAGGCGTCGGTAAAACCGACCTTCTCGCCCGCCTCGACGCGAAAGCGCCAGCATGGCGGACGGCCCGACGCCTCGAACGCCTGACGCCATGTGGCGAAGCGCCCGCGGCACGTGCCCGGGTAGTAGAGCTGCTCGCCGTCGTGAGGGGCCGACTGCGCGGCCTCGACGTCGCGGCGCGTGCAGACGCACGGGTAGACGAGACCGCGGCGGACAAGGGAGTCTAAAGCGTCGCGATAGACGTCGCGGCGAGACGACTGCACAAACTCTTCATCCCAATCGAAGCCGAGCCAGCGAAGATCCTCAAGCGCCGCCGCAGCCGCGCCGGGCTTGTCCTTCGGGTGGTCGAGATCCTCCATGCGCATCACGACGCGACCGCCGGCCGAACGCGCGCGAAGCCACGCGATCATAAATGTGCGCACGTTGCCCAAGTGAAGCGCGCCGGTCGGGCTGGGCGCCAGACGGCCTACATATTTTTCCAGAACTTTTTCCATTCCGATACAAAAAGCTTGAGGTCGTCTCTCGTGCCGAATGCGACAGCGGTCGCGGCGCGCATGTCGTGGTTCTTGAGAAGCGCGTCGACATACTTGCGCTTCAGGTCCTTGAACGGGTCGAAGCGCACCTTCGGCGCGCCCTTCTCCAGAAAGTAGGCTATCGACCAGGCGACGCGGTACTTGAGCGAACGCGCCGCGTCGGAGCCGTCGTAGAACTGGTCGTAGTCCATGGCCAGCACGGCCGGCAGCATTTCCGCAACCTGTTCGAGATCGACCTCTATGCCCCAGTCGGCGCTCGACTCGTCCTCAAAATACTGAGCGTAGCCTTCGTTGAGCCAGGGCGAAGCCGAGATCATCGAGCAGGCGTACGACAGGTATTGGTGAAAGGCCTCGTGGCGAATCGTCTTGAGCAGCTCGCCCGCGCCGTCCGGCGGCAGATAGGCGACGACCTCGCGGCGGCGCGGACTCCAGTGGGCGGCGCTCCACTCGAGCCCTTCGACATCGTTGGCCTCAAGCGCCTCAAGATACTCCGTGCGGTCGCGGTATATGCGCGCGACGGCGAGGACGTTGGACGTAACGACAGGCGAAGGCACCGCAGCGGCGTACTTCGCGCGCATAACGCCAAGCTCGTTCGTGAGAGCGGCGACAAATGCACGGGAGTTCGAAGGCAGGTCATCCAAAACCGAAAACTCCTCCGCCTCGGCGACATGCCAGTCGAGGTAGTTGGTAAGTCGGAGGCCAAGCGGTC
>JAZQBR010000324.1:0-47679 GCA_045545855.1 Kiritimatiellia bacterium | reverse complement strand
GAAACTGTTGTTTCAGACACGAACGGGGTTTCGTCCACTGTCGACAACACCGGCTCGGGCGATTATCCGGCGGTGGTCGGCGGGCTTGACGACATCGCGCGCAAGGTCGACGGCGGCAAGAAGTCGCAGGTGGAAGTTCGCTTCACGGTGACTGAAATGCCGGCGGACGGCAGCACTGCGGGGTATACGAGGATACGCGAGGAGCTTCCGTCGGGGTGCGCCAAGCCGCTCGACTTCACCCTCGCGAAGTACATCGACGGCATCTTCTCGGAGAAGCTGCACGACCTCTCCGGCTACGGCGGGGTGGTAACTGTGGTTGTGCCGTTCAAGGCGGCGGGCCGGCGCAATCTGCGTATCGCCCGCTACCACGAAGAGACAGAGGGCGATGAATCGACGGGGTCCGTGGCAGAGCTGCCCGAGGGGCGCGCCAACGCGAACGCGCTGGGCGAGTGCTTCGAGCTGGACGAAGAAGCGGGCGAGCTGCTCGTGAGGGGCGCGAAGCTTTCGACATACGCGATTCTGTGGGATGGCGCCGAGGTGTCGGCCAAGCCTCTGGTGTGGTACGTCGACTGGCTCTCGGGCATGTACGTGCCCGAGATAGAGCTGGAGGTGAAAGAAGGCTATGGCTGGGCGAGCACGGTGAAGAACATGTGCTTCCTCTTCGAAAAGCGCGACGGCGTGCAGCTCTGGGACGCCAAGAAAAACGCGGCTGTCGCAGACACGGTCGTGATCGATGGCGTCGAGTACGGCAAGGTCGCGCTGAAAGACCGCTTCGCGGAGAATGGCGTCGCCGGCGCAGACTCCGGCACATGGGGCGCGGCGTGGTACGATGCGAACTGGATAAACGCGGCCCTCTCCGAGATACTCCTCTACGCGCCGAAATGCT
Source organism: Kiritimatiellia bacterium (assembly GCA_045545855.1). Lineage (GTDB taxonomy): Bacteria > Verrucomicrobiota > Kiritimatiellia > RFP12 > UBA1067 > UBA1067. The sequence goes on along the minus strand of JAZQBR010000324.1, from coordinate 46,793 downwards.
GGCCGGCGAATCCGAAGGACGTACCGGCGCTCAACGATCTCGTCGCCTATATCGCCTACGAGTCGTGCGAGTGCGAGAGCTACGTGAAGGTTGGCGCGAACAAGTCGCTTCTATCGTCGCTCGCGGCGGTCGGGCCGACGGCGCCTCTCGATGTCGCGAGACTCAACGCGTCGCTCGCGGTCGGGGCCATGGTCGCGGCCGGGAGCGAACCCTACTGCAGGCTTGTCGGCTTTACTGTCACGGATGGCGTGGTGAGCGGCACCGTCGAAGTCGGGGCCGGGACCGACAAGGGGGCTATTGGCGCCAACGCGTCCGTCATAGTGATGGGGGCGAAATCTCTTACGGACGGATTCAAGGCGATCTGCACGGCGGAGTGCGACAGCGAAGGGCGCTTCAGCGTCACGCCGCCTGAAGGATACCAGTTCTTCAAAGTCGTCCTGTCGTATGCAGAAAGCGCGAAATAAGGCGGTTGGGTTATGAATAAAAGATTCGTTGCAGCAGGTGCGTCAGTATTGGCGGCGATAGTTCCGGTGGCGATGCCGGCTGAAGAGGAATCTCCCGCGAGCGCGGCCCCAGTCGAGAGCGCGGCGGCCCCAGTCGAGAACGCGACTCCAGTCGAGAGCGCGGTGCTTGTTGAGAGCGAAAGCGAAGGTGTGGGCGCCGGCTTCTACGGCTGGCGCGTCTCCGCCGGGGGCTTCGCCGGTTTCGGCCTCAAGACGAAGTTGCGCTTCGCCGTGCCTGAGCGCGTATATTCGGGTCCGACTTCGCCGGCGGTGGGTTCGCCGGCAGATATTGCGGCCGCGCTCGCGGGCGGCAGGCGGGTGTCGTTTCTGAACGGCGCATACGTCGACCCGTCGGGCAACTACGAGGGCACGTTCACCCAGAATTGGCGTTTTCCCGCTTCGTCGGTCGATCGCACGACCGGTGCGGTCAGGCTCGATTCGGCCCAGATCGACGGCGCCGGCATGTCCGGTCGCGGCTCTGACGACAAAACGGCCTTTGGCGCGTCGGTCGAGCTCGCCCGCACGCTGTACGCCCATGAGGATGGTTTTGGCGTCGATTTGGCTGTGGGTTTTTCGTGGATGCGGCGCAACAACTGCTTCAAAGGGAGATCTGGCGGCAAGTATATGGACCGCTCGTCATACCTTTACACCCCCACTCCCAACGGCTCCAACCAAGCAATACTGACCTCGCCGTACATCCAGCCGACAGACGGCTACTACGGGTCGGGCTCGGCGGGCGGTTTCGCGCCGGTTCTGGACTGGTCGGACCTCGGCCCAGGCACGATAGAGCAGATTTCGAGCACATCGTCGAGCTACAGCCTTTACGCCGAGGGCGACTACGAGGAATGGAACGCCCTCTTGATGGCCAAGCCCTGGTGGGCTTTGACCGACTGGTGGCTTCTTACCGGCACGCTGGGCGTGGGCGTTTCAAGAAGCGAGTTCGAGATCGACGTGTCGGGCAGATTCGGCGATGGCGGCAGCTATTCGTCGCACAGAACGACCGACAAGTGGGACTGCTACGGCGTTGGCGGGTTCGGTGTCATGTTCAGGGTTTGGCGGCTCGACCTCTCGTGCGATGTACTCGCGCGCTTCTGCCAGAACGACATCAAGGTGCACTCCGAGGCAGTCTCTGGACGCATAGAAAAGCCCGATGTCTTCGTATGTTGCGCCGTAGGTTTCGAATTTTGAGCCTAAACCCGATGATTACGCTAGTTATCTTGGTGTGGCACCCTCGACGTTGCGGGGAGAGATCCCAGACGCGGTGCGCAATAGGATAAAGGATTATTGCGTAAATGGATATCAGTGGGTGCATGTGATATGCTATAATATGCGCACATTTGTTTTCCCCCCTACCGGCGCGCGGTTTTCCCCGCGCGCCTTTTTTTTATCCGTGAAAAAGGGGGCGAGGTCATGGTCCGGGGAAAATGAAAAAAAGTTAAAATACCCCCTTGCGCGACGCGAAGAAAAATAGTATACTATGCACCGTTTTCTACACCTGCTCGGGTGGTGAAATTGGCAGACACGCATGCTTGAGGTGCATGTGGGTAACTCCTTGCGGGTTCGAGTCCCGCCCCGAGCACCATCCTTTCCCCCACGGCAAGCGAAGCGCGAAGGCGGCGAAAGGGCTTTTCAATTTCTGTCAGAAAGGCTCTTCACGGCGTGGTGAAGATATGCTATAATATGGGGCATGAAACTAACAAACGAACAGCTCAAGCGTGCGGCGGATACGGTCCGCTGCCTGTGTGCAGACATGGTTGACAAGGCGAATTCGGGTCATCCCGGTGCGCCCCTTGGCATGGCCGATTTGGCGGTATCCCTTTGGCTCAAGTTCCTTAACATCGACCCGCAGGACACGAAGTGGCCCGGGCGCGACAGGCTCGTGTTTTCGGGCGGGCACGCGAGTTCGCTCGTCTATGCGCTCAGTCATCTCGCGGGCGTTGGCGGGCTCTCGATCGACGAACTCAAGACTTTTCGCCAGTTCGGTTCGCGTTGCGCAGGCCATCCCGAGCGCGGCGTGACCCCGGGCGTCGAGGTGACGACGGGTCCGCTCGGCCAGGGCGTGGCGATGGGCGTCGGGCTCGCGCTCGCGGCAAAGAAGGCGAATTCCGCCAACAAGACGTGGATTTTCTGCGGCGACGGCGATATGGAAGAGGGCATCTCCCACGAGGCGTGCAGCTGGGCGGGCACAATGAAGCTTGACGGTCTTGTGATGGTTTACGACTCGAACGGCATTACAATCGAAGGCTCCACCGCGATTTCGATGGCCGACGATGTGAAGAAGCGTTTCGAGAGCTACGGCTGGAAGGTCTACACATGCGACGGTCACGACTACGACGCGATCGACCGCACATACCGCCGCGCGCTCAAGACGGCAGGCGCGCCGGCGCTCGTTATCGCGAAGACCCACATCGGCCAGGGGGCGCCGACGAAGCACGACTCGTCGGGCTGCCACGGCTCGCCGCTCGGGGCGGAGGAAACCAAGGCGATGAAGACGGCGCTGGGCTTCGACCCCGAGAAGAGCTTCTTCGTGCCCGAGGACGTGTACGCGATGTTCGCCGATCGTTCGGCGGCGATGCACAGGCTGTCTAAGAGATGGCGCAGGCTCAACCCGTCCGTCACCGGCGAGACGGTCGAGCCCGACTATATGAAGCTTGTGGAGGCTCTGCCGAAGTACGAGATCGGCTCGTCGCACGCGACGCGCAACGTCTGCGGCGAGGTGCTGAACGCGCTCGCGCCGGTGGTTCCCGGGCTCGTGGGCGGTTCGGCCGACCTCGCGCCCAGCAACAAGACGTACATGAAAGGGCTTGGCGACATCGGCCCCGGCGACTTCTCGGGCCGCAACGTCCACTACGGCATACGCGAGCTCGCGATGACGGCCATGGCGAACGGTTTCACGGCGTACGGCGGTTTTCGCGGGTACGGCGCGACGTTTTTCGTGTTCAGCGACTATTGCCGCCCGGCGCTGCGCCTCGCGGCGCTGATGAAGCTGCCGTCGCTGTTCTTCTTCTCGCACGATAGCTTCTATGTTGGCGAGGACGGTCCGACGCACGAGCCGGTCGAGCACCTCGCGGCGCTCAGGACGATGCCTGGTGTCGTCTCCTACCGTCCGGCCGACGCGACCGAGACCGGGTTCGCGATTGTCGAGATGCTTATGGACGTGAAGCGCCCGACGTGCCTCATGACGACGCGCCAGAATCTGCCGACGCTCGCCGGCGTCCGCCACGAGGGTGTCGCCAAGGGCGGCTATGTGATTTACGAGAGCGGAGCGCAGGGTATGGATACGCTGCTCTTTCTCGCTTCGGGCTCCGAGGTGTCGCTCGCCATCGAGGCGGCGAAAAAGCTCGCGGCCGAAGGCAAGAACGTGCGCGTCGTGTCGATGCCTTCGATGGAGCTCTTCCTCGCACAGAAGGCCGAGTACCGCGACTCCGTCGCGCCCGAGCTCATGAAAAAGCGAATCATCGTCGAGGCCGGCGTGCGCTTCGGCTGGGATCGCTTCAGGCTCGACCACAAGACGACGCGCTTCGTCACCATGGAGCGCTACGGCGAGTCGGCGCCCTACAAGGTGCTGGCCGAGAAGTTCGGGTTCACTGTCGAAAATGTGCTGAAGGTCGCGCGGGAGATTGTGTGACCCGAGAGCAAAACCCCACAAATAAGAAGATGAAGGAATTCAAACTCACGGATCCCTTTGGAACGGCGCCCAGCAAGGCGCCGTTCGTCCAAAGCGTCTCGACAGGCGTGGCGTGGCACAATCTGCCCGTGACGCGAGAATACACGCTGGGCCAGCTTCTGGACCAGACAATCGCCCGCTGCGGCGAGAACGACGCAGTCGTCTATGCTGACAGGGACTTTCGCCTGAGCTGGTACGAGTTCGGCGAAGAGGTCGACCGCCTTGCGCGCGGCTTGATGGCGCTTGGCGTCAAGCGCGGCGAGAAGATCGCCCTCTGGGCGACGAACGTGCCGCACTGGGTGGTGCTGATGTTCGCGGCCGCGAAGATTGGCGCGATTCTGCTGCCGCTCAACACGAACTACAAAGAGCATGAGATGGACTTCGCGCTCGGGCAGTCTGACGCGGAGAACATATTCATCATCTCGGGCTATCGCGACTGCGACTACGTCGAGGTCATGAACAAGCTCGTGCCCGAGCTGAAGACGCGCCCGCGCGGCGACCTCAAGAGCGCGAAATATCCGCACCTCAAGCGCGTGATGTTTCTGGGCGGCGAGAAGCACCGCGGCATGTACTCGCTGAACGAGGTCATGTCGCTCGCGGTAGAGACGCCGTGGGCCGACTACCTCGCGCGCCAGGCGGAGTGCGACGTGAACGACGTCGTGAACATGCAGTACACGAGCGGCACGACGGGTTTCCCGAAAGGCGTCCAGCTTACCCACCGCAATATCGCGAACGACGGTTTCTGGATCGGCGCGTGCCAGAATCTGAGCTCGCGCGACCGCGTCTGCATACCCGTGCCGCTCTTTCACTGCTTCGGCTGCGTGCTGGGCGTGATGAGCTGCGTCAACCACGGCGCGACGATGGTCTTTCTCGAGAAGTTCGACCCGGTTCAGGTCATGACGTCCATCGAAAAGGAGCGTTGCACGGCGACATACGGCGTGCCGACGATGTATATCGCGATGCTCGACCATCCGCTCTTCCCGAAGTTCGACTTCTCGAGTTTGAGGACGGGTATAATGTCCGGCTCGGCGTGCCCCGTACACCGCATGCAGCAGGTGTTCGATCGCATGTACATGAAGGAGGTGACAAACCCCTACGGGTTGACTGAGTCGGGCCCCGTCATGACTATGACCCGCTATTTCGAGCCGTCGATCGAGCGCAAGTGCCAGACGATCGGGCAGGCGCTGCCGGGCGTGGAGGTCGCGATCATCAACCCCGACACCCAGGAGCTGGCGCCGATCGGCACCGACGGCGAGATATGCTGCCGCGGGTTCAACACGATGAAGGGCTACTACAAGATGCCGGAGCAGACGGCGAAGTGCATAGACGAGCGCGGGTGGTTGCATTCCGGCGATATCGGCAGGATGGACGCAGACGGCTACTACTATATTACGGGGCGCCTGAAAGACCTGATCATACGCGGCGGCGAGAACATCTCGCCGAAGGAGGTCGAGGACTTTCTGGGCACGATGCCGGGCGTCAAGGATGTCGCGGTTGTAGGCTGCCCGTCGAAGAAGTACGGCGAGCAGCCTGCGGCGTTCATCATACCGGCCGACGGGGCGGAGCTTTCTGAGCATGATGTCGCGACCTTCTGCAAGGATAAGATATCGTGGTTCAAGATACCCAAGTACGTTCACTTTCTCGACGTGTTCCCCATGACCGCGTCGCAGAAGATACAGAAGTACAAGCTGAGGGAGATGGCGCACGAGCTTTGGCCCGACGCCTGACGCGGCATGGAGAGGGTCTTTGTGAAGCTGGATCCGTACGACCCGGCGCCCGAAGCCCTGAGGCGGTACATCGCCGAAGTCTTCGCGAGCCTTGACGAGAGGCCGCGAATTCTTTTTATGACTCTAGACGCGCGAAACGCGCTTGGCGCGCGCGTATTTATAGACCTTCGAGAGGGCGAGCCGGTCGCTTGTGTAGACGGCTACGGCGAGACCGCGATGCCGTTGAGGCGCCGTTGGATAGCCGAGCACCCCGTACCGCTCGCGGTGCCGGGCGGGGGAAAACTGCGGCTCATACTCACTCCGACAGACGCCAACCGGGTGCGCGTAAGAAAGGCGACGCTGTGGGAGCGAGCTGTCGCGGCGGTATTCCGCTAGGCAGGCGGCGGATATGAAGTCGCGCTGAAACGTGCAATAAAAAGCGAAAAACCCGGAAAAACCGGGGTTTGCCTGCTTTGACTTGGCTCGGGCGGCTGGATTCGAACCAGCGACCAATTGATTAACAGTCAACTGCGCTACCACTGCGCCACGCCCGAACGGTCAAGTGGCGCATATTATATCATATTTAGGCCCCGCCGCGCAAGGGGGTATTTTAAAAAATTTTTTGCCGCTTGACTTCGGTCGCAGGGGTGAGGTATAATATGCGCAACAATTCAACCAAGGAGGTCTACGGTAAACCATCATGAGTACGACTAAAGCTGTTGATCAGGTTCGCCCGGGGATAAACTGGATCGCGGTTGTTGCGATGATATTCCTGTGCGGTATGATATCGTTCGTCACGAATCTGGCCGCGCCCGTGGGCGACGTTTGGCGCTATCTGCTGCCGGAGGGCTCCAACACGCTTGGCAAGCTGGGCAACTTCATGAACTTCTTCGCTTATCTGTTCATGGGCGTGCCGAGCGGGATGCTCCTGTCGAAGATAGGGTACAAGAAGACGGCTCTTGTGGCGGTCGCGACCGGGTTTACGGGGGTTTTAATACAGTATCTTTCTGGCGTCTTCGACGTCGCGGCGACGACGGGCTTCGTCATATATCTCTCCGGCGCGTTCGTCGCGGGCCTTTCGATGTGTCTTTTGAACGTCGTCACCAACCCGATGCTCAACACTCTCGGCGGCGGCGGCAAGCGCGGCAACCAGCTGAACCTCGTTGGGATGACCTTTAACAGCGTGACCGGCACTCTCACGCCGTTTCTCGTCGGCAGCTGCATCGGCGAGATCGCCAAGCTGAAGAGCATCGCCCAGGTGAACCCGGTTCTTTTCATTGCGCTCGGCGTGTTCGCGGCGACATTCGTCGTTCTTTCGTTCCTTAAGATAGAAGATCCCGAGGGGGTGCGCGCGACGGAGCGCATCCCGGTGCTTTCGCCGCTCAAGTTCCGCCACACGTTCTTCGGGGTGGTTGGCATTTTCTGCTATGTCGGCGTCGAAGTCGGCATACCGGCGACGATAATATCGTGGCTTACGGCAGCTACGGGCGATCTCAAGTACGCGACCGGGGTGGCGTCGACATATTGGCTTATGATGGTAATCGGGCGTGCTGTGGGCAGCGCGGTCGGCGGGCGGGTGTCGAGTCGCCAGATGATGATGGCGACCGGCGCGGCGGGCGTGGTTCTGGTGTTGGCAGGCATTTTGACGGGTTCGCCGTGGTGCTTCGTGGCGTGCGGGCTTTGCACATCGGTGATGTTCCCGTGCACGTTCAACCTCGCGGTCGAAGGCCTCGGCAAGTACACGAACGCGGCGTCGGGTCTTTTCATGGCGATGATTGTAGGCGGCGGGCTGTTGCCGCTTGCGCAGGGCTTCATAGCCGATAAGGCCGGCTTCATGCCCGCGTTTGTCGTTTCGGCGGCCGGTCTCGCCTACCTGTTCTCGTACGCGGCGTTTCTCTCCAAGCCGTCAAAAACGCCTGTTTGCGATTGACGCGTGCGACGAAATTCGGTATACTTTACCACAACACCAATATTGGAGAAAAACAAAATGAGCACTCAGGATAGAAAAGGCGGCAACTTGATTGCCATCGTTACGATGTTCGCGCTCTATGGTCTTTGCGGCTTCATGACATATCTTGCCGCGCCGGCGGGCCGTATCTGGGGCGAGGCGCCCGGCATCGCCGGTTCTGCCACGCTCGGAATGATGGGCAATATGATGAACTTCCTGGCGTATCTAGTGATGGGCTATCCCGTCGGTCTGGTGCTTCAGAAGTTCGGCTACAAGACGACGACTCTGCTCGCGACGGGCTCCGGCGCGCTTGGCATCGGCGTGCAGCTGCTCTCCGGTCACGTGCTTGACGGGGCGCTGCTCGGCGGGGTGCCGGCGGCGTGGTTTGTCTATCTTCTGGGCGCGTTCATATCCGGTACGTCCAACTGCCTTTTGAACGGCGTCATCAACCCGACGCTCAACTCGATTGTGGGCGGCGGCAACCGCGGCAACCAGCTTAATCTCGCGGGCGGCGCTATCAACTCGATGTTCCAGGGCTTTTCGATGGTCGTCGTGCCTATGGTTGTTGGCGAAGTCACTAAGGACACCAAGTTCAGCGATGTGACGGGCGTCCTTCTGACGGCCATGGCGATATTCATCGCCGCGACTGTCATAATCGCCTTCCTGCCCATCAAGAACCCGACGGCGCGCGCGAAGGACGTCGTCTACGAGCGCAGCGCGCTCGCGTTTCGCCACTGCCTTCTCGGCGTAGTAGGCATCTTTCTGTACATGGGCGTCGAGGCTGGCATACCGGCGGCGACGTCCTCCACGGAGATTAAGGACCTCATGGGCGGCGGCGCCCCGGCGGCCGTGGTCGCCGGCACTCTCGGCGGCGCGGTGTTTCTGCTGATGCTCGCGGGCCGCATGCTTGGCGCGGCGTTCGGCGGCAAGGTTTCGGCGCGCGCGATGCTGCTTTGGGCGTCGGGCATATCCCTCGCGCTTCTTGTCGCGGGCGTTTCGCTCATCGCGTGCAATGTGACGATTCCTTACGAGGTAGCCGGCAAGGCGGGCGCGGCGGCCCAGACGATCAAGGTGCCGGTCGGCGCCTTCTGCTTCGTGCTGATGGGGCTGTGCACCTCGGTCATGTGGTCGGTCATATTCAACCTTTCGACCGAAGGCGTCGGCAAGTATACCGAGCAGGCGTCGGGCCTGTTCATGACTATGGTCGTGGGCGGCGGCGTGCTGCCGCTCGTGCAGAGCTACATCGGCGACCATGTGCGTTTCGAGGCCGGCTTCATCGTGCCCGCCCTCTGCCTCGCCTATCTGTTCGTATACGCTCTCGCGTTTTCAAAGAACGTCAACACCGACATCAAGATCGACTAACAACCAACTGAAAGAAAGGTCAAAGCCATGCAGAACAAGGAAGTCTACGACGAACTGGTCGCCAAGTTTGAAAAGCTCTACGGCGAGAAGCCTCAGGTCGTCGCCTACGCGCCCGGGCGCATAGAGGTGCTCGGCAATCATACAGACTACAACGAAGGGTACGTCTTCTCGGCAGCCATCGACAAGGGCACGTTCTTCGCCGTCTCGCCCACGGCCGACGCAACGTGCGAGCTGACGGCCGGCGATTTCATGGAGACGGCCAAGTTCACGATCGACACTGTCGCCCCCGCCAAGGAGATGACATGGCAGAACTACGTGACCGGCACGTTCAACTGGCTTTTCGACGGCAATCCGGCCGCGGCCGGGCACGGCTGGAAGGCGATGTTCCTCGGCAACATCCCGCTCGGCGCGGGTCTCAGTTCGTCGGCCGCGCTCGAGATGTGTACGGTTCTCGCGCTTTCGAAGATTTACGGCATAGAGAAGGACAAGACGACCCTCGCGAAGATCGGTCAGAAGGCAGAACACACGTTCGCCGGCTGCCCGTGCGGGCTTCTCGATCAGGCCTCGTCGCTCTACGGCAAGGAAGGCGCGCTCGTCAAGAGCGACTTCCGCTACTGCAAGTTCGAGAACGTCGACCTCGGCCCGACGGTCGCTTTCATGATGGTCAAGTCGAACGCCAAGCACGCCCTCGTCGACGGGGCCTACGCCTCCAGGCGCCAGGCGTGCGAAGACGCCGCGAAGTATTTCGCGGGCGTTCTGCGCAAGCCAGTCACCCACCTGCGCGACGTCACGATGGCCGAGTGGGTGCTTTACCGCGGCGGCCTTAGCGAGACCACGGCGAAGAGGGCAGTCCACCCGATCGGCGAAGACGAGCGCGTCCTCCAGGGCGCGGAGCTGCTCGCCAAGGGCGACCTAAAGGCGTTCGGCGCGCTTATGTACGACTCCCACGAGTCCAGCCGCAACTGGTTTGAGAACTCCTGCGAGGAGCTCGACGCGATCGTCGACGCGGCGAAGGCGATACCCGAAGTCTACGGCGCGCGTCTGTCGGGCGGCGGTTTCGGCGGCAGCTGCTGCCTTCTCGTCGATCCGTCGGCGGCCGACAAAATCGCGGCCCAGATCACCAAGGAGTACAAGGCCAAGTTCGGCGACGAACCGACCGTCAGCCTGATCAAGCCGTCCGAGGGTGCGCACCTCGTCTAACAGGCCCAAGCGCCAAACCAAGAAAGGCACGATATGAAAACTCTAGTACGAATGCTTGCAGTGGCCTCGGCCGTCGCCGCGCTCGGCGCCGGTGCGCAGGATCTTGACGACCTTCTCGCCGAAGAGCCGGCCGAGGAGCCGGCCGAAACCTCCGAAGCGGGCGAAGCCGCGGCCGGCGAAGAGGCCGAGGGCGAAGCCGCGGGCGGCAAGAAGTCGTCGAGCAGACTTTTCTATCTGCTGCCTTACTGCCGCGAGGTCGAGGGCGGGGCCGAGGTGTTCGTGCCCGGCTCGAAGGAGTGGAAGGCTATTGAAGAGGGCCGGTACTATCCGCTTGGCACCGTCTACCGCACGCTGACGCCCGAGTCTAGGCTGAGGATCGTCTTCGGTCGCGACTGCGAGGTGTTCGTGCGCAAGATCGCCTCGTTCGGCACCAGGGTGCAGGCGATGGGCGAGCAGGTGCGCGCGGTAAATCTCGTTTCAGGCACGATTACTCTCAAGGTGCCGAACAATCTGCCCGAGGGCGCGTTCTCGGTCGTGGCGCCCGGCTTCACCGCCTACAACCCGGCGGGCGAGTCGCGCTACACGTACCGCACGACAGGCGACGGCGACGAGGCGGTCATACGCTGCGTCACCGCGGCGCTGTCTGTGAAGGGCCGCCACTTCGATGTTATAGGCATGCGTGCGGCGAACGAGATAAAGATTCGCACGTCTCAGGACCTTCTCTTTACGTCGCTTCACGGCCAGCGCGGCGATGTGCTCGTGCGCCTCGATCAGGGGCGCTTCCAGCTGAAGGACTACGGCACGGGCGAGATCAAGCTCGAGGACAGGGTTTTGGACTGGAAGCTATCGCCGCGCACTGCAGTCAGGATTCACCGCGCGCTGCCCGCTCTCGGCGAGAAGCTGGCGGTCACGGTCATGACGTTTGACGCCGGCGGCAACCTCAAGAACCGTTGTGCGTTCACCGAAAAGACCGTAGAGGTCAATTCGGGCGAGCTCGGGCCCACCTCGAAGAAGGATCGCGACGAACTCGCCCGCCGTGCCGCCAACATCGCCGACACGCAGGACGCCGAAGGCGCCAATTTAGAGGCCGATGAGACCGAAGCGGCCCCGGCCGACGAGGAGCCGGCCGAGGACGAAGGCGGTTCGACGGACGACGAGGACTTGTTCTGACGGCAAACGGAGCCGCCGTCTGGCTATGCAGATTTGAAGACAAAACAACAAACAGAAAGCACAAAGTAGAAAAATGGTCATTCATCAGTTCAACAAGCTCATCCGCAACAAGTGGGTATGGGGCGTGTTCGCAATAGTGGTCTGCCTGGCGTTCGTCGCGCCCGACGACTGGTTCCGCGGCGACGAAGAGAAGCGACCGGCGGACGAGAGCCGTCTCGAAAACGACAAGTTCGACGCGGATCTCTTCAGGGACTGCGAGTTTCTGGTCAGCGCGTTCATACCGGAGTATGTCATGGGCCGCAACGCGGTCTCGGGCATGCAGTACATCGACGCGCAGATAGCGTCGTTCTTCACCGAGGGCCAGGGCCGCCGCCGCTTCAGCGACGAGCGTAGCGCGTGGAAGGCCTATGCCGCCGTCAAGGCGTTTCGCGAGGCAGGCTACGACGTGCCCGACGCTATGCTCGCGGCGAGGATTCGCGAAGATTTCACATCGCAGGACGGCGTCTTCAGCGATGCTGCCTACAAGCAGATCGTGAAGCGCAACTTCGGCGTCGAGCCCAAGGTGTTCGAGACCCAGCTGCGCCTTTGGATGACTATCCAGCAGGGGCTGTTCGGGATTGAGAGGTCCAAGACATGGGGCTCTTCAATGGAGTTCGACCAGGCGTGCCGCGATTTCACCGACAAGTTCACGGTGCAGGTCGCGACGTTCAACGAAGACAAGGCGGCCGCCGATGCTGTAAAACTCGACGACGCCGGGCTTAAGGCGTGGTACGACAAGAATATCGACTCTCTCGCGATACCCGAGCGCTTCAAGCTGAGCTACGTGAGGTTCGACGCCGACGCTTCAAACCTGCTTGCCGCCGTCGAGGTGACCGAAGAGGCGATTCAGGCCCGCTACGACGAGAATTCGTCCAAGGGCATGTATGATGTACCGCCCGCCACGACGAACGATGTCAAGACGGTCAAGCCGCTTGAAGATGTGCGCGCGGCGATCGAGACGGCCTTGCGCCACGAGCTCTCGCTCGAGGCTCTCAAGGCCGACATCGAGTCGCGTCTGCCGTACTACGAAGATATCGACGAGCTCGCGCTCGAAGAGGCCGCCAAGTTCCTGCCGTCTCTCGCGGCCGAGAAGGGAGCGGAGCTCAAGGAGAGCGACTGGGTCAGCCTCGGCTCAACGCGAGTACCCGGCTTCGTGGCATCTGTTTCGGCCCAGTTCCCGGGCGTCAAGCGCGATCTCTTCAACCGCAAGGCCCAGAGCCTCATTCGCCGCGACAGTCTGGTCGAAAGCGTAGACTCCGACAAGTATGTCTGGGTCGTCGCGCTCTCCGCCTGCGAGGACGCTGTCGAAAAGCCGGCGTTCGATCTGGTGAAGGACAAGATCGGCGACATGGCTCTCAGGGACGCGAAGGCCGACGCATTCAAGGCGACAGTCGAGGCTGTGGCCAAGAAGGGTGCCGAAGCGGTTCTCGCCTCCGGCAATGTCACCACAAACCTGACATTCTCGCCTTCTGCTTTCGCGAGCGACTACGCGTTCGGCTGGATGAACATGCGCGGCGAGTGGGACTTCAAGCTCGCGGGCTTTCAGAACGCGCAGAGGGTCGTTTTCGCGGCGCGCAAGCTCGGCAAGGGCGAGGTTTCGGAGTATATTCCGCTCGGCACCGGCAGGGCGGCGCTGGTCGTGTGCAACGACCGCGTGCCCGGCGATGTCGCGCAGCTTTGGCGCGGCGAGACCTTTGCCGCGCGCGTCGCGGCCGCAGGCCAGTCGATCGACAGCTTCGGCGAATGGCTGGAGGAGAATCTCAAGAAGCGCGGCTACAAGGACCGTTCAAGCCGAGCGGCGGCCGAACCCGCCGCTCCGTCCGGGGCGGAAAATGGCGATGACGATTAAGTTCAGGAGAATCAACCCTGACGCAGTCCTGCCCGCGTATGCCCACGATGGCGACGCGGGCATGGACGTTAGAAGCGTCGCAGATGTAGTGGTGCCGGCGCGCGGCAGGGCGCTTGTGCCGACAGGTCTCGTCATGATGCTCCCGCCCGGTTACGAGGCCCAGGTGCGTCCGCGCTCTGGCCTCGCCCTCAAGAGCGGCATAACGGTTCTGAACACGCCGGGCACTATCGACGCCGGTTATCGCGGCGAGGTCGGTGTGATACTGTTCAATACCGGCGACGGCGACTTTCGGGTCGCCAAAGGCGACAAGGTCGCGCAGCTGGTCATCGCGCCCGTCACGCGGGCAGAAGTCTCGGAGACATTCGAGGTTGACGAGACTGAACGGGGCGCCGGCGGCTTCGGCTCGACCGGCGTCAGGGGCTGATCAGGCAGGACCGACGCATTGAAGGAGGCTTTAGATGATTCTCAACGTCTGCAAGTACGGCGAAAAAGTGCTTAGGGAGAAAGCGGCCAATGTCGCGCTTGTGACCGACGAACTCAGGCGGCTCGCCGTCGATATGCTCGAGACTATGCGCAAGTCGCGCGGTGTAGGCCTCGCAGCTGAGCAGGTCGGCCGTCTGGAGAAGGTTTGCGTCATAGACATACCCGAGGGTTGCGACGACCCCGAGAACGAGCTTTTCAACGCGCCGGTGGCGATGCCGCTCGTAATGTTCAACCCCGAGATTGTCTCGATGGAAGGTTCCCAGCGCGACAAGGAGGGGTGCCTCAGTTTTCCCGGGGTGGGCGGGTCGATAACGCGCGCCAATCAGGTGACGTGTCAGTTTCTCGACTGCGAGAACCGTCCGCAGATGATAACCGCGAGGGGCTTTCTCGCGCGCGCCATCCAGCACGAGGTCGACCATTTGAACGGCATACTCTACGTCGATCACATGACGGCGGTCGAGAGACTCGCTGTTGCGGCGAAACTCAAGAAGCTCGCCAAGGCTAACGGGGGCGTCAGATAGACGGCGCGGCAATCGCACAAGAATACAAGGGCGGCAATAGAATGGCTACAAACGAATCAGATACGTCAAGGCACTTTCTGCGGCAGTGGATTGAAAAGGACGTCGCCGAGGGCAGAACCGGCGGCAAGGTCGTTACGCGCTTCCCGCCGGAACCGAACGGCTACATCCATATAGGACACGCCAAGGCCGTGTGTCTTGATTTTGGCATGGCGCAGCTTTTCGGCGGCGAGTGCCATCTGCGGCTCGACGACACCAACCCGACAAAGGAGTCTGACGAGTACGCCGAGAACATAAAGAAGGATATCCGCTGGCTCGGTTTCGAGTGGTCGGGCGAGGGCGACGGCAAGGAGCCCGGCTTCTACAACGCGTCGAACATGTTCGACAAAATGTACGAGATAGCCGAGGAGCTCATACGCCGCGGCCAGGCGTACTGCTGCAATCTCACACAGGAGGAGTGGAAGGAGTACCGCGGCGTACCGGAGCGTCCGGGGCGGCCCTCGCCTTCGCGCGACACGACGCCCGAGCGCAACTTGAAGCTCTTTCGCGAAATGCGGGACGGCAAATACGCAGACGGCGAATGGTGCCTTAGGGCGAAGATCGATATGGCCTCGCCCAACATCCACTTTCGGGACCCCGTCATCTACCGCATACGCCACGTCTCCCACTACCATCTCGGCGACAAGTGGTGCGTATACCCGATGTACGACTTCGCCCACCCGATAGAGGACGCGCTGGAGGGCGTAACCCACTCGATGTGCACGCTGGAGTTCGAGGTGCACCGTCCGTTGTACGACTGGGTTGTCGACAGGCTCGACGAAATGGGGCTTCTGCCCGTCAGGAACGGCGTCAAGCTGCGCACGCAGCAGCGCGAGTTCGCGCGGCTCAATATAACGTACACGGTGATGTCGAAGCGGCTTCTTCTGCAGCTCGTTACGGATGGGCACGTCGCCGGCTGGGACGACCCTCGCATGCCTACGGTGTGCGGGATGCGCCGGCGCGGCTATACACCGGGAGCGATTCGCGAGTTCTGCGAGCGAGTCGGCGTCACGAAGGTCGAGAGCGAGAGCGACCCCGCGCTTCTTGAGTGGTGCGTGCGCGAGGAGCTGAACCAGAAGGCTCTCAGGCGCATGGCGGTGCTCGATTCGGTCAAGGTAGTCGTCGACAACTGGCAGGGCGGCGCGAGGGATGTGGAGTTGCCGAACAATCCGCTGGACGAGAGCGCCGGAACGCGCAAGATACCTTTCGGGGGCACGGTCTGGATAGATCGCGCGGACTTCATGGAGGTGCCCGAGAAGAAGTTCTTCAGGATGGCGCCCGGACAGGAAGTAAGGCTGCGCGGCGCGTGTATTTTCAAGTGTACCGGTTGCGTGAAGGACGCTTCGGGCGAGGTCGTCGAGATACACGGTACGTGGGACGAGGCGTCGTGGGGCGGCAACGCCGCAGACGGGCGCAAGGTCAAGGGCACAATCCACTGGGTCGACTGCGCGAGCGGTGCGCCGGCGGAGTTTCGCCTTTACGACAGGCTTTTCACCGAAAAGGATCCTCTCAAGGACGGCCCATCGGAGTTTCTCAAGTACATGAACCCCGATTCCCTGAAGGTCGTGCGCGGGTATGTGGAGCCTCTCCTCGCCGGCGCCGCTCCGGGCGAGAGATTCCAGTTCGAGCGCACAGGCTACTTCGTCGCCGACGAACGCGACTTCA
The DNA here is from genome assembly GCA_045545855.1 of Kiritimatiellia bacterium. Classification (GTDB taxonomy): domain Bacteria; phylum Verrucomicrobiota; class Kiritimatiellia; order RFP12; family UBA1067; genus UBA1067. Next base: position 30,644 of record JAZQBR010000324.1, on the reverse strand, counting down.
AGCCAGACGCGCCCGTATTCAACAGAACCGTTTCACTGAAAGACTCGTACAAACCCCAATGAACAAACCAACTGCCCGCTTCGCCATACTTGCCGCCGCTGCCGCGCTCGCGGGATGCATGAACCCAGCAGCGGATTTCAGGGATACCGTCAAGGAGGCGAAAGACGCGGTCTTCCCGTCTCTCGTCTACATACGCGTGATAACAGAGGACGCTAGCGGCGGCAAGCTCGAGAAGCTGCAAGCCTCGGGTTCCGGCGTTATAGTGACGCCAGACGGTGAACTTCTCACGAATCATCATGTCATCGACCGCGCCTCCCGCATACGCTGCCAGCTCACCGACGGCGGCATGTACGACGCCGAGGTAATCGGCAAGGACAAGGATCTCGACGTCGCGCTTCTGCGGCTCTCGGCGCCAACCGGTACGGTTTTTCCGGCCGCGAGGCTCTCGTCCAGGCGCCTCGACATAGGCGCGGTCGTGCTCGCGATGGGCGCGCCGTGGGGGTTGGCGCGGTCCGTGTCGATGGGCATAATCTCGTGCAACGACCGCTACCTCGAGGGCGCTGGCGACTACACGCTCTGGTACCAGACCGACGCGGCGATTTCGCCGGGCAATTCCGGCGGGCCTCTAGTCGACACCCGAGGCGAGGTTGTCGGCCTCAACGCTCGCGGCAACACTCAGGGTGCGCAGGGCTTTACCATTCCGTCGCCGACGATTTTGGAGCTTCTGCCGAATCTGCGCGCCCACGGCGACGCCCATTGGGCGTGGTTTGGTATCGACTGGCAACCGCTCAAGGACTTCGAGCGCGACACCGCCTTTGACGCGACGAACGGCGTTGTCGTCGCCGGCACGGATCCCCAGGGGCCGGCGCGCACGGCTGGTCTCGAGCCGAACGACCGCGTCATCGCTATCGACGGCGTGCCTGTGACGGCGGTGTTCCGCGAAGAGATACCGGCTCTCAACCGTTCGCTCGCCCTGCGCGAGTGGGACGCGCCCGTCAAATTTGATTACGTGCGCGGCGGCGAGATGAAAAGCGTCGAGATCGTGGCGCGCTCGAAGGGCGCCGTCGAAGGTAAAGAGGTGGAGTTTCGCCGCTGGGGTTTTACTGCCAAGGATGTCAACCGTTTCGACACGCCCGACCTCGCCTTCTTTGCGCCAGACGGGGGTGTCTTCGTCTCGTCCGTATCGTGGGACGGCAACGCCGACAACGCCGGCTTCGTTTCGCGCGACATAATACGCAAGTGGAACGGGCGCGAGGTCAAGTCGGTCGCCGAGCTCCAGAAGCTCTACGATGAGGCGATGGCCAACCTCGACAAGACGACCCAGGTGGGTGTCGATATCACGCGCAAGGGCCGTACGATGCATCTGATTCTCAACTACCGCACAGACCCTGATAAGGAGGATGAACTATGATCAATATTGGCTATTGGCTGTTTACAGCCGTTGTCGCGACGGCCGTCACCGGTGTTGCGTCCGAAGAGAATTGCGTCCTAGTCGATTTCACGCCGCTTGACGAAGCTAAACTCAATCGCGAGCTGTTGGAGGAATACAGGAATTCGTTCGCTGTGGTGCGCTACTATCTGAAGAAGAACGAAAAGGGCGAGGAGCCTGATTTCAGAATACCGTACAAGTGCCCCAACTGCCACGAAACGCACTACAATCGCGGCGACCAGTCGGCCGAAAAGGGCATCCCGGCCGAATTCATAGGGTTCGTCGTCGCCCCCGACCGCATACTCATGAAGGACCTGCTGCTCGATCCGGGGTTTGTCGACCGTATAGAAGTGGAGTGCGCCGGCGAGGTCGCCAAAGCTGTAGAGTTCGAGGCCTCGCCGGAGCGCAAGGCGCTTGTTCTCAAGACCGACAAGCCGCTTTCAGGTGCGCGCGCTCTCGATTTTGCGGCAGGTGGCACCGTGCCCCAGGCCCCAGTTTATTTCTTTATCGCGCGCGAAAACGGCGAGACGCTCGCCGGTTTCGACGAGTCGCACATCTCGGCGTTTCGCCATCACGTGGAACTGGGGCTGGATCTCTACGAGGGCAATCCCAACACGCTCGTTCTGAACGAGAACGGCGAAGCGGTGACGATTGCGCTCGACGAGATCATGGAGCTGGGCGCCGAGACGTTCGTTCCGCCTGCGCAGTGGCGGATGGAACCTGCCGCCAGGCGGTTGGAGGGGATGGCCGAGCGCGAGGCCCGGCTGAGAAGGGCCGTTCTGCCGGTCTATCTGCAGCTTGAGGCGAAGGCCAAGGAGAGCGGACGCTTCTCGCTGCGCTTCAGCCGCGATGATGATGTGAAGAACGATGTCGATACCATGGGCGTGCTCGTCGAGGGCGGCAAGATGATCGTCCTTGCGAAGCTGGCCGCCGCCGACACGGCGCGTCTGGTGAAGATCGAGGCGACGCTCCCTGACGGCTCGAAAGCGCCGCTGGATTTCGTCGGTTCGTATGTCGAGGAGGGCGGTTTCGAGGCGCGCTTCAAGGACGGCGTGCCAGCCGGGCTCGAACCGTACGCGATTGACGGACGCGAGGCGCTCGACCTCTGGGGCGACACGTTCGCGCTTTTCGGGGTGTGCAACCGCGGCGGCAGGCTTGACGTGGATAAAGCCTTGATGCAGGTGAAGGGCTTCGAACGCGAGCGCGGCAACATCACGGTCGCCTCGTTCGCGCCGGTCTCCAGCCTGCGCGGCGATGATGACGGCAAGGAGGGTGCTCTGATAGTTTCTTCAGCCGGCAAATTGACGATGGTCAGCATGGCCAACCGCCGCGGTCGCTGGTCGAGCGACGTTCTCGCCATTCAGGGCCAGCGGCTCGTCTCGCTCGTCGGCGAACCGGTGTTCGACGCAGAGAACGTGCCGCGCAAGGCCGACGATCGTCGCCGCACGCCGTGGCTTGGCGTCGAGGTGCAGACCGCGAGCGCGGATGTCGTGCGCGAGAAAAGGGCGACGGCGTATCTGAAGGATTACGTCGACCGAGCCCCGCTCGTCACCGAGGTCGTGCCGGGCACGCCGGCCGACAAGCTGGGCATCAAGGTGGGCGACATACTCGTTTCGGTGAAGTATCCGGCCAGCTCTCACGACACGTCCTTCTCTCTCGACCGCGATGTGCTTTCAGAGATCAATTGGGAGGAAGCCTTCGCCGACGACAGGTTTATAGAATTCGGCTCGTCTGGCGAGTTTACCCCGTGGCCCAATGCCGAGAGTGGTGTGAACGAGACGCTCGCGCAGTTTGGCGTCGGGGCCGAGGTTGTCATCGCGTGGGTCTCTGACGGCGAGCGCCGCGAGGGCAAGACTGTCCTCGAACTCGCGCCGGTCCACTACCGCAACGCGCCGCGCGCCAGAAACAAAGAGCTCGGCGTCACGGTCTGCGACATGACTTATGAGGTGAGAAAGTACTTCAAGCTTGGCGAAGACGCTCCAGGGGTCGTGGTCGCCAAAGTGAAGAGCGGCGGCGTCGCGGCCGTAGCCGGCATGAGACCGCTGGAGCTGGTTGTCGATGTCAACGGCGAGGGCGTCAAGAGTGCCAAGGATTTTCTTGAAAAGACCAAAGGCAAGAAAGACCTGAATTTCACCGTGCGGCGCCTTTCCGCGACGAGAGTCGTGCCGATAAAACTGTAAGGATGAGCGAGATGAAACCGGGAGCGGTATTGTTCGCGGCGGTGGCGTCCGCCGCAGTTTGCGCGGCAGTCGCCGAAAACCAGGTGAGGCAGTTTCCTCTGGAGCGCGTTCGCGTGACGGGCGGCGTGTTCAAGGAGAAGCAGGATATCGACAGGGAGTATCTGCTCAAGTACCTCGACAAGGGGCGCACCGACAGGCTTCTCGCGGAGTTCCGCCGCGTTGCGGGGCTCCCTGAAAAGGCGAAGAGATATGGCGGACGCTGGGAGGGCGGCGGCATAAACGGCCACATACTCGGCCACTACCTTACTTCTCTCGCGGCGTGCTATGCGGCGACGGGTGACGCGCGCGCCAAGGAGCGGCTCGATTATATAGTGGACGAGCTTGCCGCCTGCCAGAAGGCGAACGGCGACGGTTATGTGATGACAATACCCCAGGATGCAGTCTGGGACAAAGTGAAGAGCGGCGACTTTCGGGCGGGCGGCTTTGATATATGCGGCTGGTGGGTGCCCAACTACACGATCCACAAAGTCTTCGCGGGCCTGCGCGACGCGTACCGCTGGGCCGGCAGCCGCAAGGCGCTGGAGGTAGAGCGCGGTCTCGCAGACTGGTATATTGGCGTCATAGGCGGCCTTGACGACGGCAAGATGCAGTATCTCATGCGCTCCGAGTGGGGTGGCTTGAACGAGACGTTTGCCGACCTTGCGGCGGACACGCGTGATATGAAGTACCTCGAAGTCGCGCGTCGCAAGTTTGACCACCGCGAGATATTCGATCCGCTGCGGGGCGGCGAGGACCGTCTCGACGGCAAACACGCCAACACTCAGATGCCGAAGATAACCGGCCTCGCCACAATATACGAGATGACCGGCGACGCGCGCGAACGCCGCGCTGTCGAAACATACTGGCGCGCCGTCGTCGACGAGCGCTCGTTCGCCAATGGCGGACACTCCGATCACGAGCACTTCTACCCCGTGCGCGACACCGCGCGGCATCTCGGCCCCCAGACGGCCGAGACGTGCAACATCAACAATATGCACCGCCTCTCGGCGCATGTATTCTCCTGGGCCGCCCAAGATGTCGCCCGTACGGGCGAGAGCGCGATTTCGCCAGCGCATGTAATGGACTTCGTCGAGCGTTCGCTTCTCAACCAGCTCGTTGCCAATATCGGCGAGAAGCCGGGCGAGTTCGGCTACTTCATGTCGACTCGGCCAGTCGCGACAAAGGTGTTCTCCACGCCCGAGGGCGCGTGGTGGTGCTGCGTCGGCACAGGTATGGAGAACCCGATGCGCTATGGCGAGCAGGTGTATTTTCACGACGAAGACAGTTTGTGGGTGAATCTTTACATGCCAACTACGTTGGAATGGAGGGAGAAGGGCGTCTTCGTCGAGCAGTCGACGAAATTCCCCGAAGGCGAGACGGTCGCCCTGCGCATAAACGTGAAGCGCCCGGTGCGTTTTGCGCTCCGCCTCAGAAAGCCGTACTGGTGCGAGAAGCCGGTTCTGAAGGTGGCGCCGGCGTCTGCCGGCCCGGAGGCGTACGACGGGCTTGTCGGCGAAGACGGCTATATGGTTGTCGAGCGCGAGTGGCGGGGCGGAGAGGTCGTGCGCCTCGATTTGCCGATGTCCGACAGGCTAGAGCCTCTCCAGCACACCGGCGGCAAGTTCGCCGCGTTCATGCACGGCCCTCTGCTGATGGTAGGTGTGATGCCGCCCGAAAAGGGTAAGGTCGACCCGGCCAAGAAGCGGTGGGAGGACCATCTCGCCGCGCCGGCCGGCACCAACGAGCGTTCGATGACCATTGTCGACGGCAAGCTCAAGCCGAACGCGATACCTCTCATGCCCTACTACAAGGTCTATGAAGAACATTACACGATGTACTTCCCGGTAATGACGTCCGAAGAGTGGGCGGCGCGCAGTGCCGAGCTGGAGCGCGAGGTCGCGGCCGCCGCGGCTTTGGCCGAGCGTACCGTCGACAGCGTCGAGCCGGGCTTCCAGCAGAGCGAGGTCAACCACGATTATACGGGCGCACACGACGAGGCGGGCGAGTTTCGCGACAGAAAGTACCGCCACGCGAGAGGCAGGGACGGCTGGTTCGCGTACAAGCTTGCCGTGGACCCGCTAAAGACCAATGACCTGGAGGTGACTTATTTCGGCGGTGACCGCGGTCGCAGTTTCGACGTCTATGTCGACGGACGTAAAATCGCGACGGAACCCTCCGGCCCGGAACCGGACCGCAGGGCGTTCTGCGACAGGGTTTACGAGCTGCCGCGCGAGCTGACCCGCGGTAAAAAGAAGGTGTCCGTCAAATTCGCCGGCAATGGCCGTACATCGTTCGTGGGCGGTGTATTCGGCCTCAAGATTATGCGCCGTTGAGAAAGGTGCGTGCCGAATGAACGACATCGTCGAAAGTCTTTTCGGTCTCATAAAGGAGACAAGCACTTCGTTGCCTGACGATGTGGAGCGCGCGATTCGCTCGGCTCTGCGCCGCGAGGACCGGGGCTCGAGCGCCGCAATGGTTCTAAAGACGATTCTCGACAACTGCGCGCTCGCGCGCACAGGCACGACGCCGCTCTGCCAGGATACCGGCACTCTTACATTCTTCGTGGACGAGAGGCTGCGCCGCCGCGTGACGCCCGGGGCGATAAGGCGCGCGACCGCCATCGCTACCGAACGCGGGCTGCTGAGAAAAAACTGCATCGATTCTATCGACGGGCGCTCGTATGACGACAATTGCGCAGATGGCGCGCCGGTCGTCCACTACCGCCCTGCCGAAGACGCCTCAAAACCGCCGTCTGTTACGCTCATAATGAAAGGCGGCGGCTCCGAGAACATGTCGCGCCAATACTCTTTGCCGCTCGCTTCCCTCGGGGCGGGGCGCGATCTCGAGGGCGTGAGAAGATGTGTACTCGACGCCGTCGTCAAGACCCAGGGCTATGGCTGCGCGCCCGGCATTCTCGGCGTTTGCATAGGCGGCGACCGCGCGACAGGCTTCGAGACGGCAAAAGAGCAGCTTTTGCGTCCGCTCGCCGACCGCTCGCCCGACAAGCGTCTCGCGAAGCTCGAGAAAACGCTTCTCGCAGAGGCGAACACGCTAGGCGTAGGCCCTATGGGGCTTGGCGGCAGGACCACGCTTCTGGGCGTGAAGCTCGCGGCTCGTCCGCGCGTCCCGGCGAGCTTCTTCGTAACTGTCGCCTATATGTGCTGGGCCGCGCGCCGCCGCACGATGGAGGTCGCGCCATGAAGACGGTAAATCTGCCTGTGGGCGAGAAGGATGTGCGCCGGCTTCGGGCCGGCGACGCGGTTTCGATCAATGGCATCATACATACCGGCCGCGACAAGTTCCATAAGTGGTTCGCCGACGGGCGCCCGATTGCCGTCGATTTCCGCGACGGAGCGATATATCATTGCGGACCAGTCGTTGTCGGCGCCTGCGGGGAGTGGCGCGTCGTCGCCGCCGGCCCTACGACATCGGTGAGGGAAAATCCGTACGAGCCTGAATTCATTGCGAAGTCCGGCGTCCGTCTAGTGATTGGCAAGGGTGGCATGGATTCCCGCACTCTCGCCGCCATGCGCAATCACGGCTGTGTCTACATACAGGCCGTGGGCGGCGCGGCGGCGCTTTCTGCCGCCGCCGTGAAGCGCGTTGCAGGCGTCGATTTTCTCGAAGAGTTCGGCGCGGCCGAGGCCTGTTGGCATTTCGAGGTGGAAGACTTTCGCGGGGTGGTCGCCATGGACGCGCGCGGGGTGAGCCTTTTCGACAAGGTGGCTTCGGCCTCCGCCGCGAAGCTCGCCGGGCTGTTCGACAAGGACGCTTGAGCGATGGACGAACTGGCCCAGATTGCGATTGTCGAGGATGACGCGACCATACGCACGCTTCTCGAGATGGCGTTGGCCGGGGCGGGTTTCGTACATGTGCGTTCGTATGCGCGCGGTGACGACGCGCTGGACGACATAAGACGCCGCCGGCCTGACCTAGTGCTTCTGGATGTCATGCTCCCTGGTCTTGACGGGTTCACGATAGCGTCGCGTCTCAGAGCCGATCCGGCGCTAGGGGCTACTCGCGTGATAATGCTCACCGCCCGCACCCAGGACGAGGATATAATCCGCGGACTGGAGAGTGGCGCCGATGACTATGTCACAAAGCCGTTTGAGCGACGCGTTCTTCTCGCGCGCATCCGCGCCGTGCTGCGGCGCGGCGCGCCGACGTCGCCGGCCGGCGGCTTTGACGGACTTGTGGTTGACGGCGATTCCCGTTCGGCTTCGCTTGACGGCGTGGAGCTTCGACTGCCCCCGGGCGAGCTCAAGATTCTCGCACTTCTCGCCGCGAACAGAGGCCGCGTACTTACGCGCCAACGCATTCTCGACGCAGTTCTTTCCGATGACGAGAAGTCCGTTACCGAGCGGACGGTCGACGTGCAGATCGCGAACCTGCGCCGCAGGCTAGGCCGGTGGGCGAGTCATGTCGAGACCATCCGGGGCGTCGGTTACAGGATTTCGTAGAATTTTGCGCCACACAGATTCGTCCGGATTTGGTATAATATCGCCATGGACGAAAATACAAAGCGAGAATACTTTGAACTTCTCAAGTTCGAGTCTGTCGGCGCGGACCCTGCGAAGCTCCGCGATTGCGTTGAGTGCGCGACGTGGTTGCGCGCCTGGCTTGAGTCCGCCGGCTTTCGCGGCGAGCTGGTCATGCCCGATGTAAAGGACGGCAAGGCCGCGCCGCCGATTCTTCTTGCAGAGCGCGCTGGCGCCGAAGGCTCGGCGACGGTTCTCTTCTACGGCCATTACGACGTGCAGCCGCCGGACCCCGTTTCGGAGTGGTCGACCCCGCCCTTCGAGCCGACTGAAAAGGACGGCCGCGTCTACTGCCGCGGCGCCCAGGACGACAAGGGCCAGTTCTTCGCCTTTCTGTGCGGCATGCGCGACTATCTCTCGTCGCTCCCGCCGGACGCTCCGTCGCCGACAATCAAGGTTGTTCTCGAAGGGCAGGAGGAGTCTGGCAGCGCGGCTCTGGAGGAGCTCGCGCCGTCTATGCGCCGCCGTCTTGCGGCCGATGTACTGCTTGTCTGCGACACCGGCGCTGCGGCGGATCTAAGGCCTGCCATCGTAGCCGGGCTTCGCGGAGTATCCCATTTTACTGTCAGGCTCACCGGGGCGAACCGCGACTTGCATTCCGGCGAATATGGCGGCATAGCCCCTAACGCCGCCCAGGCTGTCGCTGAGCTCGTCGCCTCGCTGCACAACCCCGACGGCTCAATCGCCGTATTCGGCTTCAGTGACGGGATTGTCTCGCCGGAGCACGAGGAGCGCCGCCTTGCCGAGGCGTTTTCGCCAAAAGACGATGAACTCGCGCGCGATATAGGCTGCGAGCCGGTTGGCGGGCAGCTCGGCAAGACCGTCGCCCAGCGCAACTCGTTCGAGCCGACAATCGAGGTGAACGGCATCCACTCCGGATATGGCGGGCCCGGCGCGAAAACCGTGATACCGTGCGAGGCAGTCGCCAAGATCTCCATGCGCCTCGTTCCCGGCCAGACGCCGCGCGGCGCGTTCGATGCAGTGCGCCGCCATCTTGAGGATCGCGTGCCGCGCGGCATGAAGATGTCTATCGAAGATTACAATCCCGGCGCGACGGGTTTTCGTCTGCCGCTGGCCTCGCCGCTCTTTCGTCTGGCGGATCATGTGCTGGGCGAGATGGACGAACGCGGCCCGGTCTTCGTCTGGGACGGCGCGTCGATACCAGTGGTGTCGGCCCTGAAGGACGCCTCCGGCGCCGCGCCTCTTATTGTAGGCTGGGGCCAGAGCGAGGACCGCATCCACTCGCCGAACGAAAGCTACTCGTTCGGACAGTTCGAAAAGGCTCGCGACTGGGCGCGCCGCATTCTTTCGTCGCTTTAACGGAGGTAGTCGCCATGGCATCAAAGAGAAAGCAGGATCAGTTGCGCCCTATAGAATTCGTGCGCGGTTTCACCAAGCACGCCGCCGGGAGCGTGCTCGTCAAGTGGGGCGACACGTGGGTTCTCTGCACCGCGAGTGTCGAGGATAAAGTGCCGCCGTTTTTGAAGGATACCGGCAGAGGCTGGGTGACGGCCGAGTATTCCATGCTGCCGTCCTCGACCGGCGGCGGACGCAAGGATCGCGATATAAAGAAGTTGCGGCAGGACGCGCGCTCGACCGAGATACAGCGCCTTGTCGGGCGCTCGTTGCGCGCGGCGGTCGACATGTCGAAGCTGGGCGAAAGGCAGATAACGATCGACTGCGACGTTCTGCAGGCAGACGGCGGCACGAGGTGCGCCTCGATTACCGGTGGCATGGTCGCGCTGGAGGACGCCGTCGCCAAACTTCTGGCCGACGGCACGCTCGACGAAAACCCCATAATACACCGCGTCGCCGCGGTGTCGGTTGGCGTCTGCGACGGCAAGCCCACGCTCGATCTCGACTATGTGCACGACTCCACCGCCGAGGTCGACTTGAATGTTGTGATGACGGACGATGGGCGATACGTGGAACTTCAGGGCACGGCGGAGCACAAGCCGTTCACGGAGGAGTCTCTGGACGCGCTTCGCGCTCTCGCTCGCAAGGGTCTCAAGCGCATTTTTTCGCTCATGGACAAAATAGATAAATGAGCGGGCCGGCTTGTTTTTCGGTTGTGCTTCTGCGCCCCGAGATACCCCACAACACTGGAGCGATCGGGCGGCTTTGCGTCGGCCTCGGGGTGCCGCTGCACCTCGTGAGGCCTCTCGGTTTCGCGCTGGACGACCGCTATATCGCGCGCGCAGGGCTCGATTACTGGCCTCATCTCGATGTCGCTATTCACGATACCTGGGCCGATTACCTCGCCGCCGCGAAGCCGAGGCGTTTTCACTTTCTTTCAACGCACGGGCGCAGATCGCTTTACGACTGCCGCTTCGAGCCGGGCGACGCGCTTGTTTTTGGCAACGAGTCGTCGGGTCTGCCGGACGGCTTTTACGAGAGATATACCGACTCGCTTTTTCGCATACCCATGCCGGGCGAGCACGCCCGCAGCATCAACCTCGCTAATGCTGCATCCATCGCCGCCTACGAGTGTTTTAGGCAGCTGACGACGGGCAGCGCTGTTGCGGGGGCGGGGGTCAATATGGTATAATATGCGTTTATGAAACTAGATACACTTTGCGTGCAGGGCGGATGGACGCCCAAGTGCGGCGAACCGAGGCAGGTCCCGATCTACTCGTCGACCACCTTCAAGTACGACACTACCCAGCACATGGCCGACCTTTTCGACCTGAAAGCGCCGGGGTACTTCTATACACGTCTCGCAAACCCGACGAACGACCAGGTCGCCAAGAAGATCGCGGCGCTGGAGGGCGGTGTGGCGGCGATTCTCACGAGCTCAGGCCAGGCGGCATCGACGTTCTGCGTGCTCAACCTCTGCAACGCGGGCGACCATGTTGTTTCGTCTGCGCAGATTTACGGCGGCACGTTCAACCTTTTCGCTGTTTCCCTCAAGAAGCTTGGCATCGAATTCACTTTCGTCGATCCCGATGCAGACGAAAAGACGATACAGGCGGCGTTCCGTCCCAACACGAAGTGTGTCTTCGGCGAGACGGTGGCGAATCCGTCCGGGTGTGTGCTCGACATAGCGAAGTTCGCCAAGATTGCCCATAAAAACGGCGTGCCGCTCATCGTCGACAACACTTTCCCTACGCCGGTTCTGTGCCGCCCGATTGAGCATGGCGCAGACATCGTGATGCACTCGACAACCAAGTACATGGACGGCCACTCTTCGCAGGTTGGCGGCTGCATAGTCGACTCGGGCAACTTCGACTGGGCGGCCCACGCCGACAAGTTCCCCGGGCTCGTCGAGCCAGACCCGTCGTACCACGGGCTCAGCTACACCAAGACCTTCGGCCAGCTCGCCTTCATAACGAAGTGCACGGCCCATTTGATGCGCGACTTCGGTTCGATACCTTCGCCGTTCAACGCCTTTCTGCTGAACCTCGGCCTTGAGAGCCTGCACTTGAGAATACGCCGCCACGCCGAGAGCGCGCTCAAGATCGCCAAGTGGCTCAAGACTCAGAAGAAGGTCGCGTGGGTCAACTTCGCCGGGCTCCCCGGCTCGAAGTACCACAAGCTCGTCAAGAAGCAGTTCGACGGCAATTCCCCCTGCGGCGTCATGACGTTCGGCATACGCGGCGGGCGTGCGGCGTCCATAAAGTTTATGGACTCTCTCAAGCTCATAGGCATCGTCACACATGTCGCCGACGCCTGGAGTTGCGTGCTTCACCCGGCCTCGCACACCCATCGCCAGCTTACCGACGAGCAGCTGAAGGAGGCCGGCATCCCGCCGGATCTGATCAGGTTCTCGGTCGGGCTGGAGGATCCTGACGATCTCATCGCCGATATCGAGCAGGCGCTCGCAAAGGTCAAGTAACAACTTCGCCGCCGGTGGCGGCTCATGACGGGAGATAATCACCATGGCAAAGTCAAGGTTCAAGTCAACGCTGTCGCGTCCGCTCGACTGGGCGATTGCGGCGGGAATTGCGCTTCTCGCGGCGGTGTCGTTTTTGCCGGCCGTAGCCGGCTACGTCTATCCGGGCCGTTCGGCTAGGCTTGTGAGCGGCTGGCTCGGGGCCAGCACTCTGGCGTTCGGGGAGTATCCGCTTATGGCGCTCTTCGTCAAGCCGTTCGGGTGCTCCAACGTGCTCGCGGCTCTGTTTGGCGCAGTGGCGGCTGTTACGCTCTACCATCTCGTGGCGTTTTTCCTGTACGGGCGCATCGGCGGCGAATACACGAAGAGCGACGCCTACGCGACGAGCCGCATAGGCGGCGCCGTCGCGGCGTTCGTGTTTCTCTTCGCTCCGGCGGTCATTGTTTCGTCCACCCATCTGGAGCCGTCGCTCTTCGACGCCGCGTGGGCGCTCGTTTCGCTCGCTATCGTGATGCCGTTCGCGCGCCTGCCGAGAAAGACTGCGTGGCTGGCGCCTTGCGCAATGGGTGTCATGGCCGGCATGGGAGTCGCCGATACCGTGGTCTTTATAGCGCTGCTGCCGCTTTATGTCGGTTTCGTATGGGCCGTCGGCAAACTCCGCGGCGGCAAGGGTTACGGCGCGGCCGCGCTCTTTCTTCTCTTCTTTTTTATCGCGGTATTCGCGTGGTCCGTGCGCGCGGTCGGCGATTTCGGCGAATACTGGGCCGCCCAGAAGCTGATATTCCGCCGCTGGAACTACACACCGGGCTCTTACCTCGTCGTGCTTTTCGCGATAGCGCCTTTTGTCATCTCGCTGTTCTCCAGCGCCAAGGCGTTCGGTTCTGAGCGCAATCTTGTGAATTGGACTTTCCACACGCTCTTTACCGTGGTGTCGATACTCGCCGTTGCGACGGCGCTGTCGCCTTCGGCGGTTTTGCTGCCGACGGGTGTGCCGCCTGTTCTCACGACCGCGTTTGCGGCGGCGACAGCCGGCTATCTGATGGCGTACTGGTGGGGCCAGACGCGCGCGGCGGTAGTCGTAAACGAGTCGATTGATACGTCCGCCGCCGCCAAGGCGATGGCCGCGAAGTCCCGCAGGGTGGGCATTGTCGCCGGCAGTGTCTTCGCGGTGGTGCTTGCCGTCTCGGCTCTTATCAATCGCTTTGCCGCGGTGGACGCGGAAAGCGGAGCCTTCGCCGATGCCGTCGCCGACATGATTGTAGCCGATATGGGCGAACGTTCGTGGATAGTCACCGATGGCGTGCTTGACGACCACTTGCTGCTCGCCGCGCGCCGCGCCGGCAAAAAACTTCATGTCATAAGCCTCGTGCGCGAGAACGACACGCCTTACATCGACGCGCTTGCCGACGCTGTCGCCGCCGGTAAAATATGCGGCGATGAGACGGACGTCCTCGTCGACATACTCCGCCGCCACAGGGGATTGCACCGCATGAGGCTCGTGCCATTCATACAGAAGTGGTTCTCGACCGATCCCGGCATCGCCTCCAAAGCGGTGGTCTTCGGCGCGCCCGATCTCTGGTTCTATTCCAACGCAGAGCCCGTGCCGGAGCTTCTCTTCTACGGCGCCGACCCCTCCCGCAAGGGCGACTGGTCGCGCTGGAAAGAGCTCTCGGCCATTCTCCACGCGCCTAAGGGATGGGGCAGCTACAGCCTCCAGCTGCCGCCGGGCAAGGGCGACGCCGGGCTGGACGCCGTCGAGCGCATGCGTCTCGACCTCAGGCGCCACGTAGGCTTCGTCGCCACCAACTGCGGCTACGCCTTTCAGGAGCGCGGACGCAAACTGCAGGGCGAAGGCAAGACCGCCGAAGCCAAGGAGTTCTACAACAAGGCCTTTGAGATGTACGAGCTCGTGCTCGGCGAGATCGACCCCGACAATGTTGTCGCTCTCGTCAACGAGGCGGAGCTCGCCAACGGCGGCACTCAAAAGGCACTCGCCAAGGTCAAGCAGCTGACGGCCGCGCTTAAGGCGATGAGCGAGGACGAGAACCGCCGCTATACAATGGGTGACTTGAGCCTGTTGTACGGCTATGTGTGCAACCCGGAGCTCATTTTCAAGCGCGGTCTTTCGCTCTTTCTCAAGTCGGCGCGCCCCGGCGAAGGCATGAACCAGCTGCGCCGCGCGCTTGAGTTTGTCGCCGCAGAAGACCGCGCCTCGGTCGAGCTGCGCGTCATGGCCGCTCTCTACGCTCAGGGCAGCGCCGAAGACAAGCTCAAGGCGAGGGCCATCTACGACAGCGCGCTCACGAGAGACGCCACCAATCGCGAGGCTCTCTCGGGTCTCGCCCGGCTCGAGATGCTTGAAGGCAACAACGCCAAGGCAATCGAGTATCTCGAAAAGGCCGTCGCCCTGGGCGGCACAGAGCCCGCCGACCTCATGAACGCGGCGACGCTCAAGATTCTCAAGGACGATTTCATCGGCGCCAAGGCGCTCTTGCGCAAGGTGACAGACGGCGACTCGTCGAACGTGGCGGCGTGGACGCTCCTCGCCTCTGTCGTCTTTCGCCAGCTTGACGCGCTCGCCGGTGTCGCCGAGGGCGCTGACAAGGCGAACATGAAGGCCGCGCTCGAGGCGGAGCTCGAGAGCGAGATCATACCCGCGATGGAGCGCCAGACCGCCGGCGAGCAGGACTACCGCGTCTATACAATCAAGGCCTACATGCTTCTTAGAAAGGGCGGCGAGGAGAATATGAAGGCCGCCCGCGACGCATTCTCGGTCGCCTCGAGCCTGCGCCCCGACATCGCCGCGACGAGCGATATCGTTCTCGGCCTCGACATACAGCTCAACGACCAGGAGGATGCCGAGCGTCGCGCCGCCAAAGTGCTCGACACGAACAACGACGACCCGATGGCTAACTATGTCATGGGCTCGATAGCCTTGCGCAACGAAGATCTCGCGTCCGCCGAGCGCCACCTGAGGCGCGCCGTCGCGTGCCAGAACCCGAGCCCGATGGCGCTGAACGACCTCGCCGAGCTTCTGCGCCGCAAGAAGAACTTTGACGAGGCCGAGAAGTTCGCCCGCCGCGCCACCGAGGTCGCTCCCAACATCTATGTCGTGTGGGAGACGCTCGGCTCCACTCTGATGGACGCCGGCAAGTCGTTCGACGAGGCAGAAGCCTGCGTCCAGAAGGCTTGCGACCTCTCTAGAGACGCAGACGGCAAGATGGCCGATGTCAGAATGCTCATCTCCCTCGCGCGCGTGCAGATCAAGCGCGGCGAGCTCGTCAAGGGCAAACTGACGCTGCGCTCTGTCGTGGGCCGCCTGGGCGAGCTGACCGAGTTTGAGAAGCGCGAGTTCGAGGAGCTGCGCAAGAGTGTTAAGTAGTCTTCTAGCTGTCGCGTTCCAGGTCGGGCCGTTCTACCAGCAGAAGCCCGCCGAGGACTATTGGGCCTTGAGGCCTCTCGTCTCGCAGGAGCACTCGACGACCGATTTCGTCTGGCCCGTTTTCACCAGCCACGACGACTGGTGGCGTTTCTGCTACATCGTCTATTGGCAGGGCCGCCAGTCGCCTGGCGGCTACCAGTTCGCCATTGTGCCGGTCTGGTTCAACGGACGGGACGACAACGGCGCCGCCTACGCGGGGCTCTTCCCGATAGGCGGCTACCACCCCCATATCGCGATGCTGTACGATTTCAAGTTCGCGCTGTGGCCGCTTTGGATGTGCTACCGCATGCCGCGCGGACGCGAGTGGCTGGTGACAAACAGTGTGCTCTTCCCGTTTTTCAGCTGGCGCTCCGACGGCGCGTGGAGTTTCTGGCCGCTGTACGGCGTCAATTACCAGCGCGAAAGCGACCACCGGTATGTGCTGTGGCCCGTCGCGACATGGGCGAGCTACCGCGAAGACCGCGATACCGCTGGCGAAGGTTGGTCGTGGATGTTCTGGCCCGTCTACGGGCAGGTCCGCCGGCAGAGGGAGAGCCAAGACTCCTTCCTGCCGCCGTTCTTCTCGTACGCTAGATCGTGGTCGCGCCGCGGACCGGCCGGCGCGGCTTCGCCGCAGGACCGTCCGCCAGACTCGGTGCGGGTGCGCGCGCCCTGGCCCTTTATCGAGTACGAGTCGACCCCGGCCCGCCGCCGCGTAAGCGTGTGGCCGCTCTACGAACGTGTCGTCAGCCTCGACTATTCCGCCGGCGCCGAAAGCGCCACTGTGACGCGCTTCGGCTGGAAGCTTGTCGAGCTCTACGATGACGAGACGCGGGTCTTCCCGTTTTGGGCATCGGGCAGGGGGCACTTCAGGCTTTGGCCGTTCGTCGACACTGAGGAGGCGGGCGACGTCACCCGCTCGCGTTTTCTCGCGCTGTTTCCGATCAGGTGGGTGCCGGCCGTTGATAGAAACTGGTCGAAGTATTGGACGCTCTACGAAAACGAGTCGACGCCTCTTTATACCGACCATTCGCTTCTCTGGGGCATCATCCGCTGGAGGACGCGCCGGTGATGCGCTCCCTGGCGGCGGTATGGCTGCGCGCGCTGCGCGTAAACCAGTGGACGAAGAACGCGATAGTCTTTCTAGCGTGGTTCTTCGCGGTGGCCGATGACACCCAGGCGGCGCTCGCGCGCGGGTGGCGGCCGTTTCTGCTCGTGGCCGCCATGGCGGTTTCGTTCTGCCTTCTTTCCAGCGCGTTCTACCTCTTGAACGACATATCTGATTATGATTCCGACAGGCTTCACCCGGTAAAGCGTCTGCGCCCGATCGCTTCCAACCAGATATCCAAAGTCGATGCAGTGCGCGTGGCGCTCGCTCTTTTCGCGTGCGCGATGGCGTATCCTTCATACCTCGTCTTTCGCCACCCGGACAGAACGTGGGGCTTCGCGGTGCTTCTTATATACACTGTGATGCAGTCTTTCTATTCTGGTCTTCTCAAACGCGTTCCTTATGTCGATGTAGCGGTAATCGCCGCCGGTTTTGTGCTTAGGGCCGTGGCGGGCGCGGCGGCGACGAACGTGCGAATCTCGCCGTGGCTGCTCTCGTGCGCGTTCGCGCTCTCGCTTTTTCTCGCGCTCTGCAAGCGTCGTCATGAGATGTCCGTCGCGAGCGAGTCGCGCATCGCGCTACGGCGCTACCATCCGTCCGTACTGAACGCGCTCATCTTCGTTTCGGCCGCGGCCACTGTCGCGGTCTACGTCTGGTACACGTTTTCGGCCGACACCATAGCGCGCTTCAGGACGCGTCTTCTGCCGGCGACCGCCGTCTTTGTAGCTCTTGGGGTCGCCCGCTATCTGGTGCTTCTCTACCGCCGGGCCGACGTCGGCCGCCCGGAGCGCATTCTGCTGTCCGACAAGGTCATGTGGCTGATATTGTGCGGATACGCCGCTTCGGCGGTCGTGGCCGTGCTTGCCGGGAGGTAGCCTGGCGGTCATGAAAAGTTTTCTTGAAGAACTGGCCGGGCGGCGTCGCTTCGGCATGAGGCCGGGCCTTGAAACCATAAGCCGTGTCTGCGCCGCGCTAGGCGACCCCCAGCGCTCGGTCAGGGCGATACATATCGCCGGCACCAATGGTAAAGGCGCCGTCTCGGCTGTTCTTGACGCCGCGCTTCGCGCCGGCGGACTTCGCGCCGGGCGCTACACCTCGCCCCATCTTGTAAGGCTCAACGAGCGGTTCTTCGTTGATGGCGAACCTGCTTCGGACGCGCTTCTGGAGCGGCACGCCGCCGCAGTCGCGGAAGCGGTCGCGTCCGCGAAGGGGGCTCCCGACACAGGTGGCATAACGTTCTTCGAGGCTCTTACCGCAGTCGCGTTCAGGCTGTACGCCGAGATGCGGCCCGACTATGCCGTTCTGGAGACGGGCCTTGGCGGGCGCCTTGACGCGACTAATATCTGCTCGCCGGCGCTGACCGTGATAACCCGCATCGGTCTGGACCACTGCGACTGGCTCGGCGATACGGTCGAGAAGATAGCCGCCGAGAAGGCGGGTATCGTCAAGCCGGGCGTTCCGGTAGTTTTGGGCCGCAACCTGCCCGAGGTCGTCGCTGTCGTGAAATCCCGCGCGGCCGAGGTGGGCGCGCCGTTCTATTATGCCCCTGATGTCGCAGACGAGTCGGATGTGCCTTCTGATTTCTCGCTCGGCGGTTCGTTTAATCTGGAGAACGCCGTGACGGTGGTTGCCGCGCTCAAGGTGCTCGGGCGGCCTGTCGCCGGCTTTTCGCGCGTCGATTGGCCGGGCCGTTTTCACAAGGTCGGGCGGTTCATAGTCGACGGCGCCCACAATCCGCCGGCAGCGCGCGCCCTCGCCGCTGCGCTTGACGCGCCGGGGGAATACGCCGGCCGTTTCGTCATGATTGCAGGCTTTTGCGGCGACAAGGATGTCGACGAAACCTTGAGGATTCTGAAGCCGCGTGTCGAGCGCGCCATAGCCGTGCGCACAAACAACCCGCGCTCGCTTTCGCCGGACGCGCTCGCGGCGAAGATGCGACGCGCCGGCATTGAAGCCGCCGCCATGCCGTCGCTCCGCGAAGCCGTCCGCTCGCTCGACTCGTCGCCAGAGGCGCGCGTTCTCGTCTGCGGTTCGCTTTTTCTCGCCGGCGAGGCGCTTGTCGAGCTCGGCGCCTACCCGTGGCCGGCGGACAGGTTCGATCCGTCCGAAGCCCTTGCGCCGGAGACTGTGGTGGCAGGCTGACGTCAAACCCCTGGGTACAAGAAAAAATCGCACCCAATTGCCACTAGCGCGGCAGAAGGGAATATGCTATAATTTGCGTCATGAAAACATACCTAGCCATTGACATCGGGGCGAGCTCCGGCCGCCACATTCTCGGTACCGTCAGAGACGGCAAGATTCATCTTGAAGAAGTATATCGCTTCGTCAACGGCCAGGTGCGTAAGAACGGCCACGATTGCTGGGATATCGCCAAGCTCGTAGAGTCGGTCAAGGCTGGCATCGACGCGGCCGCCGCGAAATGCGCCATCGACTCGATAGGCATTGATACATGGGGCGTCGATTTCGTGCTTCTGGACGAGAACGGCGGGCTTTGTTCCGACGCGGTGGCTTATCGCGACGCGCGCACTGCGGGGGCCGATGTCGAGATCGAGGCGAGCGTGATGCCGTTCGCCGAGCTCTACGCGCGCTGCGGCATCCAGAAGACGAGCTTCAATACCATATACCAGCTTTGGGCTCTTAAGAAGGAGCATCCCGAACAGCTGGAGAAGGCGGCTCATTTTCTGACGATACCAGAGTATCTGAACTATGCGCTGACCGGCAATATCGTGCACGAGTACACCGACTCGTCGACGACGTCGCTCCTCGACGCCGGGAAGAAGACCTGGGACTTCGATCTCATCGGGCGGCTGGGGCTGCCGAAGCGTATTTTCGGCAAACTGGAGATGCCGGGGACGACTGTCGGCGAGTACAAAGGGATGAAAGTCGTCCTGCCGGCGATGCACGACACCGGCAGCGCCTATCTCGCCGTTCCCGCGCGCGATGATAGGGCCGTCTATCTGTCGAGCGGCACTTGGTCGCTTCTGGGCGTCGAGAATGACGCGCCAATCACGACGGCGGCGAGCCGCGAGGCGAATTTCACGAACGAGGGCGGCGCGTGGGGCCGCTACAGATTTTTGAAGAACATAATGGGCCTTTGGATGATCCAGTCGATACGCCGCGAGCTGAACGGCGTGAAGTATGTCGAGGGGCGCGAGACCGACGTGACTGCGTCGGCGCTCACCGGGCTTGGCGACTACAAGAAAGGGCACGAGTATTCTTTCGGCGAGCTTTCCGACATGGCGCGCGGCAACGCCTATGACGCTATCGTGGATGTGAACGACCAGCGTTTTCTCAATCCTGCGTCGATGATAGGCGAGGTCTCTGCGGCGGCGGCCGAGAAGGGGCGTCCGCCGGCGAGCGTCGGCGAACTCATGCAGTGCGTCTACCGCTCGCTCGCCTTCTGCTACGCGTCGGCGATAAAAAACCTTTCGGCGATAACGGGTCGCAGCTACACCTCGATAAACATTGTTGGCGGCGGCTGCCAGGACAAGTATCTGAACGAGCTCACTGCCGAGGCGACGGGGCTTGAAGTCTTCGCCGGCCCGATAGAGGGCACGGCCATAGGCAATCTGATTGTGCAGATGATAGCGGGCGGCGAATTCGCCGGCCTCGCCGAAGCGCGAAAGGCGATAGAAAGATGAATGTCGTCAGCCTGGTCGGGCGGCCGAACACCGGCAAAAGCGCGCTCTTCAACCGTCTGGCGAAGAAGCGCGTGGCGATAGTCTTTGACCAGCCCGGTGTCACGCGAGACCGCGTCACGCGCGAGGTCTCGCTCGGCGACAGACGCGTCATGCTTGTCGATACCGGCGGCATAGCCTTCGACAGGCGCCTGACGAGCGATCCGCTCGACGAGGAGACGCGCTCGCAGGCGGCGCTCGCTGTAGAAGACTCCGCCGTGTGCGTCATAGTCGTTGACGCGCGCGACGGCATAGCCCCGCTTGACGCCGAGGTGATAAAGCGCGTCAGGGAGTCTGGGGTGGCCTGCATGATAGCGGCAAACAAGTGCGACACGCCTGAAGACGATTGGCGCGCCCACGAGTTCGAGCGCTTCGGTCTCAAGGTCTGCCCGACTTCGGCGGAACACGGGCGCGGCGTGGACGCACTCGTGGCGGAGGTTGTCTCGCGCCTGCCCCAGGCCGAAGCCGCAGATGGCGAAACCAGGCGTCCGCTCAGGGTAGCGATAGTCGGGCGCCCGAACGCCGGCAAGAGCTCTTACGTGAACCGCCTTCTGAAGGCGCCGCGTGTGATAGTTTCGGACATCCCCGGCACGACGCGCGACGCGGTGGAAGTGCCGTTTACCATAGGCAGCGGACCTGACGCCCGGCGCTATATGCTTGTCGACACGGCCGGCATGAAGCCGCATACGAAGATGTCCAAGACGTCTGTCGACAATTTCTCGCTTTTTCGCTCTGAGCAGGCGATAGAGGAGGCCGACGTGGTGCTGCTGGTTATGGATCCCTCGCTGGGCCCCACAATGCAGGACAAGCGCATCGCCGGCAAGATTCTCGACGCGAAGCGCGCGTGCGTGGTGCTGATGAACAAGTGGGACCTCGCCCAAGAGCAGGGCATAACCGAAACGAAGGCTACCGAGGCTCTCAGGACGATGATGCCGTTTCTAAACTTCGCGCCGGTCGTCTACTGCTCGAACAAGTCGGGCTACAACATACGGCGCACCGTCGAGGCGATCGACAGGGCTGCGGCCTCAGCCTCTGAGCGGATACCTACCGGCATGTTGAACAATGTCATAACGAAGGCGACGAAAAAGACGCTTTCGCCTATGATAAAGGGCAAGCGCCTCAAAATATACTATGGGCTTCAGGTCGCGACGAATCCGCAGACGATAAGGCTTTTCGTGAATGATCCGAAGCTTGTGACGCCGGCGTATCTCAGCTACATCGAAAAGAGCATCAGGGCCAGGTTCGGCCTGGAGGGCGCGCCGCTTAGGATATTCCTAAAAGCGCGTTCGCGCAAAGAGGGTCCCTCGCGCTCCTCGCAGGGCGCCGGCGGGGGCGCTGGCGTTTCGGGGCGGGATATGGTATAATATCACCCTCACTACAGAAGAAACACGATTTAGATTTTCAAGGCATGACGACGACACGCAGACAGGCCCGCGAATGGGCGATACAGATGCTTACTGCGGCGGATCTTAATCCGCCAAACGACATCCCCGCCTTTTTAGAGGCGTTTTGGGCCGAGATGGCTTCGCTTGACGAAGATGAAGGCCGGGTAGAGCCGAAGGCCAAGTACCGCGCTTTTGCCGAGGAGCGTGTGACCGGCGTTCTCGCCAGCGAGAAGGAGATTGACGACGTTCTAGTGCCGCTTCTGGAGAATTGGGATCTTTACCGCCTTGGCACTGTCGAGCGCAGCGTGCTGAGAATGGGCATTTGGGAGCTTTCCCATACCGACATTCCCGCGCCTGTCGTGATAAACGAGGCGATTGATCTCGCCAACTGGTTCTCGAGCCCCAAATCCCGCACGCTTGTGAACGCTGTTTTGGACAAATTCGCGAAAAAGCGCGGCGCGGCCGAATGACCGGGGCCGGCTACCTTCTTCGCGCCGCCCAGCTCGGTGCGCGCGGGCTTGGCCACACGCGGCCGAACCCGGCGGTTGGCGCGGTTATCGTTATTGACGGCGCGATTGTCGGCGAAGGCTGGCACAAGAAGGCGGGCGGCGACCATGCCGAGGTTGCGGCGATAAAGAACGCGCGGCGGCGCGGCGTCAAGTCGTTCGCCGGGGCGACGATTTATGTGACGCTCGAGCCCTGCTCCAAGCCGGGGCGCGTGGGGGCCTGCACAGACGCCATCGCCGAGGCCGGCATTTCGCGCGTGGTCTATGCCGTGCCCGATCCAAACCCGAAGAACGCCGGCGGGGCGCGCAGGGCGCTCGCCAAGCGCGGCGTGAAGTGCGGGTTTTTCAGGGGCGACAGGGCGGTGACCGCCATCTGCCGCAGGCTTGTCGCCGACTTTCACAAGCATGTGACCACATCGCTGCCGTATGTGACCGTCAAGCTCGCCATGTCGCTCGATGGCAAAATCTGCGACTGCCGGGGCGACGCCGGCTGGATATCGTGCGAGGCGTCGCGCGAACGCACCAATCTCATGCGTTCGCGAGTCGACGCGATTATGGTTGGCGCTGAGACCGTTCGCCGCGACAATCCGTCGCTGCTGTCGCGCGTGCGCCCGAACAAAGACCTCGTGCGCGTCGTGATATCGAAAAGCGGCAATCTGCCGAAGACCGCCCGCGTGTTTACAGACGGCAAGGCGCCGACGCTGGTCTTCGACGATGCGAAGAAGGCGATCAGGGAACTTGGCAGAAAGGGTATCATGAGCGTTCTCTGCGAGGGCGGGCTGAAGCTGGCGAGCTCTCTCGCCGGTGCAGGGCTGGTCGATGAATGGCATACGGTGATGGCGCCAGTATTTATTGGCTCCAAACCTATTTCAAAAGCCGTCCGGGGGAGGGCGCTTCGCGAAAGCTGCTTTCTTTTGTCGGGCGATTCATTCTACGGCGCCGGCCTTTCGGGCTGCGCCGTCTGGCCGGTCGAAGACGGCGCCGGCGGGCTTGACGCGAAATCAAAGCCGGGGGGGCGAAAATGTTCACGGGGTTGATACAGAGAATAGGTACTGTAAAGCGCGTTTCGCGCGGCGCGGGGCTTGTGCTTGAAATCGCGGCCGACGTGCCGTGGGCGAGGCCGCTTGAAGAGGGCGAGTCGGTCGCCGTAAACGGTGTGTGCTTGACGGTCGTCAAAAGCGGCGGGTCGCGTTTTACGGCGGATGTCCTTCGCGAGACCGAGTCGCGCACCGGGCTGGGCGAGTTGGTGCCTGGCGAGAAGGTGAATCTGGAGAGGGCGCTTAGAGCGGGCGACGCGATTGGCGGCCACATCGTGCAGGGCCATGTCGACTGCCGCGGCGCGATTGCGGCCAAGACGCCGAAAGGGAGGGACTTTCAGCTGCGCGTCAAGTGCGGGAGGGTGCTTGCGGCGGAGTCGGTGGTCAAGGGTTCGATAGCGATAGACGGCGTCTCGCTCACGATTTCGGCTCTTGGCGACGACTGGCTCGCGGTGGATCTCATACCTACGACAGCGCGGGAGACCACGCTCGGCGCGAAGCGCGTCGGCGATAGCGTCAACCTGGAGGGCGACATAGTGGGCAAGTATGTCGCGAAGCCGGTGGCCAAACCGGCCGGTCTTACCGAGGCGGCGCTCGAGCGCGCCGGCTTCATCTGACGCGGGGGCGATTTTTTTTCAATAACCAAGTTGTTGCAAAGAGGGAATTGATGTCAAACATGAACAAATATCCAGACTGGGGCGTGTTCACGCCGGAGTTCGCCGCCGCCGGGCTGCAGCGGCTTCTTGTGTCGTCGGAGGCTGCCGTCAGCGCCGTCGAAACCGGCGCCGGCACCGGCTACGAAGATTTCGTGTGGGCGCTTGACGACGCTACGCGCGAACTGTGGCGCACATGGGGGCGCGTAGCGCACATGCTCGGGGTGATGAACTCGCCCGAGTGGCGCAAACTCGAGGAGGAGTTTCAGCCGAAGCTCGTGGAGTTCTCGCTGAGAGTCTCGCAGTCGCGCGCCATATACGAGCGCGCGAAGGCGGTGCGCGCCGCGCTGGGCGACGGCTTGCCGCTCAAAGCGCGCATTCTCGACAAGATGATTCAAGGCGCGGAACTCGCGGGTGTCGGGCTCGACGGCGTGAAGCGCGCGCGCTTCAACGAGATTCAGGCCGCTCTCGCGAAGCTCGGCGCAGATTTCTCCAATGCCGTCATAGACGCGACAGCCGCTTTCAAGTACGTGAAGGACGGCAAGACGTACACGATCGACGACGCGATGTATGTCGAGACGATGAAGGAGTGTCCCGACCGCGAGGTGCGCGAGAAGCTGTGCTGCGCGCGTTCGACGCGTGCGCCGGAGAACGCGGCGCGAATAGCCGATATTCTGCGCCTCAGACGCGAGGCCGCGGCGCTCATTGGCTTCGACGGCTACGACAGCATGTCGCTGGCGACGAAGTGCGCGCCGTCGGTCGCGGCGGTTATGAAAATGATAGACGACCTCGACGCCGCGACAGCCGCCATCGCCGAAGACGAGCGGCGCGAGCTCGCCTCGGTGCAGGACGAGGGCGCAGGCGAGGTGAGACCGTGGGATGTCGCGTATCTCGCCGAGCGCCTGAGAACGAGAAAGTACTCCTACAGCGAAGAAGAGCTGAAACACTACTTCGAGTTCGAGGATGTCCTCGCGGGACTCTTCAGGATGGTGAAGTTCCTTTTCGACATCGATATCGTCGAACTCGCGGGCGGAGAGCGTCCGCCGGTCTGGCACCCCGACGTGAGGTTCTTCTCGGTGAGCGAGCACGGCGAGGAGATCGCCCATTTCTATCTCGACGCGTATGTGAGGCCCGGCCTTAAGCAGGGCGGCGCGTGGATGAACGAGTTCTCTAACAGAATCGACCGGCTTGGCGAGAAGCCGCTCGCTCTCATGGTGCTGAATCTGAAGGCGCCTGACGCGGACGGCAAGACGTACATGCCAATGCGCGAGGTCGAGACGCTCTTTCACGAGTTCGGGCACGCTCTTCAATGCATGCTCACGCGCGTCGGCGAAGAAGACGCCGCAGGCATCAGCCTCGTCGAGTGGGACGCAGTAGAGGTCGCTTCGCAGTTCATGGAGAACTGGTGCCTCGACGACCGCACCGGCATCGTCGTGCCAGAAGACCTCAAGGCGAAGGTCAAGGCCGCGAAGAACTTTCGCGCGGCGACGACATGCCGCCGTCAGCTTTCGTTCGCGAAGACCGACATGATACTGCACGGGCGCGACGAGGTTGCGGACGCCGACGCGGTCAAGCGCGAGGTGTTCGCCCACTTCGGCACGCCCCTCGTGCCGGGCGACCTCTTTCTCTGCGGCTTTACGCACATATTCTCGGGCGGCTACGCCGCCGGATACTACGGCTACAAATGGAGCGAGGTCATGAGCGCCGACTGCTACGGCGCGTTCGAAGAAGCGGGGCTCGACGACGACGCGGCGGTGGCGCGCGTGGGCGCGAAGTACCGCGAGACGGTGCTGGCTCTTGGCGGTGGCGTAAACGCTCTTGACGTGTTCAGAGCCTTCAGAGGGCGCGATCCGCAAATAGACGCGCTTTTGAGACAGCAAGGTCTTCTTGCCAAACAGCAGCGAGATATGCTATAATTCAAATGTTCAGAATGCTTTAACAGACAAATAAACAACAACGAGGCGACCATAAAATGAAAATCAACCTTATAGCCAACATGAACGGCGTATTGATAGGTCTCAGCTATACGGCGGAGAAAGTCATCACGATCGGGCGAGAGTCGGGCAACACAATCGCGCCGCTCGCGGCGGACGGTCTATCGCGCCGTCATGCGAAGATATACGAGAAGGACGGCAAGTGGTACCTTGAGGATCTTGGCAGCACCAACGGTTCGTACCGCCTCGGGCAGAAGATCGAAGGCGCGACCGAGCTGAATGTGCGCGACATGCTGCAGTTCGGTAAGTTCGAGATTTCCGTCGACGAGATTGGCGATGGAGCGGCTGCGGTTCCTGTGGTTGCGGCCCCCGCGCCGGCCCCTGCCGTGGCCCCCGCGCCGGCCCCCGCCCCCGCGCCGGCTCCCGCGCCGGCGCAGGCACCGGCACCTGCGGCCCCTGCCGCTTTGACGCCTGCCGCGGCCGCTTCAGCCGGCGCCGCCGCGCTTAAGCCGGCCCCGGCCCCCGCGCCTACGGCCATTCGCCGCCCGACGCTGCCGGGCGCGAAACCGATGATCAAGCCCGGTATCAAGCTGCCGCCCAAGCCTACGCTCGCCGCAGGCATCAAGCTGCCGCCAAAGCCCACCCTTGCGGCCGGTCTCAAGCTGCCGCCTAAAAAGCCGGCCGCTGCGCCTGCGCTTCAGCCGGTCGCTGATCTTACACCGGTCGATCCTGCCTAAACGGTGCCGGAGGTGGCGAAATGATGAAATCGAAAGCCTTGGCGCTCGTCTGCGCCGCGCTCGTCGCAGGTCCGCTCTTCGCGGGCAGGCCTGTGGCGAAATGGGATGTCGTCCCCTATCAGACCGTGTCCGGCGTCTTTAATGTCGGCGTAGTGGCGTTTCACGAGAAGGGCGTCAAGGTCGAGTTCATCATCAACAAGAAGCCGAGGCTTGTCGTCGACAAGCCGACGCTCAACGAACGGACGGGAGTAACCGAGTACGTATTCCCGTTCGTCGTCAAGAAGTTCAAGGACGGTCTCGTCAACATCAACGCCCGTGTAACCGCCGAAGGAGAGGAGCCGTACGACCTGCCGCCGTTGCCGCTCTATGCCAATGCGCGCGGCGCGTACGACCCCAAGAAAACGGTCTGGGTCGACGGCAAAAAGGGCAACGATTTCACCGAGGGTACCGAGGACGCGCCTTTCAAGACGCTCAAGCAGGCGGTGAAGAAAGCCGGTGACGGCGGCCGCATATACCTCGCGGCCGGTACATACTCGCTCAAGATGCTGGGCGGCGGTCTCGGCCGCAAGCATTGGACGCTCGTCACGCCGGCGCCGGGCCTCAAGCGCGGCGATGTCAAGCTTTCGGCCGGGCGCCCCGGCACCGACAAGCTGCATTTCAAGAATATCGGGTTCTTCTGCGATGTCGACGACTCGTATGGTACGATAGTGATGGGCGAGGGCGGCGAAAGTTCCGCTTGGTTCGAGAACTGCACTTTCACCAATCTGAAGGGCCGTTACGGCGGCGGCGCCGCCCCGTTCGGCAACAAACTCGCGGCCTATGTGACGGGTGGCGAAACAAGCGACATTGCGACCGGCCCCTTCGCCGAATTGCTGCGTGGCCATTCCATAAAATCGATAGCGGGTACGGCTTTCGCGGGCGACGGTTGTCTCGTCGCCAATTGCACGGTCGAAGATGTCGACGCAGGCCCGACGGATGATCCGCCGGACTTCTTCAATGCGTTCGCCGTGCCGCCGAAGTGGGTCGGCGATACGATTGTGTATGGTGTAAAGGCGTCGGATGTGAAGTGCAGGGCGTTTTCGGCGCAGCAGTTGCGCGATTCGGCTTTTGTTGACATTTCGTTCGAGAATCTCGAGACGAGGGCGTCGGCCTACTGCCGGTTCTCCGAAGGTCTTGAAAACGTGCTCTTTCAGCGTATTTCGGCGAAGGGTCAGCATTGGCTCTGGATGACGTCCAAAAACGGACGCGGCGACCTGAAGCCGAAGGATGTGAGGCTGTACGATTCGGCCTTTGGTGTGATGGACGGCTACGCGCCGATGGACGGCACCAAGGGGCTTCTCGTGGAGCGTTGTACATTCGAGTAACCGCCGTTCCAAGAGCAGAGCTCGGCATAACGCGTGAAGGTTTTTATCGTCTCCAGTTCCCGCTCGCCGTGGTTCGAAAGCCAGGATCCCGCCGAGCACATGAAGTTTGCGCCGTACAGCGTCGACGCCATTGGCGCGAATTTGCTGAAGCTCGGGCACAAGGCCAACTGGGCCGGCTGGCCGACATCCAGAAATCCATTCAAGCTCGCGCGCCGCATTGACGAACTTAAGCCTGACGTCGTCTACACCTACGGCGCGATGACGGCGCTGAACCCGATATTCTGCCGCCGCTTTCTCTGCCGCCACAAAGACTTTGCGATTGTGCACGGCTGGGACGACGAATATGGCGAAATATGGCACGCCATCATCGGCTGGCCCGGCAGGCTTTTCTTCGGTTGGCTTGAAAAGCGCATCATCAAGAATTCCGATCGTGTCGTGACCCTGAGCCGCTATCTGCAGGCCAAGGGGCTGAAATGGGGCGTTGAATGCCACTACATACCGAACGGCGCGGACCCCATCGACCCGTCGCGCATCAAAGGCGACATAAAGCTGGGCGGTAGCTTCAAGCTCGTCTATACGGGGGACGCGTCGAAATGGAAGCTCACAGAGCAGCTGTGCCGCTCGATGCAGCGCGTTTCGCGCGACATAAAACTGTATTTTACCGGGCACAAGGCCGACTACCTCGCCCGCTATGCGTCCGACAACTGCATATTTCTCGGATATCTCTCGAAAGAGGAGCAGTACAATGTAATGTCGCAGGCCGACGCTTTTGTGGTGACGGCCAATCAAGACTGCAACGCGAAGTTACAGGAGTATCTTCGCTGGCACAAGCCCATCCTCGCCTATGACGGGCGCGCCAATCTCTTTTTCAAAAACGGGCACAACGCGCTGCTCGCGCCGGGCGGCGACTACGCTCCGCTTATCGAGCGCCTGGCCGCCGACCCAGGGCTTTGCGCCACTCTGGCCGATAATGCGGCTAGGGAGATACCCGTCTATTCGTGGCTTGAAATCGCCCAGCAGTTCGCGGACTTCTTCGCGTCGCTTTCAGCGGATGGGGGTCGATGAGGCGCGTTCTGATAGTCAGGCTGGACGCGATCGGCGACTACATACTCTGGCGCAACTGCCTCGGGTTTCTTCGCCGCAGCCGCAAGTACCGCGACGCCCATATAACAGTATTCGGCAATCCCGCATGGCGAAGCCTGGCCAAGGCTTTTGACGCCGGCATCGCCGACGAGTGGCTTTGGGCGGAGCGTCGCGACTCGCTTTTCAGAATGGGGCGCGAGAATCTGCTGCCGCGCTGTATATGGCACGCGCGCGTCGCCGCCGCGCAAGAGAGGGAAAAGCGCCGTCTTCTTGAGATGGGTTTCGACGAAGTGATATCGCCTTCGGCCTTTCCCGACGCGCTGTTGGACGAGTTCGTTTGCGGTCTGGCGCCAGTCGCGATTGGCGTCGATACCGGCGACGGGACGAGACACTCCAGATTCACACGGCTCGTCAGCGCCGGCGACGGCGCTTTTGTGTTCGAGCGCAACCTCGCGATCGCCTCGGCGCTCGCAGGCGAGCGGTGCGACGCCCGGCTGGAACTTGAATTGCCTGGTCGTCCAAAGCCGGAGCGCCTGATAATGCTCTACAAGAGTGCGTCCCACTGGACGCGCCGCTGGCCTGAACGCAAATGGGCGGCGTTGCGCCGCCTCGCTCCGGCCGGCTATGAAATTGCCGACGCGCCTATGACGCGCACTCTGCCGGATTTCGCCAGGGCGCTCGCGTCGTGCGCGGCCGTAGTGTCGAACGACACTATGGCTCTGCACATGGCGGCTGCGCTCGGCGTACCTGCAGTCTGTGTCGCCAATGGCGTCTCCGGCAAATCTTCGTTTTGGCCGTACCCGAAAGAGCTGGGCAAGGCCGTCGAGACCTGTGCGCCAGACAAGGCGCCGCATGTACCGATTCCACTGCTGGGCCCCCGGCTCGCTCAATGGCTGGCATTGAGTTCTGTTTCGCCGAGTGATGTTGCCGCCGCCCTCGCCAGGATTCTGCGTGAGTAGATATTTTCAATAGGGGTAAGCGGTAGCGGTAGGAGTGAAGCGTAGATTTGTGTAGAATCACGATTGAGTCAATCGCCCGAAAATGGTATAATATTTGCATAATAAATCGATAAGCACTGTGTAGATTAATGAATGCAGATTATATAGATATGCTCAAGTGCCTGAACAAGGCTGGTGTCGACTACATACTGGTCGGCGGTTGGGCTGTAAATATGTATGGCTACATACGTGCAACCGTGGATTTGGACATTTGGATCCTCTCTGAAGCCGACAACGCAAGAAAAGTCTATGCCGCTGTTGCCGAATTTGGTGCGCCAGTGTCGGAGATGAAGCCTGAGGATTTTGCAGAGTATGGCATGATATTTCAGATTGGAGTTGCGCCGTGCAGGGTGGATATCATTTCGAAGATAAGCGGAGTAAGTTATGCAGATGCTGTCACGAGGTCTGTGACAAAGTCGATAGACGGCATTCCTGTTCGGATAATCTCTCTTGAAGATTTGATTGCCAACAAAAAAGCGTCTGGAAGAGCAAAGGATCTTGCCGATGTCGAAGTACTGGAGGGTTGTGGAAAATGACAAAGATATTAAGAGCACTTCGGATCGAAGACGAAAAGGAAGATTATTCCTGGGCACTGGCCCTTGATGACTCCGAACGACTGGAAATCGCGACAAGGCTTGTCAGCGACCTTTGGTCTGCGGCGCACGATGGCGCTTCGTTCCCGTCTATGGACGGCACGGTCTGCAGCTACATAACTTATCATTC
>JAZQBR010000323.1:0-4372 GCA_045545855.1 Kiritimatiellia bacterium | reverse complement strand
CAGGTGGCCGAGAAGCGGCTTGTCGTACTCGTCGATGAGAAGCACCATGCGTCCGTCTGGCGAGCGAGCCGCGAGGGCATTGATTGCGCGCTCAAAGAATAAGTCGGAAGGCCAAGCGGTCTTAGGAAGACAAAGGGCTATGACAACTCCTTGGCTCACAGAACGACATGGCTACGATCCGACTTCAGGTGGCCGAGAAGCGGCTTGTCGTACTCGTCGATGAGAAGCACCATGCGTCCGTCTGGCGAGCGAGCCGCGAGGGCATTGATTGCGCGCTCAAAGAATGTTGCAGGATCCTCGCTGTCCTCAACATCAACCCCGTTTCGGACGCATTCGTTTTTCAACATCTCGCGCCAACGCCTTCGCAGTTCGGGAACCGTCTGCTTCTGGGCGCTGCCCATGTCGAGATGCAGGACGGGCCAGGACTTCGACCAGTCCCAAAGCGGCTCGATGGCGAGGCCCTTGAAAAGGTCGCGATGCCCTTGAAAAAGATCCTTCAGAGTCGAGACGGCGAGCGACTTGCCGAATCGGCGCGGGCGCGCGATGAAGAACTGTTTGCCAACCTCGCCCGACGCCATTGCATAGAGTTCACGCGTCTTGTCGACGTATGTAAAGCCCTCGTTTCGCAGTTCAGAGAACGAGTATATGTCTGTCGCTACCTTCTCCATGGCGCATATTATAGCATATTTTTGCGGGGCTGGGAACTAGTGGCGGGAGAGCTTTACGGCCAACGCATTAAAAGCCGATCCTTCCCCTTCAGGGCCCCTGGATTGTTTTTTAATGCGTTGGAAGTGTCTCAGCAACCAGCAGCCAGCAGCGCAGTGTCCAATCCGGATGGTCGTGGCGCGTCTAGTGCGACCCTAGGACATACTAGGGGCAACAAATCGGCCGCGCCCGATCATCTTTTGTGCGTAGGCATCGAGCCTACGCTCCGATGGCGGCGGCATAGGGCGGGAAGAAGACTTCAAGGCGACTGCATCGAACCCGCGCGGGCTCGATGCCCGCGCGTTCACAAAAAGGACGGGCGCGCCCGATGAATGCGCCTTGGACACCTCCTGAAAGTCCAAGATGCGCGCCACGACCGCCCGGATTGGGCGCTGATCACTGGTTGTTGGCTGCTGAAACACTTCCAACGCATCAAAAATTCGTTCTACACCGCGTCAGCGGGGAGAAGGAATTTTTGATGCGTTGGCCGTACTGACTTTATCCGCTTTTTGTTTTTGACGCAATCGGAAAAATAATGTATACTCTTGCACCATGCAACGAAAAAAGGACAAGCGTATTCTGATCGCGCTGGATCTGACGCACGAATCCGGGCGCGCGCATCTCAACGGCTTCTACCGCTACGCCGACAAGCAGCCGGAATGGGAGGTGCGGATCGTGCCGAGCACCGAAGCGAGCTACGCGCCCATGGTGAAGGAGATTGTCGCCGCCGGCATCGACGGCGCCGTAATCAAGGGCGAGTGCGTGCCCGCCCTCGCCGAAACGATCTTCTCCGCGCGCGTGCCGGTGGTGTCGATCGACAAGCCGCGACGCGCCGGGCCGCGCCGGGCGAACGCCTACATCGTGAACGACAACGCGCGCATCGGCCTCGCCGCCGCGCAGTATTTCAAGCGTCTCGGACGGTTCGCCGCCTACGGCTTCGTACCCGATCCGAACGATTGCGAATGGTCGCAGATGCGCGGCCGCGCGTTCACCGAGGCCGTCGCCCACCTGCTCGGCGCAGACGCGTGCCGCCGCTACGTGCCGCCGCCGGACGACGGCACGGGCGCGCCGACCTTCCGCAGCGGGCTGTCGCGCTGGCTCGCCGCGCTGCCGAAACCGGCCGCCGTCTTCGCCGCCTTCGACCAGTGCGCGGCCACCGTGCTTGAGGAATGCCGCGACAGCCGGCTGAAGGTGCCGTCGGAAATCGCCGTCCTGGGCGTGGACGACGATGCGCTCGTCTGCGAACACGCGCGGCCGAAACTCACCAGCATCCGCCCGGATCACGCGCGGCAGGGATACGAGGCGGCCCGGGAGCTGAACCGGCTGATGTCCCGCCCGGGCGGCGGCGCGATGCGCCGGGGCGGCCCCCTCGCGCTGACGCACATCGGCATCACCGAGCGCGACTCGACGACGTTTGTGCCGCAGGGTCTGCGCATCGTCCGGGAGATCACCGCCTATCTGGACGAACACGCGCTCACGCCGATCCGCGTCGCCGACATCGTGGCGCACGCGGGCGTCTCGGAGCGGCTGGCGAATCTCCGCTATTCGGAGCTGACGGGACATTCCATCCAGGATGAGCTGATCGACCGTCGGCTGGCCGAGGTCAAGCGGCTGCTGACGGAGACGGCGCTGCCTCTCGCGCGCATTTCCAGCCGCTGCGGCTTCAAGTCGCAGATTGTCCTCGCGCACCTCTTCCGCAAGCACGTCGGCCAGTCCATGAGCGACTGGCGACGCGCGCGACGCGGGGAGGGTTAGGCGAGTTCGGCCTGAAGGAGCCTTTTCGCTTCGCTCAATCCGCCAGGACCAGTCTTCCTGACAACGCATCATTCCCACGCAGTCACGCATGAAACCCGATTGGCGCGCGCTTCTCCGGCAGCGTTCAGGACACCACTGCCAGCAACTTGGCAATCTCCTTGGGGTCGCGGGTGGTGTAGGACGTGACGCGGCGGCCGAGGCAGTTGATGGACGAGCCAAGGCCATGTAGCTCTATGACATCAAAGTCATGTCAGGCCCGTGATATCTTGTCGATCAAATCATTTGCCCAATCAACCGCCTCGGCAACAGTTGCCTTGACGGGCAGATCGTACTTTGCTGCGGCATACCCCGCATCCCACAATTCGCCCACGACAACCCTTGCCGGCCACGACTGGCGGCGTCGGTGTGAGAAAAGCCTTTCGCAAGTCTTCCTGACAAGCGCAAGGTCAAGTTCGTTCCGGGAGAAGATAAGTTGCAAGTCTACAAGGTCGTGCGGTCGGGACTGCAACGGGTCTGTGAGTCCGTGCAACTTCTGGGCAACCTGATGGTTAAGCTTCATCAGCGGCACAGGCTTCGGCTGCGGAAGGCCGAGCGCCGCAAACATCTCCGCGATGTCGGGCGCAAGCGCGTAGTCAGCTTCAAGAGTGTCGCCGACCTCGTTCGTCCCCATCTCAAGACGTACCGTAACCCAGGGCTTGCGGTTGTATTCGAGCTTCACGTCGAAAGGATGCATGACATACGCGGGCGGAACATCCTCGGGGGTTGCCGGTTCGCGCCTCACGACATGACCTGTAAAGCCGTTCCATCCACCGTTCAACGCCTCGTCGAGCCTTGTGATGAAGGCATCAAGATCGGCTCCTTGCGCGGCGTCCATGTCCTTAGTCACCCGCGTGGCGATATCGCCATAACGAAACTTAAGGGAGCTACCTCCCTTGATTACGCAGTCCGGCATGAGCTGCGCAACAATCGTGTTAGCCACCGCGCGCCGGATTCTCTGTGCATCGCCAAAGCGGGGTGCCAACCGCTCGATTGCAATATCGAGATGACGCCTCGACAGGGGAAGTTTCACATCGCTCATGCTCCAATCTCCTTTAATAGCTGTTCGGCCTCGCCGAGACGAAGATATCCATTGCGCTCTGCCTTGCGAACGCCATCTGCAAGCCGCTCTGCCATGACCGCGCCCTTGCAAGTGCGGATGGCATCCGCGAGCGGCTGGCACGCGATACCCTGATAGTATGCGACTTCCCCGCCTTTCCTGCGGACAAGCTTGATCCAGGGAGGAAGCGTCCGCCGCACCCTCCGGTTTGTAGCCACCTCGATAGCAGGTGGATTCACAAGCGCGAGGTCGTGCATAGCCAGCACGGACTCACCCCATATGATCGCGCCCTCTCCGCCAAGTAGAACCGCCTCTGCGTACCCGTCGAACTCCGTGGGCTGATAGTGTGTTGCCAAGCGATACACGCCATATCCCTTGTGGACAAGACGTTTTCGCTTCGCAAGGGCGGACATCTCGCTCTTCGGCACTCCTATCTCTGCGGCTTCCTTCGTCGTAATGTAGCCGTAGTTGTCCGCAGCCCGCTCATATATCTTTTCATACGCAGTCATGCCAATAGTATAGCAAAAATGATGACCTTTTGACAAGAGCTCGTCTCGACTCTGTCAAAAGGTCACCAATTATGCAAACTTTTTGGCATTAGCCTCATGCAACACCTTGCCACAGTAATCTTTCGCATTCACCACATCCGCGCGGGAAATCCAGACAGTGGACGAGCTATGGCGAAAATCCTGGGAAAATCCTGGGGACAGACTCTACGAAAGGCCTATTTTTCAAGGGTCTTGCGTTTCTATTCTCCAACGGCGCTTATGGCACCATTGCCAGCAGCTTGGCGATCTCCTGCCGATCGCGAAGAAA
>JAZQBR010000322.1:0-22809 GCA_045545855.1 Kiritimatiellia bacterium | reverse complement strand
CTTGGCCCACAGAACGACATGGCTACGATCCGACTTTATCAGCGACAAAGCCGTGATAGACGCCATCGCGCCCGAAAAGGATGTCGACGGTTTCACGCCTGTCAATGTCGGCAAGATGCTGATCGGCGAAGAGTGCTATCTGCCCTGCACGCCGCACGGCATAATCAAGCTGATAGAGTTTTCGGGCATGAATCTCGCCGGCAGGCACGCCGTGGTGATAGGCCGCTCGAACATCGTAGGCAAGCCGGTCGCCGCGCTGCTTTCGCGAAAGGAGACCAACGCGACGGTCACACTCTGCCATACCGGCACGCCGGATGTCGCGAAGTTCACGCGCGAGGCGGATGTCGTAGTGGTCGCGGCGGGCAGGCCCGGCACTCTCACCGGCGACATGCTCAAGCCGGGCGCGGTCGTAATCGATGTCGGCGTCAATCGCGTGCCCGACGCGACGCGTCCGAAGGGGTTCCGTCTCGTGGGTGATGCCGACTTTGAGAGCTGCGCCAAGGTCGCCGGGGCGATTACGCCAGTGCCGGGCGGAGTCGGCCCGATGACAATCACAATGCTTCTGTGGAACACTCTCGAGGCCGCGCGGAGGGTGGCGAATGCGTAGCGTTCTCGCCATCGCCGCGGCACTGCCGCTCGTCCACACGCTTGTAAGCCCCGATGTGCTGGAGCCGAGCGTGCAGAACGAGGTCGACCACGCGCTCGCCATCGCTCCCTCGAACGCCTTCGAGCGGGCGGGGCGCGAAGCACCGGGGGGCGCGAGCGCGGCGGCGTTCTGCGAGGCGGCGACGAACGGGCTCGACGCGACCGCCGCCGCGATAAGGCTCGTGTCGCTTCAGAGGGCGGACGGACGGTGGTTTGAAGGCACGAACGACTGTACCGCCGCCGCAGTGTGGCTCTTGCGGCGGCTTGGTTGCGGTGAAGAAGAGGAGGCGGCGAAGTGAAGGACGCGAGAGAAGAGTGGTATGACGCCGGCAGAAAGGTTGCCGTCACCTTTGTCGACGTCACAAGCGCGGCGCAGGAACTCGCGCGCGGACACCTGTCCGGGCCGGTAGCGGCGCACTTTCTGTCGAAGGCGCTGGCGGCGGCGGCGCTCTTGGGCGCGGAGATGGAGAGCGACGACGAAGTCCTCTCGCTGCAGATGAAATGCACCGGGCCCCTTGGCGGGTTCAATGTCGAGTGCACGGCGGCCGGCACCCTGCGCGGCTACACCGAGCGAAAGGTGCTCGACGATTTCGACGGTCTCGGCTCGCCCGACCCGAAGAAGGTAGTGGGCGACAGGCAATTGCAGGTCACGAGGTCCGTGCCCGGGCGAATCATCTCGCAGGGCATTTCGAATTCGCTGGACGGGTACCTCGCCGGTTCGCTGCAGCGCAAGGCCTGCATTTTTCTAGAGGCTTCAGTGAGCGACGAGGTGCAGGTTCTGGAGGCGCGCGGGGTCCTGGTGGAGTCTCTCCCCGACAGCGAGGCGTCCGTGGCCGAAATCACGGCGCCGCTCGCCGGCAAGTACCGGCGCGCGGGGGCGGGCGGGCTGCTCGCAGTCTCGTCGCGGCGGCTTCTTTCGCTTCTGGGGCTCGACGGCGCCGCGCTGAGAAAGACGACGCCTCTCAAGTTCGCGTGCCGCTGCTCCGCCGGGCGCGCGGCGGCGATGGTAGCCGCTCTGGGGCCCGACGAGCGCGAGGCGCTGCCGCCCAAGCTGGACGTGACCTGTCACATGTGCGGGCGCACGTACACTGTGGCGACGCGCGCCGGCGGTCTGATACGGAATGCCGGCATGGAACAATGCATCAGTCGATGAGAGGATATGAATATGCAACAGAATAAAACCGGTGGATTCAACCTGGCTCGCGCGCCGCTCGCGGCGGCCGCGCTCGCGCTGGCGGCCCTCGTCCCGGCGGCGGCAGCCGACGTCCCGGGCCCGCGCTCGCGTGTAATCGAAGACGGCGGAACAGGCCCGTACACGGCCGTGATGACCGAGGTCGCGGGCTTTGCGGAACATACGGTGTTCCGCCCGATGGACCTCTCGCCGTTCAGCCCCGAGAACCCCCTGCCTGTTCTTGTCTGGGGCAACGGCGCGTGCGCCAATTCGCCGATAGAGCACGCGAAGTTTCTCTCTGAAATCGCTTCGCACGGCTACCTCGTATTGGCCACCGGGCTCTTCCCCGAGACGGACGAGCCGTATCGCGGGCCGATGTCGCGCCCGGAGCAGCAGATCGAGTCCATCGACTGGGCGTTCGCCGCGCAAGACGGCGCGGCGGGCGACGAATACTGCGGGAGAATCGATGTGAAGAAAATCTGCCTCGCCGGAATGTCGTGCGGCGGGCTCCAGGCCCTGCACAATTGTGCCGACAAGCGCGTCACGGCCGTCATGATCTGCAACAGCGGACTTTTCACGAACAGGGCGGCGGCGATGCCCAATATGCCCATGCCGGAGAAATCGAAACTCAAAGAGCTGCACACGCCGGTCATCTACATACTCGGCGGCGAGCCCGATATCGCGTACGGGAACGGCATGGACGATTTTCACCGCATTGACCATGTACCGGCGATAGCGGCCAATTTGCCGGTAGGCCACGGCGGCACGTTCGGGCGGACGCACGGCGGCGAGTTCGCGGTGGTGGCCCGTCTTTGGCTCGACTGGCAGCTCAAGGGAGACCGTGCGGCCGCCAAGATGTTTCTGGGCGAAGACTGCTTGCTGAAGAGCCGTCAGGGCTGGACTATCGAGAAAAACGGCCTGGTCGACTGCCCCGCCGGGAGTGAGGGCGAAGGCGCGGTGACGGCGTGCCGCGAGTTCCCGTCCCGGCTGCTGGGCGTCGCGCTCCTGCCCGTCGCGCCGAAGGACGCCGAGCTGTACGAGACCTGGATTCCG
Source organism: Kiritimatiellia bacterium (assembly GCA_045545855.1). Lineage (GTDB taxonomy): Bacteria > Verrucomicrobiota > Kiritimatiellia > RFP12 > UBA1067 > UBA1067. Next base: position 19,940 of record JAZQBR010000322.1, on the reverse strand, counting down.
GCCAAGGGCGGCGAAGGCGCGGCGACAGGGGAGATGGTCAGGCTCTGGCGGGACAAGGGGTCGATAGTCGTGCACACGGTCTTTTCGTCATCCGAGAACTCTTATTCGTGGCAGACGAAAACGCTCTCGCGCGTCTGCCTCGTGCGCGCGGTGCCGCCGTCGCTGACCGACGAAGAGCGCGATGAGATCGAGAAGGAGCTCGTCAAACTCGCGCGCGCCGACGGCTTCAATTGCACCGTCACGAGGCCCGAAAACTTTTCGGTCTTTCAGCACGATCTAGAGCCTGACGAGCGCCCCTGGCGGTTCTGTCTTAGCGGGACGCGCCCCGACGGCATGCGGCTGTCGGGCTATGTGAACCGCTACTCGCGGGCCTACCGCGACCGCTACGGCAACGCGAGAGACGTGGAGCTCACGGTTTCGATAGTGCCGGGCGACGACTGCCGCCCGGGGTCCCGCGCCTGGAATGAAGGCCTGAAGAAAGCTTTGTGACCATGGCGGGAGAGCTGACACCGATGATGCGCCAGTACCTCGCGCTCAAGCGCGAGATACCCGCCGGCGCGATTTTGATGTTCCGCCTCGGGGATTTCTATGAAATGTTCGGCGAAGACGCGATTGTCGCCTCGCCGATAATCGGCGCGACGCTGACCCGCCGCGGCGACATGCCTATGTGCGGGGTGCCCTACCACTCGCTCGACTCGTACCTGGCCAAACTCATACGCGCGGGGCGCACGGCCGCGCTCTGCGATCAGGTCGAGGACCCTAAGCTCGCCAAGGGGCTGGTGCGCCGCGAGATAACGCGAATTGTAACGCCCGGCACCGTCACCGAGGACGGTCTTCTGGACGAGGGCGCCAACAACTACGTGGCGTCGCTCTCGGGCCTCGCGCTCGCGCTCCTGGACCTGTCTACGGGCGAGTTTTCCGTCGAGGAGTTCGAGAGCCGTGCGAAGCTCGACGACACGCTGGAGCGCACCCAGCCGGCGGAAATCATTCTGGCGGACGGCGAAGACGCGGCGGGGCTTCAGCGCGTGACGCGCGTCGAGGCCTGGACTTTCTCGCCCGACGCGGCGTACGATTGTCTCGCGCGCCATTTCAAGGTCGTGTCGCTGGACGGCTTCGGCCTTGACGGCCGCGCTCAGATGGTTTCGGCCGCGGGCGCGCTTCTGTACTATGTAGGCACGACACTGCGCCACTCGCTCGCGCACGTGCGGCGCGTGCGCCTCGGCAAGTCCGGCGACGGGCTCGTGCTGGACGGCGGCACGATACGCCACTTGCAGCTTCTGCCTGTCGGGGATGTCGCAAAAGGGGCGTCGCTTTTGGGCGTTCTCGATGTCACGAAGACGCCGATGGGCGCGCGCACGCTGCGCAGCTGGATAGCCCGTCCGCTCGCCGCCGCCGCCGAGATAGACGCGCGGCTCGACGCCGTAGGCGTGTATGTGGGCGACCGTTCGCTGCTGGCCGCTTCGCGGCGGCTTCTGGCGAACGTAAGAGATATGGAGCGGCTTGTCCAGAAGGTCGACTCGGCGCGCGCGAACCCCCGCGATTTGAGAGCGCTCGCCGACTCGCTCAGACCCGTCCCCGAGATTCGCGAGATGAACGCCCGAGTGCCGGCCGCCTTGCGCCTCGTGCCCGAACCGGCCATCGTGGATCTCGTCGACCGCGCCATAACGCCCGAACCGCCCGTGCTGATGGCGGACGGCGGTTTTATCGCGCCAGGCTACGACGCGGAGCTCGACGATCTCAGGGCCATGGCCGCAGACGGCCGCCGCTGGCTCGCGGAGTTTCAGGCGCGCGAGCAGGCCAGAACGGGCATAGCGAAGCTCAGGGTGAAACATGTTTCGACCTTCGGTTTTGTGATAGAGATACCGAAGGGGTCGGTCCAGCAGGCGCCGGACGACTACGAGCGCCGCCAGACCCTTACAACGGGCGAGCGGTACACCACGCCGGAGTTGAAAGAGTACGAGCGAAAAGTGCTGGGCGCCCAGGAGCGCGCCGTCGCGATCGAGCAGAGGCTTTTTCGCTCGCTGCTCGCGGCCATCGCCGAGCGCACGGTCGAGATACAGGAGACGGCCGCCGCCATAGGCGAGCTGGACGCGACGATGTCCCTCGCCGATCGCGCGCTCGCCGCGGGCTACGTGCGCCCTGTCGTCGACGAGAGCGACATTCTGGAGATTGTCGACGGGCGGCACCCGATCATAGAGCAGCTCGCGGACGCGGAGCCGTTCGTGCCCAATTCGACCAGCCTCAACTGCACCACCGATCAGATAATGCTCATAACAGGGCCCAACATGGCCGGCAAGTCGACGTACATACGCCAGGTCGCGACAATCGCGATCATGGCCCAGATGGGCTCGTGGGTGCCGGCGTCGTCGATGAGGCTCGGCGTGCTCGACCGCGTGTTCACGCGCATAGGCGCGGGCGACGATCTAGCGCGCGGGCGCTCCACGTTTCTCGTCGAAATGCAGGAGACGGCCAACATACTCAACAACGCGACGCGCCGCTCGCTCGTCGTCTTGGACGAAATCGGCCGCGGCACTTCGACGTTCGACGGCATATCCATCGCGTGGTCGGTCGCCGAATACCTGCACGGCAAGGCCGACTCGAAGGCGAAGACGCTCTTCGCGACCCACTACCACGAACTGACCGACCTGGCCGACATATTGCCCGGCGTCAAGAACTATACGGTGAAGGTCAAGGAGGAAGGCGGGCGGGTCGTCTTTTTAAGGCGCATTGCGCCCGGCGTCGCCGAGAAGAGCTTCGGCATACATGTGGGCGCGATGGCGGGCCTGCCGCCCGAGGTCGTGGAGCGCGCCGCCGAGATATTGCGCAACCTGGAGGCGAACGAGATAGACGTGAACGCGCCGGCGAAAGCCGTGCGCCGGCCGCGCAGGAAAATCTCGGAGCTGCCGGGCCAGATGAACTTCTTTTCCTCGCTCGACCAGACACCAACACAACGGGAGCCCAGATGAAATTCGAAGAAAACCTGAACAAACTCAACGCCCTCGTCCGCCGGATGGAGTCGGGCACCATGAATATCGACGACACCATAAAGGCGTTCGAAGAGGGCCGGGCGCTGGTCGAGACCTGCCGTGCCGAGCTGGAGGCGATTCGCCTGAAGATCGATCTCGTCACCTCGTCGGGCGTGAAGCCTGTCGATATCGTGGACAACGCCGCCGGAGAAAGGGATATCGCGCTATGAGCAGACAGATATACGTTCAAGCCCAGGCGGACCATATCGCCTCGCTGTCAAAGGCCGCCCCGCTCGCCGCGATCGAGGAGCTTGTCTGGAACGCTCTCGACGCCGACGCGCGCGAGGTGCGCGTCGATGTTGTCACAAACGCTCTCGGCGCGGTCGAGGCGGTGAGGGTGGCCGACGACGGCTCCGGCATAGACGTGCTGCGGGCCGACGCGACATTCGGCTCGCTCGGCGGCAGCTGGAAGATGTCCGGCCGGGGCACCGCTTCTCTGCACCGCCGGCTGCACGGGCGCCACGGGCGCGGGCGCTTCAAGGCCTTCGCGCTCGGCGGGCATGTCGAATGGCGCACCACCACGCGGATCGGCGGCGAACTGCTGTCGTACAAGATATGCGGCGAAATCGAGAATCCCGGCGTATTTGGCATCGATGCCGTGGGCGAGCCCGGTCCCGCGACCGGCACCGAGGTTTACATCGACAGCGTGCGCGCCAACTGCGACTCGCTTCTCAACGCCGGCGAAACGGTACAGTCGCTTGCGGCGAAGTTCGCCCTGTATCTCAAGAGCTATCCGGACGTGCGGATATATTTCAACGGGCTGCCGGTGACGCCGGTAATAGTGCAGCGCCGCGCGACGGATTACCGTCTGGACATGCCTGGCGGGGTTGTCGCGAAACTCGAGGTGATCGAGTGGCGGCGCAAGTTCGCCGGTTCGGGCCGGCTCGTTTTCGCCGGGCCAGACGGCTTTCAGCTGCACGAGCTGCCGGCCCAGGTGCGATCTGGCGGGGCGAGTTTTACGGCGTACCTGGTTTCGCCGCGCTTCCCGGCGCTCTCGGCGGAGAACGCGCTTGTCATGGATGAACTGAACGCCGAGGTGCGGCAGTACCTCGACGAGGCGAAGAAGGTCCTGAAGGCCCACTTCGCGGCCGTGGGCGAAGAACGCGCCGCCGGGCTTGTCGGCGCCTGGCGCGCCGAGGGAGTCTACCCGTACACGGATGAAGACGACCCGGACGAGCGCGCGCGTTTCGACAAAGTGGCGCTCGAGTTCGCCGGCCGGTTCGAGGGCTTCGAGGCGCTGGGCACCGACGAGCGCGGTATGATACTGAAGCTCTTGAAGAGGGCTGTGCCAACGCTCAAGAACGCGACATTGAAAATGCTTCTGGCCATAAAAACGATTGTGATATCCGCAACGGCCGCGCTGGCAGCCGCTCTCGCCGCCGCCGCGTCTGTGCCGGACTGCGAAGACGGCCTCTGCCCGATGCCGCAGTCCGCAGCCGGGGCCGAACTCGCGGTTCTCTCGCCCGTGCCGGCGACGGCTGTCGAGACGGTGGCCCAGGTCCAGCGCCTCGACACGCTCGACGGCAAGACGATCGCTCTTGTGGGCGGCAGTTTCATGGCCTCGGTCACCCACCCGGAGCTCAAGCGTCTCATACTCGCCGAGCATCCAACGGCCAAAGTCTATCTGCTTTCGGAGATTGGCTCGGCGGGGCCTTACCCCCGCCCGGGTCTCGTCCGCCGCGAAAAGGACGAGTTCCAGAGGCGGCTTCGCGAGTACAAGGTTGACGCTGTCGTAGCGGGCAACGGCGGCTGCGGGCTTTGCACGCCCAAGGAGACGGGCTCTTGCATCGCGGCAGAGGCGGTAGGCGTGCCGTCTGTGATGATTGCCGGCCCCGGCTTCGCGAGCCAGGCCAAGGCGACCGCGCGCGCGGCGGGCGTAATGGTTCTGCGGGTCGCCGAGTACCCCGGCTCGTTCGCCGCCCATACCAGAGAGGAACTTTTGGAGAACACCCGAAAGACGCTGTGGCCGGCCGTGAAACGCGCGCTCCTCGAGCCTATCACCGTCGACGAGCGCGAGGCGGGTGCCGCCGGAAGTGCGTCCGCCGCCGCGCCAGGCGAGGTCGCGCTCGTCGCGACGGCAGGCGAGATACAGAGGGCTTTTCTCGATTCGGGCTGGACGGACGGTCTGCCGGTAATCCCGCCGACCGAAGCGGCGGTCGACGAGTTTCTGCGCTTCACCGACCTGCCGCCGGACCATTCGATTGGTGTGATACCGCCGGCGCAAAGAGCGGTGACCGTAAGACATGTCGCCGTGAACGGCGTGATGGCAGGCTGTCCGCCGGAGTTCATGCCGCTCTTGCTCGCGTTTGCCGAAGCGATGAAATCCGGGGATTTTCGGCGGACGCTCGTTTCGACTCACGCCTGGACGCCCTACTGCTGGCTGAACGGACCGGTCGCGAGGCAGCTCGGCTTTGATTCGGCGCAGGGCGAGATATCTGCGCCGCGCAACGCCGTGCTCGGGCGCTTCATAGGCCTCGCGCTTGCGAATCTCGGCGGTTACCGCATAAAAGAGAACAGAATGGGCACCTTCGGCTACCTGATGCCGTGGTGTCTTGTAGAGGATGACAAGGCGGCACTGGACGTCGGCTGGAAGCCCTGGCACATGCAGCAGGGCTATGAACTCAATGATTCCACATTGACCGCGGCTTCGGCGCTGAACTGGGGCAACAACCTTGTGCCGGCGACGAGCGACCCTGGCCGGATAAGGGATATAGTCGCGTGGGACGCTGTTGAAAAGCAGCAGATGGCTGTTGGCAGCGGCATGCCCCGCGTGTACCGCACGTTTCTGCTGACGCCCGACGTGGCGCGCGATCTCGCCAAGGCGTACAAGACGAAGGACGCGTTCGAAAAGGCTCTGGTCGAGACGGCGCGCAACCCCCTGGGCCAGCGCGCTTTCGCGAACTATTGGGGCAACCCCGGCAGCGCGTTCGATCCGGCGGCGTGTCCGCTGTCGCGCCAGGCGGCGGCGATAGCCGAGGCCGAAGGGGCGACGGCGACGGCAACGCCGCCCTGGCTTGTCTGGTCGGGCCTTGAGAAGGTCGAGACGGTGCCTGTCATGGAGGCCGGCAAGAATGTCTTTCTGGTGACGGGCGACCCGGCGCGCAACAAGGAGATGTGCTTGCCGGGCGGCGGCTGGGCTGCGGTGAAGGTCGTGTTGCCGGCGAAATGGGACGAGTTTATGGCCGAAAAGGGTTACAAGCCACTCAAGGACTTCATGCTTGAGAGTGGCCTCAAGCCCGATGCGCCCCGTCCGCGCGTGCGCGGCTACGACAGGCCGGGCGTTCGCGCCGACACCAATCCAGGCGCGCGCGGCGGCGGCAGGCGCCCCCGTCCGCGCCGCTTGCGCGAGGGCGAACTTTAGCCCTACGGCCAACGCATCAAAAATTCCTTCTCCACGCTGACGCGGTGTAGAAAGAATTTTTGATGCGTTGGAAGTGTTTCAGTAGCCAACAACCAGTGATCAGCGCCCAGTGAAGTGTGGATTCACGTCCGCTTCCCACTGGACGCTGCGCTGCTGGCTGCTGGTTGCTGAGACACTTCCAACGCATTAAAAAACGATCCAGGGGCCCCGAAGGGGAAGGATCGGCTTTTAATGCGTTGGCCGTAACTTTAGCCCCCACAACGTAAGGCAGATATGGTATAATATGCGCCCAAGACGGAGGAGCTGAAGAGACGAGATGAAAATTGTCGTAGCATGTGGCGGCACCGGCGGGCATGCGTTCCCGGGGCTGGCGGTGGCCGGCGAACTGCGAAGCCGGGGGCACGATGTCACGGTCTGGGATACGGGCCGCGACGTCGAGTCTAGCGTCATGCGCAACTGGTCCGGCCCGGCGTTTTCGACCGGCGCCAAGCAGCTTTCGCCCCGAAACGCGTTCGCGATTGTGCGCTCCATATTGCGGTGCCGCCGCGAGATGAGAAAGGCGCGGCCGGACGCGATGCTGGCGATGGGCAGTTATTCGTCGCTGCCGCCTGTGATGGCGGCGAACGGGTGCGGCGTGCCCGTGGTGCTGCACGAGGCGAACACGGTGCCGGGGCGCGCGGTGGAATTTCTCTCGCGCTACGCCAAGGCGGTCGCGACGAGCTTCGACATGACGGCCAAGTACCTGCCGCGCGTCAAGACTGTCAGGACGGGTCTGCCCATACGCTCTTCGATAACAGCCGGCAAGCGCTTCGATTCCATACCCCAGGGCTCGTTCGTCGTTTTCGTGACGGGCGGCAGCCAAGGCGCCCATATGGTGAACCATCTCGCGAGCGAGGCGATCGTGCTTCTTAAGAACGAGCTCGCGGCGCGTCCCGCCGAAGCACGCCGTGCGCTCTATGTAATACACCAGACCGGGGCGGCCGACGAAGGCAGCGTGATGGCCACCTATGCGCTAGCGGGCATACCCGCGCGCGTCATGGCGTTCGAGGACGAGATGGCGAACGCATTCGCGTCGGCTGACATAGTGGTGGCCCGCGCGGGGGCGTCGACATGCTTCGGGCTCGCGGCCTGCGGCAAGCCGGCCCTGCTCCTACCTCTGCCGTCCGCGCTGGGAAACCACCCGCATTTCAATGCTGACGCTTTTGCGTCGCACGGGGCGGCCGACGAGGCGATTCAGGCAGAGCTTTCGGCCCACCAGCTCGCGCGCTATCTCGCGGCAAAGTACGACAGGCCCGAACGTCTCGCCGAGATGTCGGCCAAGATGCTCTCTCTCGCGACGCCCGACGCGGCGGCGAAAGTGGCTGATTTAGTGGAGGCGTGCGTCGCGCAGTCGCGCGCGCCGGCGGCTTTAGGCAAACAACAGGAAAGCAAATCATGAACATAGTCATTCTACTCGGGGCCCCGGGTTCGGGGAAGGGTACCATCGCCGGCAAGCTCGCCGCCGGAAACGCGGGCTTGAGGCACGTGTCGTCGGGCGACCTATTGCGCGGCGCCGTCGCCAAGGGGACCGCGGCCGGCGTCGAGGCCAAGGAGTATATGGAAAAAGGCCGGCTCGTCCCCGACGAGCTGATCGCCCGCATGATCAAGGATGTCGTCGCCGAGACGACAGGCGAGGTCACGATGCTGTTGGACGGCTTCCCGCGAAATCTCGCCCAGGCGAAGATACTCGAGGGGATGGGCGCGCCCGTCAGGAGCGCGGTTTTGATAGACGTGCCGGACGGCATCATACAAGACCGCATCGCCGGGCGCCGCACATGCCCGAAGTGCAAGGCCGGCTACCACGTCAAGAACCTGCCGCCGAAGGTCGAAGGCGTCTGCGACAATTGCGGCACCGGGCTCGTCATACGCAAGGACGACAACCCCGAGACCGTGAAAGACCGTCTCGCAGTGTACCACGGCGAGACCGAGCCGCTTATCGCGTTCTACCGCGAAAAGGGCATTCTGAAGAGCGTGGACGGCACGACCGGCGTCGACAGCGTCGCGGCGGAATTTCTGAGGGTGATGTGAAAGTAGACATAAAGAGCAAGACCGAGATCGACCGCATGCGCGAGGCGTGCCGCATGAGCGCGGAGATACGCGACATCTGCGCGGCGGCGGTCGCGCCCGGTGTGACGACGGGCGAGATTGACGACCTCGTCGTGGAGTACTGCAAGAAACACAACGTCAAGGCGAGTTTCTACCAGTACGGGGGCTTTCCGGGGCATATATGCGTGTCGATAAACGACGAGGTCATACATGGCATACCGAGCCGCCACCGCGTCATAATGCCGGGCGACCTCGTCTCGACAGACGTAGGCATATTCACCCGGGGCTTCAACGGCGACACGTCGCGCACCGTCGCGCTCGGCGTCACCGACCCCGAGGTGCTGAGGCTGGTCGAGACCACCAAGAAATGTCTCGCCGCGGGCATCGCCGCGTGCGGCCCGGGCGTACATCTGGGCGACGTGGGCTACGCGATACAGAAGGTCGCCGAAGACGCCGGCTTCGGGATTGTGCGCGACTGGATCGGCCACGGCGTCGGCAGAACCGTGCACGAAGACCCCGAGGTGCCCAACTACGGCAAGCCGGGCACGAAGCTCGTTCTCAGGCCCGGCATGACAATCGCCATCGAGCCGATGATCGCGATGACCAAGGCCGGCGAGAAGACGGATGTTCTCGAGAACCGCTGGACGGTCGTGACGCGCGACAGGTGCCTGTCGGCGCATTTCGAACATACGGTCGCGATAACGGACGACGGCTGCGAGATACTGACTTTGCCGGCGGACTATCCCTGAAGTCCTTAAGCCCGAAGGCGCTTTGGTCGAATGGCGGCTGATTGCTTGGGGGCGGATGGTCCGCCCGGCGTTACCATGGAGGGTTAAATGGTAGTTGTAGACAAGGAGAACTGCAAGGGGTGCGGGCGCTGTGTCGCGGCGTGCCCCAAGAAGTGCCTCGCGATCGGCGAAGAGCTGAACGCGATGGGCGTGAAGTACGTGAAATATACGGGCGAAGGGTGTGTAGGATGCGGGATATGCTTCTACAACTGTCCCGAGCCGTATGCGTTGAAGGTGGAAAAATGACAAAGTTCGTCAAGAGCAACGAAGCGGTTGTGATAGGCGCGCTGTACGCGGGCTGCGACCTGTATTTCGGCTATCCGATAACGCCGGCGAGCGAGATTGCGCACGGTGCGGCGAAATGGTTCCCGATGCTCGGGCGCACTTTCGTGCAGGCGGAGTGCGAAACGGCGTCGATCAACATGATGTTCGGGGCTGCGGGCGCCGGTCGGCTCTGCATGACAGCGACGAGCGGGCCCGGCTTCTCCCTCATGCAGGAGGGCATAAGCTATCTCGCCGGCGCCGAGCTCCCCGCCGTGGTGGTGAACGTAAACCGCGCGGGCCCGGGTCTGGGCAACGTCTACCCCGAGCAGTCTGACTACACCCCTGCGGTGAAGGGCGGCGGCCACGGCAGCTACCAGACCTTCACGCTCGCGCCCGCCAGCGCCCAGGAGATGCTCGACCTCACGATCGAGGCCTTTCGCATGTCCGCCAAATGGCGCACGCCGGCCATTGTCTTCGCCGACGGCCTGCAGGGCCAGATGATGGAGACTGTCAGGCTGCCCGACGAAGAAACGCCCCGGCCGGATTTCTCGGCCTGGGCCGCCGAGGGCACGCCCGCGACGCGCGCGAATCTTGTGAAGTCGATATATCTCGACGCCGCCCAGCAGGAGGAGTTCAACCGCCACCTTCAGGAGAAGTACGCGAGAATGGCGGCCGACGCGATGAGCGAGTCGTATATGGCCGATGACGCCGAGCTTCTTGTCGTCGCCTTCGGCATATCGAGCCGGATAGCGCGCACGACGGCCGAGGAGCTGAGGCGCGAAGGCGTGAAGGCGGGCGTGTTCCGTCCGGTGACTCTGAACCCGTTCCCGCGCGAGGCGCTTGCGGCGGCGGCCAAAGGGCGGCGGCTCATGACGATCGAGCTGGACGCCGGGCAGTTCGCCGACGATGTGAGGCTGAACCTCGCGAAGGCGGGGCTTGGCGCCGAGGCGGCGTCGGTCAAGATGGTCAATCGCATGGGCGGCGAAGTCGTGTCGGTCGACGACGCGGTAAAGGCCGCGAAGGAGGTGCTGTGATGGCCTGCGCGATAGAACAGAGGGGAATGTACAAGACCTTCCCGCGCAGCGGGAAGAACGTCAGCTTCACGCACTACTGCCCCGGGTGCGGCCACGGCATAATCAACAAGCTGATAGCCGAGGCTTGCGCCGATCTCGGGCTGCAGGACAGAACCATATTCGTCGACCCGGTAGGATGCGGCGTCTTTACCTACTATTACTGGGACGCGGCCCACATATCGGCGGCGCACGGCCGCGCCAGCGCCGCGGCGACGGGCGTTTCGCGCGCGCGCCCCGATGCGGTTGCGATCGCCTATCAGGGCGACGGCGATCTCGGGGCGATCGGCTTCAACAACGCTTTCCAGGCGGCGAGCCGCGGCGAGCACTTCGGCTGCATATTCGTCAACAACTCGCTGTACGGCATGACCGGCGGGCAGATGGCCCCGACGACCCTCGACGGCGAAACGACGACCACGACCCCGTTCGGACGCGACCCGGCCCTCACGGGCCACCCGCTGCACGTCTGCGAGGTGTTCGCCCAGCTGAAGGCGCCGGTCTACATCGCGCGCGTTTCCGTCGCAGACACCCGCCGCATCATGCAGGCGAAGCAGGCGATACGCAAGGTTTTCGAGATACAGCGCGACAAAAAGGGCTATGCGCTTCTGGAGATTCTCGCGCCGTGCCCGACAAACTTCAAGATGTCGCCCGACAAGGCGGCGGCGTTCTGCATGAACGAGATGGAGCGCGAGTTTCCGCTCGGCGTCTTTAGAGACGAGGCCGGCGAGGGGTTGGTCGCGCGCCCGGTGCCTGCGGCCGCTTCGTGCCGCGACCTCTTCGCCGAGAAGGCGGCCGTGCCCGCGCCGGTCGACGACGCCGCGTTCGCCGAGAGACGCTTCAAGTTCGCCGGCTATGGCGGCCAGGGTATACTCTCGCTCGGGCTTTGCGTCGCCGAAGCCGCGCGTCTGGAGCGCCGTCACACGCTATGGTTCCCGAGCTACGGGCCGGAGCAGCGCGGCGGCAGCGCCAACTGCTCGGTCGTCGTCTCTGGCACTCCCATCGGCTCGCCGACAGTCGAGCATCCCGACGTGCTCGTCTGCATGAACCAGCCGGCCTACGAGCGCTTTGCCGGCGACGTCAAGCGCGGCGGCATGGTGATTGTCGACGAGACCGTGCCGGTGAACATCGACCCGCCGGAGGGCGTGCGGCTCGTCAGGTGGCCCGCCATGCGCATGGCCGAAGAGTTCGGCGTGCCCAAGGCCGCCAATACAATGATGCTCGCGGCGCTCAAGAAGTACGGCTGCACGGGACTCTCGGGCGAAAACCTCGAAACCGCGCTTGTCGCGAGCTTCAAGAAAAAACCGGCGCTCGGCGAGAAGAACCGCGAGCTGCTGAGAGAGGCGGAGGCGAAGACGTTCCCATGAAGGCGCGGCGCGTCCATTTTCACGTGAACGGCTCCAAGCCGGCGGCCCGGGCGGCGTACGAATCGCTCGCCGCGGCCCTCGCCGGCTTCGGCATGCAGGAGTGCGTGAAGGGGGATGACGCCGACGTCGTCGTGGCGCTCGGGGGCGACGGCACGATACTGCGGGCGGCGCGCCGCCACCGCTCAAAGCCGGTCGCGGGTTTCAACTTCGGCGGCCTCGGCTATCTCGCGAGCGTCGAAAAACGCGATTTCGGCAAGGCTCTCGCCATGCTGGCCGAGGGGCGCTACGGCATCTCGCGCCGCACGATGCTCGAGGCGCGACGGGCGGACGGGGGCGAGTGGCGCGCTCTCGCGCTCAACGATATCGTGCTGATGAGGGAGCTTTCGGGCCATGCGGCCGTCCTGGACCTCGCCGTCGACGGACGCGCCGTGGCGCGCTATTTCGCAGACGGCCTTGTTTTCGCGACACCAACCGGTTCGACGGCCTATTCGCTCTCGGCCGGCGGACCCGTCGTCATGCCCGACTCGGCCAGTTTCGTCGTGACGCCTATGAACCCGCACGCGCTGGGCATGCGCCCGGTCGTGGTCAGCGACGATGTCGTAATGACCGCCACGTCGCGCGCGAGGGATGATGAACGAGCCGGCAAAATCGGCGTCTACGCAGACGGCGAAAACGCGCTGATGCTCGATGACGGCGAGGCTCTGGAGATAAGAAAATCTCCTGAGCGCGCGTCGATAGTGGAGTTTGAAGGGTATAATCCGTACGAGGTCCTGGCGCGCAAGCTCGGCTGGGCCGGCAGGGGGGCTTGAAATGACGATAGACGAACTTAACGCAATAATCGAAACGGGCGTGATAGGCGAGTTCATCCGCGTCTGCGAGGCGAAGCAGGTCAAGGCGCTCTCGAAGATAGCCGATGAGATAACAGCACGCCCCAAGACGCGCCTCGTGCTGCTCGCGGGCGCGTCCTCGGCCGGCAAGACTACGACCGCGAAGCGCCTCTGCACCCAGCTGCGCGTCAACGGACAGGACGCGTTGCATCTGTCGACCGACGACTATTTCGTTGGCGACGCGAGAAATCCGCGCGACGAAAACGGCGAACTCGACTACGAAACCGTCGAGGCCGTCGACATGCCGCGCCTTGCAGCCGATCTCAACGCGCTCATGCGCGGCGAGAGCGTGCACATGCGCCGCTTCGACTTCGTCAAACACGACGGTTTCGACGAGGCGGGCGAGACGGCGCTTTCGGAGAACGGCATAGTGGTGCTGGAGGGTATTCACGCCTTGAACCCGCGCCTTACGGAGCATGTGCCCGACGAGAGCAAGTACAGGCTTTACATCGAGCCGACGACCCAGCTCGTCGTTTTCGCCAACTCGCGCCTGCCGCCGGCCGACGGACGTCTTCTCAGGCGTCTCGTCAGAGACAACCAGTTCCGCAAGATGAGCCCCCTCGACACTTTTCGCATGTGGCCGAAGGTTCTCGCCGGCGAGCGAAAGTGGATAAACCCCTTCAAGGACAACGCCGACGCGCTGTTCGATTCTGGTCTGGAGTATGAGCTGTCGGTCATAAAGCACTATGTGGCGGGCCTTCTTGAGATTGTCAAGCTCAAGGCCCCCGAAGAGACGAAGGCCGAGATTCTATCGGCGATGCTGGCCGAAATTCTGCCTGCCGACCCTTCAAAGGTGCCTGGCGACTCGATACTGCGCGAGACGATAGGCGGCAGCCAACTGGAGTATTGACATGGCGGCAGGGCGCGAGATGGCGACAGGCTCCCCGCCGTGGCGGCGGCTGTTCGCCCGGGCGGCGGCGGTGGCGGCGCTCGCGGCGGCGGCGCTGGCGGCGCGGCCCGCCATGTGCGCCGATGTCGCTGTCGTGAGCCACGAACCCGGCTACTATATGTCGCTCGCCAAGCACGCGGGGCGGTGGCTCAAATCTCAGCGGATAGACTGCGAGCTGGCGGGGGCCGACCGCCTGGGCGAAGTTCTCGCCTCGGCCAAAATCGTCTTTCTGATCGGGTTCAACGAACCGACAGGCGCCGAGTTGGACGCCCTCGCCGCCTATCGCGCGCGCGGAGGGCGCATGGTCGTGTTTTACTCGGCCTCGCCGCGTCTCGCATCTATGATGGGGGTGAGGCCGCTCGGCTACAAAGCGGCGTCTTATCCGGGCGAATGGAGCCGTATGGACTTCAATGTGCGTTTTCCCGAAGGGTGCCCGAAGTCCATACTCCAGACCTCGACTGTGATACAGCGCGCCGAGGCGATACCCGGCAAGTCGCGCGTCATGGCGACGTGGAGCGACCGCTCCGGCAAGTCGACGGGCGAGGCCGCCTGGCTCTCAAGCGCGGCGGGCTACTGGATGACCCACGTGCTGCTGGCGGACGGCGACGAGGCGCTGAAGGCGCAGCTTCTGGCCGCCATGGTGGGCAGCGTCGCGCCGAAGCTTTGGAATTACGCCACCTGGCAGAAGCGCAAGGCTCTGGAAGAGAAGTCGCTGAAAGAGTACGCCTCGCGCCAGGAGAAGCGCCCGGGCGAGATACACGCCGTTTGGGACCATTCCGGGTGCGGACTCTACCCGGGAGACTGGCCGCGCACGTTTCGCCTGCTCAAGGCCAACGGCATCACCGATATATTCGTGAACTTCGCGGGAGCCGGCTTCGCGCACTATCCGTCGGACGTACTGCCGCGCTCCAAGACATACGAGCAGGAGGGCGACCAGGTAAAGGCCTGCCTCGAGGCGGCCAAGGGGTCGGGCGTTCGCGTGCACGCGTGGATTCTCTGTTTTACGGCAACGCGAGGCACCCCCGCGCGCGTGGAGGCCCTGCGCCGGAAAGGCTGGTGCCTCAAAACGCGCGAAGGCCAGCCGACCGAGTATCTCGACCCCTCAAACAGTGACGTCCAGCGCTATCTGCTGAGGGCCATCGACGAGCTTCAGGAGAAGTACAAGCTCGGCGGCATTCATCTCGATTTCGTCAGGTGGTACGAGCGCAGCGCGAAGCCGGGCGATGCGGCCGAGGTGATCTCCAAGTTCGTGGCGGCGGCGAAGCTGCGAGTGAGGCGTCCGCTTTGGTTCACCACCGCCGTCCTCGGCAAGTACCCCGCCTGCGTCGCGTCCGTCGGGCAGGACTGGGTCGGCTGGCTCGGCTCTAATATAGTGGACTATGTCGTGCCAATGGATTACACCGAAGACAGCGTGAGGTTCGAGGAGTATCTGCGGCAGCACTCCATGCTCAAGACCCACGCCAGAAAGACGATTGTGGGCATAGGGGTCACGGCGAACGAATCGCGGCTGTCGCCGCTGCAGGTCATAAACCAGATACGGCTTGTCAGAAAGTACAATCTCGCGGGCGTCGCGCTCTTCGACCTCGACACGACGCTTGAAAAGCAGATACTGCCGTATCTCCGCCTCGGGCTTTGGTAGCCGGCCTCGGGCGGGGGGTTGGAAAAAACTACCCACATGGGTAGTGCGGTCTGCGCCGATTTTTGGTATAATAAACACAAAACCTCAGCAGGGGCAGTGTGCCTTGTACGCGTGAAGTCCTAACAAAGCAGGGAGCAGAAACATGAAAACTTCGGCAGTGAAGAAACTAACCCGGGCCTTGATGCTCGTGTGTGCGGCCAGCGCGGGCTTGTCGGCGATGGCGCGAAACGATTGGACAGGTGGCGGCGCAGACACGCTATGCTCCAATACAGACAACTGGTCGAACGGGTACAGCGCTGAAACGACCGAGTCGATAGCGTTCGTCGGGCAGGGCGGTAAAACAGCCACTTTCGATGTAAACGCGGCTGTTTCGACAGACGGCGGCTATGTTTGGATCGGCGAGCTCAACGAAAGTTATACCTATGTAGACGCCAACGGCGACATGGTCGCCCCGGTCGAATTCAAGTCGGTAGACGGCAGCGAAGACTATGGCTTTGCCGCAACTGCGCATTTGGGCATCGGCGATGGCGCGGAGCAGCGCGGCGCGCTGAAGGTGTCGTCGGGCAAGTATACCCTCGGCGGCGATGTCGTTGTTTCGGCGGGTGGCGGAGTCGCCTATCTGACCGTGGCCGGCGGCACCGTGGCGGCAAATTACTGGCTGGCGGCCGGCCGCGCGAACGCCCAGAGCAAGGCCTACATAACCGTCAGCGGCGGCAAGCTGCTTTTGGGCCAGGGTGAAAACAAGAATGGACTCATAGATTTGAACGGATCGGGCGAGTTCACGGTCAGCGGCAGCGGCTATGTCTATGCGCCCGGGTCGAAGAACGAAGGCGACACCGGTGTCGCTCTGGCGATAGCGAACAATACCGGCGCGATAACAACAGTCAAGATCAATGGCGGCGAGATCGAGCTTGACGGCTCTGTCGTCGTCGGCCGGTTTGGCACGGGCGGCCTTGAAATGTCCGCCGGCTCTCTCGTCGCGACAGCGATCGAGGGTGGCGAGGGTTCTGGCACGGTGACGCTTTCGGGCGGTACGCTCAAGGCTGCCGCTGACGGTGCGTTCATCCCGTCTTCGGCAAATCTCACCGTAAACATCACCGGCAATGTCACGCTTGATACAGACGGGCACAACATTGTCATCTCTGAGCCGCTTACGGGCGTAGGTACGCTTACGGTCGTCGGTGACGGCTCCATCACCTTCACCGTCCAGCCTGAGTGCGCGATTGTCAATGACGAGACGACTGAAGTCAAGTACAACATTCCTAGCTTCAATACGACAGTCTATGCTTGGAGCGACGTGTTCGTGCATGATTTCGAGGATGCGGCGACCTACGACACCGGGTGGGATTGCCATTCGTATAGCAGAGGCAATCGCAACGAGGGCTGTGGTGGACATTCGCAGGAAAGTCGCACATTGTTGGGGGGCGGTGAGTCGAAATACTTGCAGGCGTATGCCGAGACGGGCTCGGGCAATAGGCAGCACAAGGCTGTATACACTTTCCCGGAAGCCGTCGCGACGCTCAAGTCGTACGCTATCGAGTTTGACTGGTTCGCTGCCAAGCAGAATTCAGCGAATATCGAAGCGGCGGCAGAAATCGGTTTTTCTCTGTATGTCGGCGAAGAGGCGAAAATAAAGGTGGTGTCAAACACATCCATTGAGACGGCTGACAAGGCGCTTGTCTACTTGGACGGCGCGCTTTCGGCGACCAAGATTGATACTGCGGCTTTCGGCGCCACTTGCTCTGGGGCCTCGAACCAGAACAGATGGTACCACGCTGTTGTGATAGCCAGCGAAGACGAGGGCGTGTCGTTCGCCGCGTATAATGCCAGCGGCGACGAGGTGTTCCCCAGAACGCGTGTCTGCGACTTCGCGAATTTCACTTCGCTCGTGCTTGACGTCAACAAGAACCGTGCTGACGCCACCCGGGCCTACAGCGGTATTGATGACCTGAAGGTGCGGGTGCCGCTGTTGTCGACAGAAGACGGCGAGACGTTCACGGCCAAGGTTGATTCGTCCGACTGGGTGCTGACGGCCCAGACGGTTGATGTTTCGCCTTTCGCCGACGCTCTCGCAGGAAAGTCGATTGAAAAGGTCGGCGACGGCGCGCTCGTGTTGAGCGGGTTGCCCGCAGACGATCCTTGCGACCTGTCGGTCCAGGCCGGCTCTGTTTCACTGCGTCATGGCGTGAGGCTCGGCGATGTGGCCGTTGCCTCGGACGCGACGCTTTGGCTCGATCTCGCCGGCGCCACCAACGGCGAGGAAGTGTTCGGCTATACGTCGCTCGAGGGCGAGGTCTCTCTCGTGGGCAAGTCGGGGCGCGCAGTTCTGGACCAGTCGGTAAATCCGTGGGTGATCACAATTTCGGATACTTACGAGTATGTCTGGTCTGGAGCGAATGGCGCCGACTGGAGCGATGTTGGCAACTGGACCGTCAATGGCGAGCCCGCCGTTGAACTGCCGACGGCTGACGATGTCGCCGTGTTTACATTCGATACGACGGTATATGTGACCGGCGATGTCGCAGTGCCGGTCGTCGTCCGCGGTTGCACGCTCTCTGTGCCCGCAGGGCTTGCCTTTGCGTCGGTGACATTCGAGAATAGCGGCAAGATCGCCTTTTCATCGCCGATTGCCGCTGTTGGCTCGACGGCCAACTTGATTACAGTTGCGGATAGCGAAATCACGACGTCCAATTTCGTTTTGCCTAGCACGTATGCAAATGTCGCGCTCGCCGATGGAACGCTCAGCGCTACGCGTCAGGCCGGGACGTATGTCTGGACGGGCGCGAAAGGGAACTACTGGAACACATGGGGCAGCTGGTCTGTTGATGGCGTCCAGGTCGCCGAGTTCCCTGCACCGCAGGACGCCGTGACATTCCCGGCCACGGCTGATTCTTGGGAGGTCATAGTCACCGACTGGCCGGTTGTCGCATCTTTGGCGGTCGAGGGGGCGACGAAGATTTCCGGCGGCGTCATCAAAACGGCGGCCATAAGCGGCTACGGCCAGATAATTCTGGACGATAACGGTGGTGTCGGCAACAACGGCGGTGAACTTAAGATTGAGAACCCGATTGAGGTAGTCGCGAAGACCGAAGGCCAGCCCGGCAAGCTGTTCTCGACTGGCGCGCGTATTGAGGTTACAGGTGCGCTCTCGGGCGACGGCAATCTGGAGCTTATCGCCGAGTTTGACCAGAATGGCGTCTTTCTTAACTGCAACAACGGGATGACCGGCGGCTCGATAATAGTCAATGGCGCCTGGAACTCCCCGAACCGCAACTGCTCCGGCATAGTCAGGAGTGCGTCGTCCGACAAGGTTTTGTGGCAGG
The DNA here is from genome assembly GCA_045545855.1 of Kiritimatiellia bacterium. Classification (GTDB taxonomy): domain Bacteria; phylum Verrucomicrobiota; class Kiritimatiellia; order RFP12; family UBA1067; genus UBA1067. Next base: position 1,244 of record JAZQBR010000322.1, on the reverse strand, counting down.
TCGCCAACGGCGCTGGCGGCAACAACTCGACGCATTTCAATTGGTTCCGCGATTTTGGCGACGGCGAGTACTACTTCGGTTCTGTAGGCAACAGCTCCATCAACCAGCCGGGCAACTTCAAAAATGCGACGCTCATCATAGGTGCGCTAAATCAGGAAGACACCTTGGGCGGTCGCTTGGCTCTCTACTCGACAAAAAGTGGTGAGGTACTAAATGATCGTACGTGGGACACGCAGTTCAACAGCGCGACAATCAAGAAGGTTGGTACAGGTACGCTGCATGTAAGCGCCGCTTCGGTTCATAATTACGAAATTACAGGCGGTACTGTTGAGCTGATGTCCGATTCCGCACAGCCTCGCCCTGGGGCAGACCCTGGGTACATTCTGTTCTCCGGCGAGGCCGACGCGCAGCTCAAACTGAACGCAAACTTTACGGTCGACATATCGACGAATATCGCGAAGAGCGCGTCGGGCTCTTATGCCCTCCCGCTGGTCATCGACGATGGCAACGTCAATCGCTCGCTCCTCGTCTCGATACCGAACTATTATGTGGGCGGTTTCACGAAAAAGGGCGCTGGTGCCATGACTATCGCGTACCCTGAATATTCGGGTCTCACGACGGTCGAGGCTGGCTCGCTGACCGTTCTGCAGTCGAACGGGGACACCTTCAAGTTCGACAACAACAAGAATGCCGTAAACGCTCTGAGCGGCGGCAATGTCAGCGGCGCGGTCGTCGAGTACTTTGCCTACCCAGAAGGTACCGAGCTTGACGGCACGGAGACTGAGGACGACGCACTGGAGCTGTCGCTCCCGGTCGACTTCAGCCAGCTTGGGCACAAGGCCACGCTTGATTTTTCGAATGTCGTGAAGATCGACATCAGCGAGCTTGATGGTGCGGCCGAGGCGCTCATGGGCGCTGACGGTCTCTGCGACGGCTATGTTGTAATAGCCGGTGTCGTCAATGGCGAGGTGAAGGGCATAAACAAGAATATCGAGCTTGTGCTGCCCGAGAAGCCCGAGGGGGCGACAGAAGCAAAGTGGCGCAACTTCACCGTCCGCACGATGACTGTCGACGGCAAGACGTGCGTCTGCGTCGCCCAGGGGTCGATGCCTTTCCGCCTGTTCCTGCGCTAAGGCGGTCGGCCCGGAATTTATGGGGAGGGACCCGAACCGTTGGGGTCTCTCCCCGTGGATTCCGTTACCCAAAAAATGGAGACGCGGCATCATGCCGCGTTGAGAAGGGGG
>JAZQBR010000321.1:0-15562 GCA_045545855.1 Kiritimatiellia bacterium | reverse complement strand
AAATCGGCGTCCCAAAATGAGTGTGTGTGGCGCGGTTGCGTGGCATGGAAGAATATGATAAAATACCAATGCAATCTTGAACAGGGGAAATGTTGAATGGCAAGGTATCTCGATCCAAAGGCGGATGTGACCTTCAAGAAGGTTTTTGGCGAACATAAAAATCTCGTCATAAGCCTCCTTAATGCCTTGCTTCCCCTTGACGATGGCAAGAAGGTTGAGTCGATAGAGTACCTTCCGCCGGAGATGGTGCCGGAGACGCCTCTTGGCAAGAACTCCATCGTTGATGTCCGTTGCGAAGAGACGGGCGGACGCAAGTTCATTGTCGAGATGCAGATGGAGTGGTTCCCCGACTTCAAGCAGAGGGTGCTGCTAAACTCTGCGAAGGCGTATGTCAGGCAACTGCCGAAAGGCAACGATTACCAGTTGCTCCAGCCAGTCTATTCACTTAATCTGGTGAACCACACGTTCGAGCCGGATATGGACGGGTACTACCACTACTACCATCTTGTACACGACATCGATTCCAACAAGGTGCTGGACGGACTGCACATCGTCTTTGTGGAACTCCCGAAGTTCAAGGCGAAGAACCTCACCGAGAAGAAGATGCAGATTCTTTGGCTTCGTTTTTTGACGGAAATCGACCGCGACGGAGCTGATGATGTATCGCAAGACCTTCTCGACAACCCGCAGACGGGGGAGGCGCTGGAGATAATCAGGGAGTCTGGGCTCAACGACGTGGAACGTGCCGCCTACGAAGGTTTCTGGGACCGCGTCAGCATCGAGACCACAAAGAAGAGGTACATAGCAGAGCAGGAAGCGAAACTCTCAGAGACAAAGGTGAAACTCGCCGAGGCAGAGACGAAGCTCAACGCGGCAAATGCTGAGCTCAACGCGGCAAATGCCGAGCGCGACGCGGCAGTTGAAAAGTTGCGCCAGTCCGCCCGCAAGATGAAAGACAAGGGCTTTGCCGTAGCGGACATCGCCGACCTCACCGGCCTCACCGCACCCCTCATTGAGACGCTGTAAGCGCTCGCTTCGCTCGGGGGATATGCCGAAATCGCCGCGCTCTAAAACCAATATCAAATCGAGAAACTGGAAATGAAAGGACAAAGCCCATAGACAGTTAAAACGATAAGGCGGGGAGAAATCCGCCGAACAACAATTTGCAATGCTGCAAGCAGTCGTCGCGGGAAACGTAGGAAATTTCAAGTAGAACGGCACTTAGCAGAGAAGCGAGTACACGCTTCCTCTCTTCGTGTTTTCTACAAAGGTACTTCCTACGACCTCTCGCGAGACATGAACGAGAGGTTTTCTATGTCCTCGATTCGTGTCAGACGGCGAGCGGTGAAACCGGGACAAATCGAAAGGACACAGAAAAAATGAAAACGATCAGAACATGGTTGAAGCGGGCGGCGATGCTGTCCGTGACGGTGGCTTTTGCCGCCGCAGGCCTCGGCGCAAACGCCGCGACGTCGCTCACGCTGAACGACGGCGACACGCTCACTGGCGTGTACGAGGACTACGAGATCACCATCACGGCCGGCGCGACGGTGACGTTCAACGGCGCGACAATGACGCACACGAGCGGTACCGCACCGGCGGTCGACTGCCTTGGCGACGCGACGATCATTCTCGCGCCCGGCTCGGTGAACGCCGTCACGAACACGGTAGCCGGCCATTCTTGCGTACGTCCGGCTGAGAATGCCACGTTGACCATCAGAGGGTCTGGTACGCTGACGGCCGCGGGTGGATACAATGCCGCAGCCATCGGTTCGAGCCAAGGTGGCGCGTGCGGTAGCATCGTCATCGAAGGCGGTACGATCGAAGCTTTTGGCGGAACTACTGGCGCAGGTATCGGTTCGGGCAACAGTGGCACGTGCGGTAGCATCGTCATCGATGGCGGTACGGTCACGGCGCAGGGCGGCGATTGGTCCGCCGGCATCGGTTCCGCTTACTACGGCACGTGCGGCGACATCACGATTTCCGGCGGCACGGTCACGGCAGAAGTCGACAGGTCCACCAGCGACGGCGGGACATGCACGGCGGCCATCGGCGCGGGCTGCCGCGGCACGTGCGGCAACATCCTGATTTCGGGCGGTACGGTGGTCGCCGACGCGCACAGCGGCTACAGCCGGGACGACGCCTGCGCGATCGGCGCGACATACACAAACGGCAAGTGCGGCGACATTACGCTCACGACGGGCATCACGAGCCTCACGGCCACGAAGGGCGCGACGGCACAGCAGTTCATCGGCCAGGGCGACGGCTCGGCAACCGTTGGCAGAATCTACGGCATGCTGCGCTTCGACAAGGAATATTCGAACGACGGCAACAACACCGTGACGCTGACGCCGAAGGCATCGTTCGAGTCCTACACCGTCACATGGAAGAACGACGACGGCACGACCGCCGACACGACAAGCGTCGAATACGGCCTTTTGCCGTCCCATGGCGCTTTGACGAAGGCGGGCGATGGAACCCTCGAATATCTGTTCGCGGGGTGGACGCCGGAAATTGCGGAAGTAGAGAGCAATGTCGTCTACACGGCGGTCTTCATCGCCGTGCCCGCCGTGCGCTCAACTGGCGGCGATGCCGAATGGTTCGTGGATGCCGACGAGGGGGCGCTTCGTTCGGGCGTGATCGGAAACAGCCAGAACACATGGCTCCGGACTTCTCTTCCACGTCCGTGCGTCTTCTCTTTCAAGTGGAAGACGTCCTCCGAAAACGGATGCGACAATTTGCACTTTACGGTGAACGGAGCGTATGTGTTTGATACGGAAGGGAGACAGGTTGCGACGATAAGCGGAGTGGGGAACGACTGGACGACCGTTTCCGTGGTCATTTCAAACTCGCTTGATGTCCTTGAGTGGAAGTATGGGAAGGATGGGAGCGCTGTAAGCGGACAGGACTGCGGCTGGGTGAAAGATTTCGAGATGGCGACGTTCGAGGGCGAGATCCGCTCCTTGTCGGTCGTGCCCAACTACGATGGATTGGCGACCGTCACCGCGTATGCGGCAAAGGACGTTGTTATGGACGTGTTTCCGCCTTTAGCACGCCACGGCTATGCCTTACTCGGGTATTTCACCGCTGCGGAGAGCGGCGAACTCGTCGAGCCTCCGTATGCGCTCTCCGCCGATACAACGCTCTACGCGCACTGGGCCAAGACGACCGACTTCGACACATCCGACCCCACCGCCGAGTGGACCATTGAGGACGACGGAATAACCTGGCGCACGGGCGCGATCGGCCACAGCACGAATACTTGGGCCACGTACACCGTCAAAAGGCCATGCACGGTGACTTACAAGTGGAAGACTTCGACCGAGGCCAACAACGATCCGCTGGTGTTCTACGTTGATGATGTGGAGCAGAGCCGCATCAGTGGCGAGATGACGGACTGGGCGGACATCTCGCTTACGTTCGAGGATTCCGCCAACCATGTCTTGAAGTTGGTCTATTACAAAGACTACAGCTCGACCGGCACGTACGACTGCGGCTGGATAAGGGACTTCGTCGTGACGCCGTACGATTCTTGGGCCGTCACGCGCGATTTGAACTACGAGGGCGCGACGGAACTCGAGGCGCGCTACGTGAAGAAAGGAAGTCAGCTTGACGTGAGCGAATTTCCACCGTTGGATGAGCCGCGCGAAGGCTATTCATGCTCCTGGGCGATGGCGCGGTGGTCGGGTGATGCTTTGAGTGCCCCGGTGGATATCTCCGCCGACACCACTCTCTACGCCCACTGGATCAAGCAGCACGGCTTCGACGAAATCGACACCACTTGCCAAGAGCCGTGGACATGGCTTGATGACGGCAGCATTAGAACGGGCAAGATTGGCGGCAACACAAACACGTGGGCGACGATTTCGGTCACGGGTCCCTGCGATGTTTCCTTCAAGTGGAAGTCCTCTTCCGAGAATGGTTGGGACAAATTGCATTTCTATGTGGACACCGATCATAAAACCGATATCAGCGGCGCGCAGGATGATTGGACGACCTATTCGGTATCTGTCGGTTCCGGCGATCATGTATTGAAGTGGTCCTATACGAAGGACGGCAGCGGCTCCGTAGGCGAGGACTGCGGCTGGGTCAAAGACATTGTCATAACCGCGCCTGAAAGCGCACCGTACACGGTGACGTGGAAGAACGCGGACGGGACGGTGCTTGAGACGGACGCCGACCTTGCGGCGGGCGCGGTGTCGGCCTACAACAGCGCGCTGCCGACACAGGCGGCGACGGCGCAGTATTATTACGACTTCGCGGGCTGGGAATCGGAGTTCGAGCTGGTTTCCTCCAACACGACGTATACCGCCAAATACACGGCTACGCTCCGCTCTTACGACGTGACGTGGCAGAACGAGAACGGAACGGCGCTTGACGCGCAGACGCTCTTCTACGGCGCGACGCCGACCTACAGCGGCGCAACGCCGGTAAAGCCCGCGACGCCGAAATACACCTACACGTTCGCGGGCTGGGATCCCGAAGTCGCCGAGGTGACGGGCGAGGCGACCTACACCGCCAAATACGACGCGACGGTGAACGAATACACCATCACGTGGAAGAACGAAGATGGTTCTGTGCTTGGCTCGGATGAGGTCGAGTACGACGATACGCCCGCCTATACCGGCGAAACGCCGACGAAGGCCGCCGATGCGCAGTACACCTACACGTTCGCGGGATGGTCTCCGGCGGTTTCGACGGTCGCGGGCGAGGCCACCTACACGGCGACATTCAACTCGATTCTGCGCTCCTACACGATTACATGGAAGGACGATGCTGGCGCGGTTATCGACACCACCACAGTGAACTACGGTGACACGCCGAGCCACGCAGCGCCGACAAAGGCTTCGACGGCGCAATACGACTACACCTTCGCGGGCTGGGGCAATGTCGTCGCGGTCACGGGCGAAGCGACATATCAGGCGAAATTTACGCCGGTCCTGCGCAGCTACACGGTGTCGTGGGTCGTCGAGGGTGCGACGGTCGCCTCCGGCTCGGTCGAATACGGCCAGACGCCGGCCTACACCGGCGCTACGCCGACGAAGGAATCGACCGCCGAATACAGCTACGAGTTCAGCGGCTGGTCGCCGGCGGTTTCGGCGGTGACTGGCGCGGCGACCTACACGGCGACGTTCGAGGCGACGAAGCGCAGCTACACTGTCTCGTGGGTTGTCGAGGGCATGACGGTTGCATCCGGCGCGGTCGAGTACGGTGCGACGCCGACATACACCGGTGCGACGCCGACGAAGGCCGAGACCGATGAATACACCTACACCTTCGCGGGATGGGATAACGCGGTTGTTGCTGTCACAGGCGCGGCAACCTACACGGCGACGTTCAACGCCACTAAGCGCAGCTACACGATTACCTGGCTGAATGATGACAACTCTCTCATCGACACGACGACGGTTGAATATGGCGTAACGCCGACCCATGCCGCGCCGACGAAGGCCGAGACCGCCGAGTACACTTACACCTTCGCGGGTTGGACGCCCGCTGTCGTAGCTGTCACTGGCGCGGCCACATACACTGCGACATTCGATGCGACGCCGAAGGGCGAGAGCGGGACGATTGACATATCCACTCTCGCAAAAGGCGATGTTGTGCAGAACGGTAGCGTGTTGACGGGGACGGCTCCCAATCTCTACCTCAAGATTGCCGATGGCGCGACAATCACGCTTGACGGAGCGAGCATCACGAGCTCCGAATACTATGTTGGAGCGATCCACTGCCTTGGCGATGCGACAATCATCCTCGCGCCGGGTTCAGAAAACACGGTCAGAGGTGCTGTCGCAAGGTACTGTACAGGCAATGCCATCTACGTGCCAACGAACAGCACCTTGACAATCAGAGGCTCCGGGTCTCTGTACGCCGACTCGTCCAGCTCGGAATTCAGGAGTGCGGCGATAGGCGCATTCGCCTATCCGCATAATTCCGACTATGTATTCCCCTGCGGCGACATCGTAATCGAGGGCGGCACGATTGTCGCCAATGGTGGCGTCGGTATCGGCGCGTCGGGAAATGGCGGATATTGCGGCGATATCACCATCACCGGCGACGCGAACGTCACCGCTACCGCCACCGTCAATGGTTCAGCGGGCATCGGCTCCGCCGGCTCGAACGGGAACTGCGGCGACATCACGATTTCCGGAAACGCAAACGTGACGGCGACCGGAAAATACAACGGTCCCGGCATAGGCGCGGCGGATCATTCGACTTGCGGCAACATCGTCATTGCGACGACCGGCACGGTCACGGCGACAGGCAACTACTTCGCGCCCGGCATCGGAGCATGTGGAGCCTATGAAGAATGCAAGTGCGGCAACATCACAATCGCGGACACGATTACGGAGGTTGTTGCGCAAGGCCAGAACGATGCGCTTGGCATCTATACGACATCGCCTAGCGAGTTCACATACGGCTCGCATCTTGAGTTGGTCACAAGCGATGGAAACAGGCGCTACACCCTGACGCCGGTTTCAGGTGGACAGGACGGCGTTGTCGATCTCTCGACGCTGACCGGCAACTACACGGCGCAGGAAGGCGATGTGCTGACTGGCGCAACCGGCTATGCGATTACCATCGCCGCCGGTGCGACGGTGACGCTCGACGGCGTGGCCATTGCCTGCACAAGCGGCTCTGATCCTGCCGTCACGTGCCTCGGCGACGCGACGATCATCCTCGCGGAAGGTTCGGCGAACAGCATCGATGGATCCGCCACATCGTATGCCGGCATATTCATCTACAGTCCTGGTTCCGATACGACAAATACGTTGACGATAGCGGGCACGGGCGCGCTGACTGTCCTTGGCGGTGACAAGTCCGCCGGCATAGGTTCGAATGCCTACAACAACAGTGGTTCCGCCGGCAATATCGTCATCTCCGGTGGGACCGTGACGGCGACGGGCGGCGAGTGGGCGGCCGGCATCGGATCGGGTTATCGCGGCACCTGCGGTGACATCACGATAACGGGCGGAACGGTCACTGCAAATATCGACACAACCACTTCCGACTGTTACACCGATACGGCGGCGCTTGGCGCCGGATGTCGTGGCGAATGCGGAAACATACTGATTTCCGGCGGAACAGTGACGGCAATATCTGTCAATCCGCAAAGTTCCAACTTCTACGACAGGAGTTGCGCCATCGGCGCAACCTACTCTAACGGCAGGTGCGGAAATATCACGATCACGGACGGCATTACGAGCGTGACGGCCACGAAAGGCGCGACGGCGCAGCAGCACATCGGCCAGGGCGACGGTTCGGCCACAGTCGGCACGGTAACGATCTCGCCTCGTCTTGCCCAGTCCTTAAGCAACAACGAACTGACGCTCACCCTGACGCCGCTGGATGTCCCGGAGACCGTGACCATCACATGGGTGGAAGAGGATGGCACGACGCTCGCGACGGATACCGTGACCTACGGCACCACGCCGACATACGGCGGCGAGACTCCGACCAAGACCGAAGATGCGCAGTACACATACGAGTTCGCGGGTTGGATGCCGGCCGTTGTCGCGGCGACGGCGGACGCCACCTACACGGCGACGTTCTCTTCGGCGCTGAACGAGTACGTGATTTCGTGGGATGCCGACGGCAACGGCGAGGTCGATGACACGACGACGGTCGCTTACGGGACGGTCCCGACACACGCGGACGGTTCCAAGGCCGCGACCGCGCAGTACACCTACACGTTCACGGGGTGGGACACGACGCCGGTGGCGGTGACAGGTCCCGCAACGTACACGGCCACGTTCTCCGAGACGGTGAACGAGTACGAGATTTCGTGGGTTGTCGAAGGCGTGACGGTCGCCTCCGGTGCGGTCGCATATGGAACGAGGCCGACATACACCGGCGAAACGCCGACGAAGGAATCGACGGCTGAATACAGCTACGAGTTCAGCGGCTGGTCGCCGGCGGTTTCGGCGGTGACTGGCGCGGCGACGTACACGGCGACGTTCGAGGCGACGAAGCGCAGCTACACGGTTGCGTGGATCGTCGAGGGCGCGACAGTCGCGTCCGGCGCGGTCGAGTATGGCGCAACGCCTGTTTACGACGGCGAAACGCCAACCAAGGCCGCCGATGCGCAGTACACCTACGAGTTCGCGGGTTGGGAGCCGGCGGTTGCGGCAGTTGCGGGCGACGCGACCTACACGGCGCAGTTCAACGCCACCAAACGCAGCTACACGATTACGTGGGTTGTCGAGGGCGCGACAGTCGCCTCCGGCTCGGTCGAGTATGGTCAGACGCCGACCTACGGCGGCGACACTCCGACGAAGGAGTCGACCGCCGAATACAGCTATACGTTCAGCGGCTGGTCGCCGGCGGTTTCGGCGGTGACTGGCGCGGCGACCTACACGGCGCAGTTCTCGCAGACGAAGCGCAGCTACCTGGTTTCGTGGGTTGTCGAGGGCGTGACGGTCGCCTCCGGCTCGGTCGAATACGGCCAGACGCCGACCTACACTGGCGCGACGCCGACAAAGGAATCGACAGCTGAATACAGCTACGAGTTCTCGGGCTGGTCGCCGATGGTTGCGGCGGTGACGGGCGAAGCGACGTACACGGCGCAGTTCAACGCGACGAAGCGCAGCTACACGGTCGCGTGGGTTGTCGAGGGCGCTACGGTTGCCTCCGGCGTGTTCGAATACGGCCAGACGCCGACCTACACCGGCGCTACGCCGACGAAGGAATCGACGGCAGAATACAGCTACGAGTTCACTGGCTGGACGCCTGTCGTTGCGGCGGTTACGGGCGATGCGACCTACACGGCGCAGTTCGAGGCTACGAAGCGCAGCTACATGGTTTCGTGGGTCGTCGAGGGCGCGACAGTCGCTTCCGGCACGGTCGAGTACGGCCAGACGCCCGAATACGGCGGCGATACGCCGACGAAGCCCGAGACGGCAGAATACACCTACACATTCTCCGGCTGGTCGCCAACTGTCTCCACCGTGACCGGTGACGCGACCTACACTGCCCAGTTCTCGCAGACGAAGCGCAGCTACACGATTACATGGCAGAACGACGCAGGCGATATCTTGTACGAGGCGAGCGTCCCTTATGGCACATTGCCTGTCTATCGCGGCGAGACTCCGGCGAAGGAACAAGACGACCAGTATATATACATGTTCGAGGGCTGGGATCGCGAAGAGGCGCTTGTCACGGGCGATGCCGTCTATACTGCCGTATTCTCCTATTCCGTACGCCGTTATATCGTCACGTGGCAGTACGAAGACGGGCGGGTTCTCGCGTCCGGCGATTTCGAGTACGGCACGATGCCGGCCTACGGCGGCGCGACACCGACGAAGTCGGAGGACGCGAACTACACCTACACCTTCTCGGGGTGGACGCCCTCCGTGGCGTCCGTAACCGGCCCCGCCACCTACACGGCGACGTTCTCGGCGACGCCGAAGGAGCCTGAGAACCCAGACGAATCGTATGACGGCACCGAGACGATTGACGGCGTGACGTGGAGCTACACCGTCGCGGGCGGCGAGGCGACGATCACATATGCCGAGCCCGCCGAGGGCGACTTGGTGATACCTGATACGGTTGAAAGCGATATTCCCGTGACAGCAATCGCATCTGGCGCGTTCTCCGGTTCGGAGGTCACGACGGTGACGATCGGCAGAAACGTTAAGAGAATCGGCGATGCGGTCGGTGTCATGCCGGACGACTGGAACATCGAGGAGAACGAGATGTTTGGGCCGGCATTCATGGATTGCTATGACCTTGAGACCTTCTATGTCGCGGAAGGCAACGAGGTGTTCGAAGCGATTGGCGGATGCCTCTACTACCGCAACACGCCGAACGACGCCAAGACACTTGCGCTGTATCCGTGCGGACGCGACAGCCTCTACTTCGCCGCCGGCATAACCGTAACGGAAATCGGCAATGCCGCATGCTCCATGTGCAGCGAGTTTGGTGTGATCACCATTCCCGCGTCTGTCGGCAGGATCGGTGTGGAAAGCTTCTACGGAACGTCGATGACGAATCTTGTCGTCCAGGACGGCACAACCAACATCTGCGACCGCGCGTTCTACCACAACCCGTATCTCATGGACGCGGAAATCGCCGGAAGCGTGAAGTACATCGGCAAGATGGCATTCATACACTCCTTCTTCGACACCGAAGATAATGATGAGAACGCCATCGCCCGCCTCGTGCTGCACGATGGCATCGAGGAGATTGACGACGAGGCGTTCCGGTTCTGCCGGAGAATCAATGAGGTCGTCCTCCCGGACTCGTTGACGCGCCTTGGCGAATATGCGTTCTGCGAGGGAGAAGGGGTCAAGCGCGTTGTCATTGGCAACGGACTGGAGACGGTCAGCGAGGGTGCGTTCGCGTGGTGCGGCGGGCTGCCCAGCCTGACAATCGGCGCCAGCGTGAAGTCGATCGAGAACAAGGCGTTCAGCGGCTGCGACAAACTCCCCTCGCTCGACATCCCGCAGGGTGTGACGAACATCGGCATGTCGGCGTTCTCGGATTGCGAAACGCTCCGGACGCTTTCTTTGCCCGACACGCTCAAGACGATCGGATCCGGCGCGTTTTCGGGATGCAGGTCCCTGAAGAAACTTGTCGTGCCGCTGTCGGTGGAAGAGATCGGCCGGGGAGATTACGACGAGGACCTGTACATGGATGTGCCAGGCGCTTTCGCCGAGTCGTATGCGTTGGACAGAATCTATCTGCCTGCGGCTCTCAGGCCCGCGACCGAGGAGGAGACAAACGCCTACCTCGCGGACGTCTTCGAGGGACGTGGATTCGATTCAATGGACGCGGCGAGCCGCGATGCGATCGTGACCTGGTATTCGGACGAGAGCGAGTTAAACTACGTGACCGTGACGTTCGTCAACGGCGCGGAAAGGACGAACGTGCAGGTGCTGGATTACATCGGCACGATTCCTTCGCCGACCAAGCCCGGCTATGCGTTCGCGGGCTGGTGGACGAGCGAAGGCGGGATGGGCAGCCTTCTCATGAAGCGCACATCGCTCACCCGCGACACCACCTATTACGCGTACTGGATCGAGACGACTGTCGCTTCCGGCGATGACGTGCCGTGGTACGCCGTCCGCAGCTTCCTCGACGACGAAGAGATGTGGATGCTGCGCTCGGGCGAAACGACCCTGGGCGAAACATCCACCGCCACGCTCGATGTGGCCGGGCCCTGCATCGTCTCCTTCTCGTGCTCACCGGCCGGGGGCGCATACGACGAAGATGCGGTTCACGTTTATGTGGATGGCGTAGAACGGGATGTCTTTGGGCAGGACGATCAGTCCTGGAGCGATCGCACATACGAGATACCGCAATCCGGTGCGCATACGGTCAGTTGGGTGTACGAGAACGTCAGCGGCGACATAGGCGGCTATGTGTATCTTGCAGGCGTGACGGTCGAGCAGGCCGAGGCGCACACGATTACGTTCGACCCGCAGGGCGGCGCGATGAGCGAATCCACCACCCGCCTCGTTGTGCGCTCAACCGGCATTCTGCCGAAGCCGCGCAAGGACTACGCCGTGTTCGCCGGATGGTTTACCGCTGCGAATGGCGGCACGCGCATCACGGAGAGCCATGTCGTGACCCAAAACCTCAACCTTTACGCGCAATGGGTCGATGCGCCGTTCACCGTCGGCGGCGACAGGATCTGGCTCGACTGCGGCGATGGTTCCTTCGTGTCCGAATCGCTGGAAGTCGGCGAAACGATCTACGCGGAGAAGCGCGTCACTGGTCCATGCACCGTCTCGTTCGACTTGATGGTCGATACCGACTACTGGACCAACAACCGCTTCGAGGTCTATGTGGACGGTGAGGAGGTCGCGGGCTTCGTGAACAGGAGCTGGACATCTTGGACGGTTGACATCGAGGAGGCGGGAGAGCATGTCGTCCGCTGGCTGTTCGAGCGAGAGGAGACGGGGCGGAACGGCTACTCGAATAGCGTTGGGCTGCGCAACATCGAGGTCACCGGCGGCGATGAGCCAGTCGATGAGCCTGACGCGAAGAGGTGGATGGTCGTTGATCTCCGCACGGGCGACGTTTCGTACTACGGCTACGACTTCGACACGGCCACCAACACCTTCAACACGACCGAGTACAAGACGGTGAAGATGGCCTTCCGCCGCGTTCCGAAGGGCGAGTACTTCGTCCAGAACGGAACGAAGACGGCGACAATGGAGCGGGACTACTACATGGCTATCTTCACAACTACCGAGGCGCAGTACCAGTTGATGCTCAATCCGGCGGCGAATGTCTCGGGCGCATCCACTGCCGCCAAAGGCAGCGTATCCTGGATAAGCCTTCGCGGCACGACCGAGGTTACGCCGCAGGGATCCGTCTCGAACAACTTCGGCGACGCCGTCATATACAGACTCAATGAGCTGACCGGCCTGAAATTCGACCTGCCGACGGTCCCGATGTGGGAGGTGGCGTCGCTCGCGAAGCCGACAAATGCGACGGCGACGGCCACATGGTCGTGGTTCTTCGGCCCCACGATCGATGGCCTGGCCGAGTATGCGTGGAACGGCGGCAGCGCCATCCACGAGGTCGGGCTACTCAAGCCGAACGCGTGGGGTCTCTACGACGTCTATGGCAATGTCTGGCAGTGGTGCGCGGACGGCATCGGCACGGAGCGCTGGAACATGCAGGAGGCGTTCGAGTACGACTGGCACTGGAACCAGACGCCGAACGGCGACGGGCGCGATCCGTCGTGCCGTCATTGCGTCGGCGGCAGCACGTGGGAATCGCCTGACTACTGCAACTCCGTGTTCGTGAACACGGCATACAAGATGGCGACCTATTCACACATAGGCTTCCGCCTGTCGCTCATCGTCGATGACGAGGGCGGCGGCGACGAGCCTGACGAGCCGGGAGAATTCAGGATTCTGGTGGATGAATACAATCCTTCCTGGGTTGTGGGCTACGAGGGGATGTGCCCCGAAACCATCACCGCCGCCGACTGGCCGGAGGGGGTCGCCTGCATAGACGGCTCCGTATTCGACGGCTGCACGACGCTCAGGCATCTCACGCTGCCGCCGGGTCTTCAGTCGATAGGTTGGCGCGCCTTCCAGAACTGCACGGCGCTGGAGACGGTCGATTTCTCCAATTGCTCCTCCACACTTGTCGAAATCGGTTCGTGGTCGTTCTGCGGCTGCACAAGCCTGCGCTCGCTCGTCATCAACGGCAACGATGCTTACATCGGCAACGGAGCGTTCTTTGCCTGCACGTCGCTTGCCTCGCTGCAGCTCGGCTCAGGCATTAGTCAGGTATATGAATATGCGTTCGGGGCGTGCAAGTCCCTTGCAACAGTCACCTCCGCTGCGGAGGACGTGGATGAAACCGCCTACATTGGGACGGCATACTACAGGAACATGCCATTCTCGTTCATCGTGAAGGAGGACTGGGAGGAAAAGCTCTCCGTCGCCGGCTTCAAGGGCATATGTCCCGCCACTATCGCCGCTGGCGACTGGCCGGAGGGGGTAGAGTCCATTTACGACTACGCCTTCACGTACTGCGACGACTTGCGCAGCGTAGAGTTCCCCGCATCGTTCTCGCGCATCAACGCCGGGACGTTCGCCGCCTGCAGAGCACTCGAATCAATAACATTCCCCGCGACCAATGACCACGAGGAAGGCCTGGAAGTCGGGCACAATGCGTTTGCGCTTTGCACGAATCTGCACAGCGTCACGCTCAGGGGACCGCTAAACGTCACGAAGGAGGCGTTCGGCGGCTGCTCCGGCCTTACGACTGTCGTCGTCGAGGAGGGCGTCAATTTCTGGGGCGACGGCATTTTCGCGAGAACTGGAGTGCGCAGCATCGTCCTGCCAGAGAACATGGGCGACGTGACGTCGGGCGCGTTCGCAGGCAACGATGGCATCTTCACGGTCTATGTGCCGCGTTCAGCAGAAGACAAGTACGGACTGGAGAGCGGCATCGTCGAGTATGATTCGTATACGCCGCGCGTATTCGGCCTTGAGTCCGAAGAGCGCTGGGCGGAGTATGGCTTCCACTTCCGGGAGACGACGACCATTCTGAAGGTTGAATGGATTCAGCCAGAGACGCCGCCCGTCGCCGTTGACGACACGAAGATGGTCGAGCCGGTTGTTGATGAGGAGACGGGCGTTCGCACGATTGGCGCGAAGGATGGCGTGACGCTAACGCAGAGCGACGTCGAAAGCGTGACAATCGTCTCGCCGACCGATTCGTCCGTTGACATAACCGAGGCGTACACGAAGACGCTGTCGCCCGAAGGCGACAAGATCGTCCTCGAACTTGCGCAGCCCGTGATCGAGGAGGTCGTCGAGGAGGAGAACATAGACGCGGAAGACCCCATGGGGCTTCTGGAGGAGGTCACGAAGATCGGGGCGTTCAAGATCGCCGAACTGCCGATACCCGACACTTCCGCCCCGGATCCCGAGAAGCACGAGGAAGTCGGTGCGCTGCCTGTCAAGATGTACCCTGGCCTCTACTATCAGGCGTCGTGGGGCGACGATCTGAACAACCTCACGCAGGGCGCGAAGTTCCGCGCCGATGGCGTCCAGACCCACATCGGCGTCATCAAACAGACCGGCTCGCGCGGTTTCTACAAGATATCCGTCAGCGAAAGATAACTGGGAATAGGCTGGTGTGGTCTGCCCCGAAATGGCGGGGGCAGGCTCCGTGAAAAGGCTCGTTTTACGAGCCTTTTCACTTTCTGCACTCCTCAAGGACGGGGCTGGGTCGGAATCTATGGGGAGAGACCCCGTGAGGGGTAGACGGTGACTGGTGGGGACAAGACATCCTCCTCACCATCACCATCGGCGGCACCCCCATCACACGCTGGCTCAAGTTCCACGACTGGAACACCTAAGCGCGTCACATCCACTCGGCACTCGCGACACGTCGCGCCAACCATGCGCAGGGTCGCGTTCCCCACGCGCCCTGTCGCGTCTGTTGTGCGCACATGCGCGTGGCCAATCGCGGCAAATCTGCCGCGCTCGCGCCTCTGCGCGTTCGAGCGGCGTATCGCGGCGGCTGGATTGTCAAGCCATTGTAGCAACCTAAGATCGGCGCAAAATATCCGTATTTCCGCGCATTTTGCCCGCATATCGTGCCCAAAACCGCCTCCGCCCCATTGACTTTCGGCCTGAATTTTGCTATCATATCCATGCTTGTTCTTTAGGGATACTGTGCCCTGAAACGGCAAGCAAGGAGAAAGATATGGCAAAATACCTTGATCCAAAGGCGGATTTGACGTTCAAGAAGGTGTTCGGCGAACACCCGAATCTTGTTGCTAGTCTCTTGAACTCCCTCTTGCCGCTTCCGGCTGGAGAGGAGATTGCCGACATTGAATACATGTCGCCGGAGCGAGTGCCGCGCACCTCCATCGGCAAGAACAGCATTGTCGATGTGTTCTGCAAGACCAGGGACGGACGCAAGTTCATCGTCGAGATGCAGATGTGCTGGACTGCCGATTTCAAGGACAGGGCGCTTTTCAATTCCGCGAAGGTGTATGTGGATCAGTTGGAGCACGCGGAAGATTTCTCACTGCTCCGCCCCGTCTATTCCCTTAATCTGGTTGACGCCATTTTCGAGAAGG
>JAZQBR010000320.1:0-5709 GCA_045545855.1 Kiritimatiellia bacterium | reverse complement strand
TTGGCCACCGACTTCGAGAAGGTGGAGCTCCTGCAGCAGGCAGACGTGCGCGTGCAGGAGGAAATCCGCAAGTTGCCGGACTACAAGACGATCTGGCAGACGTTCGCGGTGCTCCTGCCGTGCCGCTCGGTGGGCGTGATGGGCGACCAGCGCACCTACGAGTACACGTGCGCGATACGGTCCGTAGACTCTATCGATGCCATGACGGCTGATTGGACGCGCCTGCCGTACGAGACGCTCGCTGTCATTTCAAACCGCATCATCAACGAAGTGCGCGGCATAAACCGTGTCGTCTACGACATATCGTCGAAGCCGCCGGCGACCATAGAGTGGGAGTAGCCCGGCAAGGCGATGGCCAAATCAAAGTCCAGAACCGGCTACGGGTTTGGAACGTTCCAGGGCGTGTTCACACCGAGCATACTCACGATCATAGGGGTCGTGATGTATCTGCGTTTCGGCTGGATGCTTGGCAATGTCGGGCTCGCGGCCTCGCTCGCGATAGTCACAATCGGCAGCACCATAACTTTTCTGACCGGTCTTTCGATATCGGCGCTTGCGACGAACATGCGCATGAAGGGCGGCGGGGCGTACTTCATGCTGTCGCGTTCGTTCGGGGCCGAGGCCGGCGCGGCGATGGGCATGCCGCTCGCGCTTTCGCAGGCGATAGGCGTTTCATTCTACGTCGCCGGTTTCGCCGAGGCGCTTGTGAATTCGGGCCTGCCGGCGGTCGCCGGCTGGGATCCACGTTTTGTCGGTTTCGCGACGCTCGCGACGCTTGCCGTCGTGTCGACGCTTTCGGCCAACATCGCCCTCAAGAGCCAATATCTGGTCATGGGCGCAATCGCATTCTCGCTGGTGTCGTTTCTCTCGGGCCATCCGCCCGCCGCCGCCGCGAGCGGCGCGCCCGCAGCGGCCGAAACACCCGTTGTCGGGTTCTGGCCGGTGTTTGCGGTATTCTTCCCGGCGGTGACGGGCATACTCTCGGGTGTAGGCATGTCGGGCGACTTGAAGAATCCCGGCCGGGCCATACCCCTCGGCACGATCGCCGCCGTTTTGACGGGGTACGCCGTTTACATGGCGATACCCATAGCGCTCTCGCGCTTCGTGCAGGATGACGCCTGGCTCAGGGCCGACACGATGATACTCGCGAAGTGCGCGCGCTGGCCGCTGGCGATACTCGTCGGCGTCTGGGCGGCTACGCTCTCGAGCGCGGTCGGCAGTTTTCTCTGCGCGCCGCGCGTCTTGCAGGCTCTCTCGCGCGACCGCATGATGCCGCGCGTGTTCGGGCGCGGCTGGGGCGAGACCGACGACCCCCGATTCTCGTCGTTCTGCTGCTTCGCGATAGCCGCCGCCGGTCTCTGGCTTGGCGACATAAACGCAATCGCCCCGATACTCACGATGTTCAACCTCTCGACATACGCGCTTTTGAATCTCTCGGCCGGGCTGGAGTCGGCGATGGGCAACCCGTCGTGGCGCCCGACGTTCCGCGTGAAGCCGGTTTTCTCGCTTCTCGGCTTTGCGCTGTGCGTGGGCGCGATGTTCATGATAAGCCCCGGCTGGACCTTCGCGGCCATAGCCTGCGAACTCGCTATATGGTGGTTCGCCAAGCGCCGCGTCATGCGCGCGCGCTGGGGCGACATGAGAACCGGCCTTTACGTGGCCGCCGCGCGCTTCGCCATGCTGCGGCTCGAGGGTATGGCGCCGGACCTGAGAAACTGGCGGCCCGACGTCCTCGCGTTCACGGAGCTGCCGGTGCACTCCGTCGATGTCGTGGACCTCGCCAAGGCGATTTCCGGCGGGCGCGGCATGGTGACTCTCGCCTCGGTAGTGCCGACCGCCGCCGGCGGACAGAGCCGCGAGCGGGAGCTCGCCGGCATACTGCGCGCCGCCGCCCGAAAGCGCGGCCTTGCAGCCTTGGCGCGCGTACACGCCTCGGACGATACATGGCGGGGAATGCGCGACCTCGTCGGGTGCTACGGCTTCGGACCATTTGTCCCAGACACGATTCTTCTCGGCATGCCGTCCAAGGAACGCGAGGTAGGCTCCATAAGCGAGCTCACGGCGTTTCTCGCCGACCGTCAGCGCAGCGTCCTTTTGGTGCGCGACCGGGTCGACCCGGCTGAAGAGGTCCTCGACCGGCACTCGGGCGACCTGCCGCGAATCGACGTATGGTGGCGCGGGCAGAACGAGAACGGCTCGTTCATGCTCGCTATTGCGCATCTCATGGTGCAATCAAACGAGCGCAGGCTTGGCGTGAGACTCTGCCAGATTGCCGAAGAAGGCGACGACACTGCAGACGTGAAGAAGGTGCTTGCCAAGTTTGTCGCCGAGTCGCGCGTCGAAGCCGAGACATTCGTGCGTCCGTACGACAGGGCGCGGGCGCCGGTCGAAACGATTGCAAGGGCTTCGGCGGACGCGGAGTTTGCGTTCATAGGGCTTCGCGCGCCGTTCCCCGGCGAGAGCGCGAGCGCCTATGGCGACTATATAGTCAGCATGCGCGACGCGACGGCTGCCGTACCCTGCGTAGTCTTCGCCCTTGCCGCGGACGGTGTCATGTTCAAGCGCATTTTCAAGGAGTGAATGGAGGTTCGAGAAGAGAAATGGAAGACTTTGGCTTTTACCTGGTGATGACCGACCCAAAGACCGGCTACGAGAAGTGCTGCGAGGCCGCCGTAAAGGCCGGTGTAAAGATGGTGCAGCTCAGAATGAAATATACGCCGCGCGAGGAACTGCTGGCGATGGCCCGGCGCCTTGTCGCGATTACGCGCGGCAGCGAGACGAATCTGATTGTGGACGACGACGCCTCTGTCGCGGCGGAGGCGGGCGCGGACGGCGTCCATGTCGGCCAGGACGACATGCCGGTTGAAGAGGTTCGCGCGCGTTACCCGGAGATTCGCCTTGTGGGTCTTTCCACCCACAACCTCGCCCAGGCGAAGGAGTCGCTTCGCCATCATCCCGATTACATAGGCGTCGGTCCAGTCTTCAAGACTCCCACAAAGAAGATACCCGACCCTGTTTTGGGCACCGCCCTCGCAGGGCGCATGATAGCGGCGGTCCCGTGCCCGGCCGTCGCGATAGGCGGCATAAACGCCGAAAATCTGCCGTCTGTCATCGCCGCAGGCGCGCGCAACTGGTCGGTCGTCAGAGCCGTATGCGGAGCAGACGACCCGTATTCCGCCATCGTGCGGCTCGAAGAAATCGCAGCGGGCGTTCTCTCCAAGCGAGGCTGACGGATAGCAATTGCAGCCGATTTTTGGTATAATTTACCAATTCAATTTCTAGAAACAAGGAGAAACATAAAAAATGAGACCAGTTGTTCTGATCATCCGCGATGGATGGGGCGTCAACAGCCGCAAGGACGGCAATTCCGTATTCGGGGCAAAGACCCCGGTCATCGACCAGATACGCGCGAGGTATCCGCACTGTCTGCTTGACTGCTGCGGCGAGGCCGTGGGCCTGCCGGACGGCTACCAGGGCTCGTCGGAGGTTGGTCACCTCAACATGGGCGCGGGCCGCATAGTTGTCCAGGAACTCAAGCGCATCGATGACGGTCTGTCGTCGGGCGAGCTCTTCAAGAGCCCCAAGTGGCAGAATCTCATCGCGCAGTGGAAGAAGAACAACTCACAGTTCCATTTCTTCGGTCTTCTGCAGGACGAGGGCGTCCATGCGCACCAGGAGCACCTGTTCAAACTCATGAAGCGCGCACGCGCGGAGTTCCCCGAAGGGCGCATCGTGGTGCACCCGTTCCTCGACGGGCGCGACACGCCGCCCCGTTCGACGCTGGAGTATATCGCGCGGCTCAAGGCCGAGCTCGCCGTTGTCGGGAACGCGACAATAGGCACTGCGATGGGCCGCTACTACGGCATGGATCGCGTAAAGAACTGGAAGTTGACCAGCGAGGCCTACGACTGCATAGTCAGCTGTGCCGGCAAGAAGGCCGCGACAATCGAAGAGTGCGTCAAGGCCGAGTATGCGAGCGGTGTGACGCCCGACGGTACGCCCATGACAGACGAGTACATACCGTGCTACACCATAGGCGGCTACGAGGGGATGAAGGACGGCGATGTTGTCATGCACACCAACTACCGCCAGGATCGCGCGATACAGCTTACGCAGGCGTTCGTCTGCGACGACTATCCGGGCGAACGTTCGGCCCGGCCCAAGGTGGCGTTTCTCGGTTTTACGCGCTACTGGGACGAGTTCGAGGACTATCTTCTCGGCGCGATGGGCGCCGGCGGCGGTATGGACAACCTCCTTGGCGAGGTCGTCTCCAAGGCAGGCATCAAGCAGCTTCGCCTCGCCGAGACGCAGAAGTTCCGCCATGTGACAAGCTTCTTCAACGGCAAGTCGACGACACCCAGCGACGGCGAAGACCAGGTCGAGGTCAAGAGCCGCTTCGACCCGGCGACCTTCGCCAGCCACCCGGAGATGGACGCGTACAATGTAACGGACGAGCTTCTCAGGCGCCTGGAGAACAATCCATACGGCTTTATTGTCGTCAACTACGCGAACTGCGACATGGTCGGCCACACCGGCGACATGGCTGCGGCAACCAAGGCGGTCGAGGTCACGGACGAGTGCATCGGCAAGATACTGCCGCGCCTTCTCGAGCTTGACGCCCATGTGCTGATCTTCGCCGATCACGGCAACGCCGAGCAGATGGTGGACTACAAGTCCGGCCTCACCAAGACTTCGCACACTCTGAACCTCGTCGATTGCTTCTATGTGGCGAACGATGCCGCGGGTGTAAGGCTGACGCCTCTCGCGAAGCTCTCGGCGATTGCGCCAACAGCGCTTCAGATGCTGGGCCTGCCGGTGCCGCAGGAGATGACAACACCGTCGCTCCTCGCCGGCAAGGAGCCGTGGTCCACGACTTCGCTCAACGTCTGATGCGACGGGCGGCACTAGTTGCGCTGGCGGTTGCGGCCGCCGCGTTCGGCGCGATGGGCGGGCCGTCAGGCGGCCCGCCCGCGAAACCCGGCCCGGTCCCGGTGGTAACCCGGTTCCGGAGCCCGAAAAATGCCGAGCGGCGTGTGCGAAAGACGACCGAACTCATCGTGTTGCACACGACCGAGGCACCGGCGCGCGGTTCGCTGCGCCACCTCTCCGAGAGAGGCGAGTGCCACTATTGCGTCACCGAGGACGGCACCATATACCAGATTGTCGACCGCTACCGCGTGGCGTTTCACGCCGGGCGGTCGATGTGGAACGGCAGGGAGGATGTCGACGAGTTTTCGGTGGGTATAGAATGCGTCGGCTATCACGACAAGTCGATGCCCGCCGCCCAGCTGAAGTCAATAAAGGCGCTCGTCAAGGAACTCCAGTCTTTTTATTCCGTGCCGGATCACTGCGTCGTAACCCACAGCCAGGTCGCGTACGGCGATGTCAACAAATGGCAGAAGAAGAAGCATCGAGGGCGAAAGCGCTGCGCCATGCTTTTCGCCATGCCATCCGTAAGAGCGCAACTCGGCCTGAAGAGCCGCCCTGCATTCGACCCCGATGTCAAGGCGAAACGTCTGGTCGTGGGGGACGATTTTCTCGACAGGGTGCTGTACGGCAAGACCGACACCATGCGCTCCCAGTACGGCAGGGCCGTCATCGCCGGGGTCGACCCGACCAAGAAACAGGCGCCGGCGAAGCCCGCCGCCGCCAAGCCGAGCAAGTCGTTCAAGCAGATACCCCAGAGCATAACCAAGTCGGAGGCCAAGC
>JAZQBR010000319.1:0-17812 GCA_045545855.1 Kiritimatiellia bacterium | reverse complement strand
CCCATGCCGTGGGCGGTGTCGATGAGCGACTTCAGGTCGTCGGGCGTGCCGAAGCGCGACGAAGCGGCGAAGAAAGAACTCACGTGGTAGCCGAAGCTGCCGTAATAAGGGTGCTCCATAATCGCCATCAGCTGCACGGTGTTGTAGCCCGCTTTCTTCACGCGCGGCAGTATGTTGTCGCGAAACTCCGCGTAGGTGGCGACGCGTGGGTCTTCAGAGGACATGCCCACGTGGGCCTCGTAGATGTACGGCACGAAACCCTTTGGCTTGGCCGGCGCGGCGTTGCGCCAGACGTACTTCTTCTTCGGCGCCCAAACCTTGGCCGAAAAGAGCTTTGTATCGGGGTCTTGCACGACATAGCGCGCGTACGCCGGTATGCGCTCGCCATGGCCGCCTTCCCAACGCATTTCAAGGCGGTAGTTGTCGCCGTCGTGTATCGCGCCCGCCGGCATTTCGCGCCCCCATGTGTCGGTGCCTGGTATGCGAAAGAGCTCGAATTCGGGCGATATCTTCCAGCCACTGAAATCGCCGACGAGCCACATCGAGGTCGCGTTCGGGGCCCATTCGCGAAACACCCAGCCGGTCTTTGTGCGGTGCAAACCGAAGAACTCGTGGGCCCGGGCCCAGTCTGAAAGCTTCGCCCCGCAAGTAAGCTCCCGCGCGCGGGCGAAGGCATGCTCGGCCCGGCCGCGTATCGCGGCTTCGTAGGGCTTCAGATAAGAATCGTCAAGCAGCTTGGCCATGATATATCCTTTCTGTATGGTATAGACATATTATACCATGTTTACGCCTTGCGAATCAAGAGCCAAAGACCAACGCGTCGGCCATGGCCGTCTTCTCGCCGGGGAACCTCCAACAGTCCAGGGAACGCACGACCGCGCGGAATTTTGGTATAATATGCGGCGTATGACAAAAAGCGGGATAACAAGAAAAGAAATCGAGAACTGGGGCGGGCCCGAGGTTTTCAACCAAGCGCTGGCGATCGTCAACTCCGGCGACGTCAAAAGCGTCGAATACGACGACGACAAGGTTATGATATCAGGCAAGATCGAGCGGCCCGACGGTTGGGAGATGCCGGTGTCGCTGACGCTTCGCGAGCACGGGAGAATAGAGTCCCACTGTCCATGCTTTACCAACCAGCGCCTGGGCCAAGTGTGCCCGCATGTTGTCGCCATAGGCATCGCCCAGATGGTCGTCGAGATGGAGGATGACGAGCGCGAAGAGCGCGAGCGCGCCGCTGCGGACGGCGCCGCGCGCACCGTGGCGGCGGACCCCGAGGCCATTGAGGTGCCCATGAAACCGCGCTTCTACGCCCTGATATCGGGTTCGCGCGCGTCGCTCTCGGTCGCGCTCGACGCGTGGTACGGCGAAATAGACTTTCCGGCGTGCTCTCTTCAGGCCGAACGCACGGTGTATCTCAAGTCGCCCGACAACCCGCTCGTGCGCCTCGTGCGCTCGCAGGAGGCCGAGCGCGAGGCTGTCAAATCGCTCGGAAAATGGGGCTTCGAGCCTGGCTACAGGTCGGGCGACCTGAAGGTGTACTGCACCGATCCGCAGAAGGTGCTGAACTTTCTCGGGGCGGGACTGCCCGCCCTCAGGCGCGACGGATGGCAGGTGGACCTCTCGGAGAGGCTCGCCGCGCTTGTCGACGGCATGAAGAGCGTTCTGCCGCTCGTACGCATAAAGGACGCGCCCGGCGGCGCGTTCGACGTCAGCTACACGTTCGACGCGATGGGCGTCGAGGTCTCGCCCGTGGAGATTCAGGCCGCACTCAACCGCGGCGACGGCTGCATACTCAAAGACGGCGAAATATACCTTCTCGACAACAAGGCCATCGAGACGATGCACGCGGTGTTTCGCGACTGCGCGGCCAGCCAGAACGGCGCGCCGAGAGGCTGGTTTCGCGTCGCGGCCGTCCACGCGCCGTATGTGAAAAGCTCGCTCGACATGCTCGCCGACGTAATTGAAACCGACGACACCGAAGCCATGCGCTGGCGCGAGACGGCCGCCGCGCGCAACCGCGAGTCGGGCACGAAATTTGAGCCAATCGCCCTCGGCAGGCTCGACAATGTGCTTCGTCCGTACCAGAAACAAGGCGTGTACTGGATGGGCTTTCTGGAAAATGCGGCCCTCTCGGGGCTTTTGGCGGACGAGATGGGTCTCGGCAAGACGCTGCAGACTCTCGCGTGGCTCTCGCTGCCGCGTCCGGGAGAGGGCCCGTCGCTCATAGTCTGCCCGACGTCACTCGTGAGAAACTGGCAGGCCGAAGCCGCCAAGTTCACGCCCTGGCTCAAGACTCTCGTCGTCTCGGGGCCCGACCGCGCGAGAGACTTCGCCAAAATCGACGGGGCCGACATTGTCATAACCTCTTACGCCCTTCTGCAACGCGACTTCGAAGAGGCATGGATGGGCCGCGACTTCGCGGCGATCGTCCTGGACGAGGCGCAGCACATAAAAAACCGCCAGACGAAAAACGCCAAAGCCGTCAAGCTTTTGAGGTCGCGCCGCCGGCTGGCGCTGACCGGCACGCCCGTCGAGAACTCGGTCGCAGACGTCTGGTCGATATTCGACTTTCTGATGCCGGGCTATCTGGGCGACTACGAAACCTTCAAGATCGACTGCGAAACGCCGGTCGCCGAGGGCGGTCCGGCGGCCGAGGAGGCGCTGTCGCGCCTCAAGCGAAAGCTGCACCCCTTCATTCTGCGCCGCGTCAAGAAGATGGTGGCCAAAGACCTGCCGGACAAAATCATCAAAGTCTCCTACTGCCCGATGGACGACGACACCCAGCGCGAATACAACGAAGCGCTGGCGAAGACGCGGCGCCATGCGGGAGATTTGATGAAGACCAAGGGCTTCTCAAAGTCGAAGTTTGAGCTGCTCGCGATGCTCATGAAGCTCAGGCAGATCGCCTCGCTCGGCAAGCTGCCGGCGTTCATGGAGCAGCTCGAAAGCGCCATCGCCGGCGGACACAAAATACTCGTCTTCTCGCAGTTCGTCAAGATGCTTCAGATAATCGCGGCGGGCCTTCAGGAGGCCGGCATACCCTTCTGCTATCTCGACGGCTCGACGAAGGACAGGCTCGGGGAGTGCAACAAATTCAACCGCGAAGCGAAAATACCGGTTTTTCTCATATCGCTCATGGCCGGCGGCACGGGCTTGAATCTGACGGGCGCCGACATGGTCATCCACTACGACCCGTGGTGGAACCCCGCTGTCGAGGCGCAGGCCACCGACCGCGCCCATCGCATCGGCCAGACTAAGAACGTCTATGTGATGAAAATGATAGCGTCCGGCACAGTCGAAGAAAAGGTTCTGGCGCTTCAGCAGAAAAAGCAGGCCGTGATCTCCGCCACGGTCTCGACGACCGATGCCGAAGTAATGGAGAAACTGACTGCCGAAGACCTGGCCTCGCTGCTTGGATAGCCTGAAAGCCCGCTAATCCTTGATCGTGCCCTTGAGCACGGCTATGAAGGCAGACTGCGGCACATTCACGTGGCCGAACTCCTTCATACGCGCCTTGCCGCGCTTCTGCTTCTCGAGCACCTTCATCTTTCGCGTGACGTCGCCGCCGTACAGTTTGGCCAGAACGTCCTTGCGAAACGGCCGGATATCCTCTCGCGCGATAATCTCCTTGCCGATCGCCGCCTGGACGGGTATCTTGAACTGGTGCGGAGGTATCGTCTCGGCGAGCGCCTTGCACATCTGAAGCCCTCGCGCGCGCGCTTTGTCGCGGTGGACCATCGTCGCGAATGCGTCGACCGTCTCGCCGTTCAAAAGAATATCCATCCTGACGATGTCCGAAACCTGATAGCCCGCCGGCTCGTAGTCCATCGACGCATAGCCGTGCGAGACGGACTTCAGCGTATCGTGAAAGTCTATCAGAATCTCGTTGAGCGGCAGCATGCAGTGCAGCATCACGCGTTTTGCGTCTATGGTCTCGGTGCCCTCGACGAGGCCGCGGCGGTCCATCACGATTCGCATGACGTCGCCAATCGACTCCGACGGGGTTATTATGCGGGCCTTGAGAGTAGGCTCCGAGATTGACTCGAGCGCCGATGGGTCGGGCATCTGCAGAGGGTTGTCGAGATCCTTCTCGTCGCCGTTCTTGAACTTGAGCTTGTAGACGACGCCAGGCGAAGTGGAGATGATGTCGAGACCGAACTCGCGACGCAGGCGTTCCTGTACAATCTCCATGTGCAAGAGCCCGAGAAAGCCGCAACGAAAGCCGAAACCGAGCGCCAGCGAGCTCTCGTGGTGGAACGTGAAAGCCGAGTCGTTCAGATGCAGCTTCTCGAGCCCTTGCGCGACTTTCGGGAACTCGTCCGTAGACATCGGGTAGATGCCGCAGAACACGGTCGGGTGTATGTCGTGAAAGCCGGGCAGAGCTTCGGCCGCGCCTAGTTTCGCGGTAGTGACCGTGTCGCCGATCTTGATCTCGCTAGGGTCTTTGACGGTACCCACGATGTAGCCGACCTGGCCCGCCTCAAGCTGGGCGACAGGCTTCTTGTCGGGCGAGAACACTCCGACTTCGTGAACGGTGGTCTGCACTCTGCTGCCCATGAACACGACGCTCTGGCCGGCCTTGAGCGAGCCGTCGACCACGCGCACGTAGGTTATGACGCCTCTGAACTCGTCAAAGACCGAGTCGAACACCAGCGCCCTCAAGGGCGCGTCGATCCCGGCGGTCTCCGGCGGGGGGATGCGGCTTACGATAGCCTCGAGAACGTCCGGGCAGCCCATGCCGGTCTTGGCCGAGACGAGCAGCGGTTCGTCCATAGGTATCGCCAATATATCTTCTATCTCGCGACTCACCTCGGCGACATTCGCGCCGGGCAGATCGACCTTGTTCAACACCGGCACTATCTCAAGGTTCGCGTCCTGGGCGAAGTATGTGTTGGCGACAGTCTGCGCTTCGACGCCCTGGGCCGCGTCGACCACGAGAAGCGCCCCTTCGCACGCGCCCATCGAGCGCGAGACCTCATAGGCGAAATCGACGTGTCCGGGCGTGTCCAGCAGGTTGAAAAGATACGTGCGCCCGTCTTTGGCCGTGTAGTTCATCGACACCGGGTGCGACTTGATCGTTATGCCGCGCTCGCGCTCGAGGTCCATCGCGTCAAGCGTCTGCTCCTTGAGCTCGCGCGCCGAAATAGCGTGCGTGAGCTCGAGGATGCGATCTGAAAGCGTCGTCTTGCCGTGGTCGACGTGCGCTATGATGCAGAAATTTCTGATGAGATCCAGTTTCACTTGTCGCCTGTCGCCTTGATCCTGTCCCATGCCTTGTTGTACATATCCATGACTGCGGGATCGTCATCGACAGGCCTCAGCACCTGGCCGCGCCTTATGGTTTCGGGTTTGAGGACGATGAGCTGGCGGTATTCTTCGTCAAGCGCGGCGATGCCCGGGGCGACCGGCATGGGGCCCATTATGAACTCCATGTTCGCCTTGGCCACTTCGCCGTCATAGACGTAGTTCATGAAGGCGTAGGCCAGATCGGGGTTGGGTGCCGTCGAAGAAAGCACCATCTCGTCGAACGCTATCGTGTAGCCCTCGGCCGGCAGCGCGAAGCCAATGTCGGGACGCGGCGCCGCGCCCTCTTCTTCGTCGCCGAGTATAACCTGGGTCGTGTCGGTCGAGTAGCCGTGGCCGAGCCACGTCGCGCCGGACGCAACCTCTGTCTTGTAGCTCTCGGCGTCGAATTTGCGGATGTTCGCCTTCCACTTCAAAACTACATTTACAGCGGCGTCTATCTCGGCCTGGTTCCTGGAGTTGATAGAGTAGCCTAGCGACATGAGGCCGGCGCCGATCACTTCGCGGATGTCGTCGAGGAGGGTGATCTTGCCCTTGAAAGCGGGGTTCTCGAGAACCTTCCAGGTAGTGATGTCGATGCCTTCGGGCACCTTGTCTTTGGCGAACATGAAGCCGGTGTACGTGACGGCGTACGGCACATTGTACCTGAGCGACGGGTCGAGTATCTGCTCGGCGAACGTCCTGTCGAAGTTCGCGCGCACGTTGGGCATCTTGGCGTGGTCGAGCTCGGCGACGAGTCCTTCGCGGGCCATGAGCGGCACGAGATAGGAGCTTGGGGTGATGATGTCATAGCCGCAACCGCCGGCCTTGAGCTTGGCGTACATGGTCTCGTTTGAATCGAACGTATCGACGACGACTTTGCAGTCGAATTTCTTCTCAAAGCCTTCCACAACCTCCGGGGCGATATAGTCGCTCCAGGTATATATGTGCAGCGTACGCTTTTCGCCGCCGCACCCCGAGACGAGCGCCGCCGCCGCAACCGCCGCCGCCGCAACAATTTTGCCTGCAACCATGTTATTCATTCTCCTTTTAGTGTACGCCCCTTCCCAGGGCACGGCACATATTGTACCATAATTTCGCCGGTTTCTCAACGCGCGCGTAACACTTTGAGAGCTTTCCACATTTCGTTCAGGGTCAGACTTGATTGCCTCGGTAAATTGCCGCAGTAGGTTTTCTTGTCATAGCGGCGCGACCCTTCCGGTTCGCCGCTCGCCTTCCTTCGTCAAGGCGTATTTCTGCTGCGGGGTCCTTAACGCGCACATGGTAGCGCGACTCCCACATCATACCGAGCAGTATATCATAAACTCCCGCTGCTGTGGTAATTTACTGTGGCAACCATGTCTGACCCTGTAGCCTTTCGAAATAGTCCGTGCCGTGCGTGAAATCGGCTACCGGATGCGGCGGCAGGTGGAGCTTTCGAACGAATTGAAGCACCCGCATGTTTATCGGTCCGTTTATCGGCCCGTTTATCGACCCATCCGACTTTGCCTGATCTGCCACAATTGCATCTGATGCGGCGCCCACCCGCACCAAGATGTCACCCGGATCCCCAGAATTGACCGAATATATCAACAATGTCCTTGCCATCCTTGCGGACCTGATTGACGTCCGCTATCATCCCCATGATGTCTCGCATCAAGTTGGGTATGTTTTTAAGCAACGATTCCCAGTCAGCGACGCCGACAACCTCATTGCCTTTCTTGTCGTCGGCAACGCCGATTAGCATCCGCCCGCCGGAGGCATTGGCGAATCCGCATATGTTGCCTGTGGAGGTTCTTTTAGCCCGTTGATGGTCCAACGTCCTCCAAAATCCGGCCCTTCGTGTCGTAGCAATCCGGCTTTCTGCAACGTCCTCATGATCTTCTGTGTGGCGCTCTGCGACAGACCCAACTCTTTTCAGTGCTTTCGCGAGGCCCATATATTTCTTCATTACTTCATGCCAACACCTGATATTTCAAGTCTGGATAGCCACCGACAAGTCGGGCCAAGGCGCCTGCGGAATCTATGGCCGCGAACACAACTCTCTCTGAATGTTCGAGAATGTAGCAATTGCGGATGGCGGCCGTTCGTGTATCACAATCTGTGTGGACTTGCTCATTTTTTTTATGCCACAATCCAGCGTCCGAATTTCTTGCCGCCCTCACGCTTGATGAGATTAGCATCCCTCAACTGACGAACGATCTTCTCAATTGCCTTTACCGTCAATCCCAATGCATTAGCAAGCTCAGCTTGCGTCAAATCAGGCTGCTTGCGCAAAAGGCACAATACCTTATCCCTACTCTTATCCCTACTCTTAACCCTACTTTCTTCCCCTGCCTCATATGCTTCACCCTTGGCCTTCAGTGTCCGAAGAATCTTGTCACGCATGAACTCAATGAACGGGGCGATGTCCATGTCGTGCTCTTCAACAGCCCGTATCGCTGCATAATACTCCGACTGATGCGCCCATACGATGTTCTCAATTGGCGCGCCGTAAAAGAGCGGATTCCACGAGCCGAGCAACACGGTCTGCCAAAGGCGTCCAGTGCGCCCATTGCCGTCTGGAAATGGATGAATATCCTCAAAGCACCAGTGAAAGACGCAACTCTTTATAAGCACTGGCTCATCGGAATCGGCAAGCCACGCAAACAAATTATCCATCAGTCCTGGAACGAGTTCAAAACGCGGAGCAAGATGCACGACTTCACCCGCGCCATTCATCACCCCAACGGCACACTTGCGGAATTCGCCCGGACGCTCAACAAGCCCCTTCGTCATCAACGCATGCGCCTTTAAGAGATCCTTAACCGAATACGCATTAAACAACTCAATCTTCGCATAGGCGTGATGTGCACCTTTCACTTCGTCAATTTCGCGCCGCGTTGCCGCCACGCGCTTCCCCGCCAGCACGGCTGTGATCTGCTCCTCGGTCAGCGTGTTTCCCTCGATGGCCGTCGTCCCACGAATCGTACGAATGTGATTGAGCTTTCTGAGCCGCACGCCATCAGGCCCCTCCATCACGATTTTGTATCGTTCTAATGCGGCGGCAATCTCCATAATGAGCCGCATCGCCTTGCCGCTCACCGTAAACTTCGGAATGTATTCGATCTTCTTCATCCTCTACCTCCGTTTCAAATTATATTACACCAAGCCACGCCCAACGCCCGCCCGGTCGAACTCATCGCCCCAAAGCCGCATGCAATTCTCATTTTGCCCATGCTGTTATTAACATTTCCCATAAATGCTCCATTAACATTCGCAACGCTACTTCCGTAAAGACTCAATCGCCTCGACTAATGCCCTTGTTGTAGATTCCGAATCTTCGTGTGCCTGCTTAATCCCTCGCAATCCTACTATTACAGAACAGATAAGCGACAACACAGCCAACCAAACAGCCAAGATTGCACGTCTATTTGCAACCCTTAGGCTATGCTTAGTTTCTTCATAGTTAATACGCTCCTGTTCGTTCGCTTGTTGCAAAGCTTTTGCAATATCTCGTTCGGGATTTTTGCTTCCCATACACATAAAAGCATGCGCGAATGTGCCAAATGTTTCCTGCGCAAATTTCTTGCGATCAAAGGGTTCTTCGTACATTCCCAATGTTACACATAACAAGAGGGCCTTTTTTAACTTTGAATGCCAGCATGCAACCTTTTGACTCTCTTCTCGTGAGCTCATAAACCAACTGCCTTTCGTATTGCCAAATCAACCAACGTTAAGCGCCTCGTTACAGAACATCTGTCTTATCTCGTCTGTCATATAGCAACACCCTATGATTCCTCGTCCGCATCATCGTCCACATCAATCGTTGCGGCAGAAAGAGTCTCAACATTGTCATTCACGCGACAAAGCTCCTCTATCTTGTTTAATAAGCTTGTGCCGCGAATGCTGACAAAGGTTTCGAAGTCATCGCGCTTCGCCGCAGCAAATGCATCCGACATAATGTAATGAAGCATCAGATTATCACCAATCTGCGGGTTGGACGCCTCATATTTAGCCAAATACACCGATGGTTTCTTGTTGAGAATCTCGCCATTAAGTCTCTTTGAAATGAACGCAAAATTCAACACCGAATTGATGTCGTTCTTCGTGAGCGCGAATTCTCCGTAAAGCGAATAAGGGAAGAAGTGATGGTTTTCCTTGGAGTTCGCACGTGAAGCATTCGTCTTATCCAACGTAACAACATCGCCATTGTCAAAATCAACCGGCGCATTCATGGCCATAATGCACAATACGCCATTCTTAATCACCGAACGCTGATTCATCCGCGCCTTGCGCAAATCGGACAGTGTCAATTTAACCGCGAAGACACGCGGCGTCTTAATTCCGCCGATGAGGTCACGAATCCAGACAGCGTCCTCGTTCATCCGCGACAGGGCCGAGCTTGAATACCGCTGCGAGAACGTCACCGTCCAGAACCAATCAGAAATCAACGCCTTGTCATCTTGTACAATCACATCCTTATCCGCCACAAAGAAGTAGTGCTGGACGATTGCCAACAAACTAGAATATGGGATAATCGCCATTTGCTGAACGCCGAAGTTCTTTATGAAATCAACGGCGAGCCTGATACACTCCACCGTGCGCTTCCAATGTGTGCGGCAATCCTGATTGGTCAACTCCAACTGATGTCGGTTTGTGCAATCATTTGAAATATTCAGCGCAAGCGATTGCGTGAAAATCTCCGCGCCGATTTCGCCGAAAAGCTTGATCGCGGGTTCGGCATTGACTTCCGCTATCTTCTCCCGCAGATCGAAATCCTCAGACCAAACCGAAGCATGGACAAGATCAAAAAGCGACAATCGCTTGCCACCCTGATTGATGCGCTCGAAGATTTCCACGACTTCATCAAGCCCCATGTTGAGAGACTTGATTACGCTCAACGGATATTGTCGCAGCAGCGTACTACAATAGATAATTTCGGGGACATCACTGGCTCGTCCGTTTGTACTGTATTCTGCTATGAGTTTCTGGGATTCAGTTGCGTCATATAATTTATAAACCGGGATGTCTCCCACCTCAGGCCGCGGACGAGGAATCCTGAATTCCTTTTTGTCGAGATTGAAACAAATCTTTGAATAGTCCCTCGTCTCAATGACTTTGCCCTTAAGCCCAACGTATAGAGACGTAATTCTCTGCTGGCCATCAAGAATAAACGAGAACCTTCCCGCTTCGGGTCTGTCAGGAAGATCCAAATGCGGAACCTTTCGGCAAAAGCATTCCATGCCTCTGTCAGTTTCCCAAAGGAAGAATGTCCCGATCGGATATTCCCTGTACATGCTGTTCAGCAATTTGACGACCTTGGACGGCTCCCACACATAGGCCCGCTGAAACCGCGGAATACGCAGATTCCCGTTTTCGAGTTCATTGATAAGGTTCACCACCTTCCAATGCGTTATCATCTGGATACGTTCGGACATGTTCTTTACCTCTCGTCTTGATTGTTTATCGCCCTACCAACATCTGAACTTCTCTTAAACATCAGCAAAATCAAACTCCATCGGAGCCTGCCATCATTACGCAATCCTCTTGCCGAGTTCGAGGCAGTAGTAGTTGCCGCGGAGGTCGACGCGGATGACTTCCCAGGTCATTTGCTCCTTGGAGGCCTGACCTTTCATGAAGGTCACGGCGCGGACTTCCTTGCCTTTGCGACCGGCGAGCTTGGCGTCCCAGAACGGCTTGACCTCTCGCAGCTCTTCGTGCTTGAGACCTGCCTCGATCTTCTCGTACCACTTGTGCTTGAGCCCCATGACGACATGACCGCCCTCCGGCATTGGCGAAGCGACACCCCACTTGCCGGACTTCCACCAATACGGCGGCGTGGCGCTCGGATGCGCCTGTGTGGCATCTTCCGCGGCAGCTTTCCTGCCGTCGCCAAGCTCGCCGACCAAACGAACGGTCTCGACGCTCAGCCGGACAATGCGCTTCACCAACTCGACGATGTACTCAGGATAATCGTGCTCCTCTCCCCACTTGTTCGGATCGTTCTTGATGCCAGACTCGGCATGGGTGGAAACCTGATACCGCTCAATCAACCATTCAAGCGGCGTACGGCCATTGACCACATACTCGTGCGCTTCCTTCGGGATGCCCGCGAGAGTGAGCGACGGATTCACCACCAGCATGTCCTTGCGGACGGTCTTGCCGTCCTTCGCCCACGCCATCTTCTCCACGCGATAATCAATCTTGCCCGAGGCAATTTCATCAAGCGGCCACGGATCGATTTCCTCGTAGTGCAAGTGAAGGTTCGCAAGTTCGCGTCCGATCTTCTCGATCTTCTCGAATTCCCTGCGATTCTTCGGGAGCGGCAACCGCGGCAGTTGCTTCTTCAAGTCCGCGGCGAATTTGGCACGGTAATCGGGATTGTGCAACGCGCCATAGACATAGTTAAAGATATCCTCCTTCTGCACCCTCGGCCCGGCGATCTTGCGAAACTCCTGCAAGATGAAATCGCTGATCGCATCGTGCTTGATGTAGCCGCTCTGCTTTTCAAGCCCCGGCAATTCCATAACAGATGTATCGGCTTTTATTTCCTCGTACCAGTAGAGGGGGAAACACTGGATGCCACCCGGGATTGGCTGAATATCGGGAACGCAATCAGAAATGAAGCATGAGAAATCTTTATCGCCGCCAGCACTCGTCACCCAGATTACCTTGTTGGGGTATTTTTTCTCGCGCAGAGACGCAGAGTCGCAGAGCGGGAAGATATTGGGCATGCGGTATTGGCGCTGGTTCGTCTCGCGGTCGTAGTAGAGCCACTGCTTGTTGAACGGACGATAGGAATACTCGACGGTTTTAGGCTTTTCTGAATGGCCAATCTTTTTCTTGACCGCATCAAGTACGCATTGTCTCGAATAGCCGGTTGCGATGACATCCATTCCTGTTTTGAGTCCCGATGAATATACAGTAAATAAACTCTTCGCGAGATAATCAAACTTGGTTTCCGGCGCGAGGGGGATGTAGTCGTCGAACTCGCTGTCGCGCTTGTTGAGCCAGTCGCCGTGTTTGTCAGGGGTAAGCGCCTTCCATTCAATGCCCGAAATGTCGCCGAAGTCGTCGATGATCTTCAGCTTCTCCTCCCGGCTCAGGTAATCACCGATGTCATGATAATGGATTGTCGCGCTCATTTTACGACCTCCTTCACATAATATCCGCCGGTCTTCTTGCTGCCGCGGTGCTCGATCAGCCCCGCCTTCACCAGCGCGGCTATGGTGCGTTCGACAGTTGACATGCTCGCGCCGACAACGGATTTGAGATAAGGCAACCGCACTCCGGGATGCCGCTTGATCAACTTGACCAACCAATCTTTTATTCCCTCATTTAATCCCCCAATCGGCTCATGCAGGGTGGTGTTGAGACGATACCGCGTCTCGGGGCCCCCAAGACCTTCGGAAACGATTGCGCCTTGCGACATGAGTTCGCCAAGGTCACGCGTCGCCGTCGGCTTCGAAACCTTCGCCATGCGCATCCACTTCGCCGCCGAAAGCACGCCCTTCGCGCCCTCTTCACCGTCCTCGAACATTCGGAGGACGACCTTCCTCGCCCGTTCCGAGAAGCCGCTTTCGTATTTTGCAAGATAGTCGCGCTTTGCCTTGACGAAACGCATCGCCGCGACAAACGAGGTCATCATCTCCGTCAGCACGGGGATGAAAAACGCCGCCCAGTTCGTCCAGTCAAGCGACCGCGATGCCTCGTTGATCTCTTCGTAGTACGCCGCGCGATGCCGCGCAATGACTGTCGAAACCGGCAGGACGAGCGGCATGTCAAGTCCTTCGGCGAGCGTCTTCGCCACGAGGGCGCGTCCAACCCGGCCGTTGCCGTCCTCGAACGGATGGATTGATTCGAAATGCGGATGGATCATCGCGCATTTGAGCGCGACGTCCGCCGGTGTCGTGGCGGGGGCCTTCCACATCCTCACGAACGCGGCGATTTCCTTCGGCACGTTCTCGCTGGGCGGGGCCTCGTAGCGGATTTCGACCGTCCCGTCCGCATGCCGGCGGATCACGCGCATCGGCTCTTTGTGAGCGCGAAACGCTCCGACCGCCACGCGCTTCTCCTCGCCTGCCATCAGCGCACCATGAAAGCCCGTCAGCAATTTCGCCGTCAGCGGCGCGTTCCATTTTTCGCGCACGGCAAGCATCATCTGCGCGACGCCCTCGGCGCGCGCGTCCTTCGTGAAGCCCTTCGGCGCATACTCGACGCCCAACGCCTTGCAGATGGACGACATCACGACGCTCTCGTCGACGTTCACGCCCTCGATCGCGCTGGTTTTCACCGCCTCGTCCGTCAGCGCCCGCGCCACGACTTCCATGTCCTGGGGTTTCTTCAGGGCCTTTTTAAGTTCCATGAACGCGACCTTGAACGCCGCCAGTTCGTCACGCAAGGCCGCCCGATTGCAAGTCGCCCTCGGCCATCCCTTCTGCTGCCAGTTGAATTGTCCTGCGTTCATTTCGCTTTCTCCCCCGTCTTCACCAGAATCGTGATCGCAACCGGCGTGCGCGAACCAAGGCCAAACACATTGCCGCATTCACGACGACGCAACTCCCCTTGCGTACGACAGTTGCCGCGAAGATTGAAAACGTAGATATGATCGAATTCCTCCACAAGCGAATTGCGGAAACCGTTCATCGCTTGCGCGTCGAGCCAGCCGCCGTTTGTGACGAAAGCGACAACGCCCTCATCTTTGATTCGGTCTGACGCCCACCTGAACGCCTTGATGTAGCTGTCGTATAGCGAGTTCTTGTTGACCGCGCCAGATTCCTTTGCATATGTTTCGGCAATGCGTTGTTCAAGGTGAGGATAGGCAGTTCCCTTTGAGACGTTGTAGGGCGGATTGCCGATAATCACGCGGATATCGAGCTTCTTCTGCTTTCTAGCGCGTTCAGAGTTCTCGGGGAAGATGCCTGGCAGCGTATCGCGTTTCTCCGTGAGGTCGAACGTGTCGCACAGCACGATGCCGTCGAACGGGTGGTAGCGCACTTCGTCTTTTTTGCCACAAAGATCACAAAGGTCACAAAGATTTTCTCTGTTCTTTGTGCTCTTTGCGGCTAAATAAACATCGTGAAACACGCTTTCGATGTTGATGGCGGCGATGTAATACGCCAACAAAACAATCTCGTTTGCGTGTATCTCGTTCTCGTACTTGTACAAAAGATCCTTCGGTTTGATGAAGCCGCTCTGCAAAAGCCGCGTGATGAAGGTTCCAGTCCCGGTGAAAGGATCGAGCACATGGACGCCCCGGTCGCTGAT
Organism: Kiritimatiellia bacterium; assembly: GCA_045545855.1. Taxonomy (GTDB): domain Bacteria; phylum Verrucomicrobiota; class Kiritimatiellia; order RFP12; family UBA1067; genus UBA1067. The sequence continues at coordinate 3,277 of JAZQBR010000319.1, read as the reverse complement.
TGATGCGCCAAAGTGCTTCTTTAGGACGCATTCGACAGACTTGATGATGAAGTCCACAACCGGCACCGGCGTATAGACGATGCCCAGCTTCTCTACCGTATCCTTGAACGCGATGTTGAAGAAGTTGTTGTAGAGCTGCACGACGATCTGCTGCTTCTGCGCGGCTGTCGTCTTGTCGCTCGCCTTGTGGCGCACCGACTCGTAGAACCGCTCCAGCGTCTCGCGATCCTTCCTGTCGATGTTCTCGTTGAGACGCGCCAGCAGCTTTTCAAGCGATTGGGAAATCGGGTTGTTGCGGATGAACTGGTAGTCCGAGAAAAGCGCGTCGAAGATCGGCGCGGACACCAGCTGCTGCGCCAGCATCGCAATCGCCTCGTCCCGCGTCACCGTGTTGTTGAGGTTCGATTTCAGCGTGGCATGGAACTTCGAGAAGTCCTTTTCGTAGGGACCGTTCTCGTCATTCAAAAGCGCAGTGATGCGCTTGATCTGCGTCTGGACTATATCGGCAATCTCCGCCGCCCAGACGCTCCAATACTTGTGTTCGCCGCACGCCTTGACGAGCTTCGCCTGAATCGCCTTCTTGTATTCGTTGAAGCGCTCGGTATCGATTGTCAGCGGCGGATCTTCCTCGCCGTCAGGATCATCGGCGTCGGGTTTGCCAGGCCCAGGACCGACATTCTGCTTGCGCTTCTTTGGCGGCTTGACGCGGATGATGTCCACCTTGTTGTCAAGGGCGTTGAACGCCTCATCGTGCGAGCGGATCGCAGAGAGGACGTCCCAGATGACCTTGAACCTCTTGTTAGTCGAAAGCGCCTCCGACGCATCCATCCCCATCGGAATCAGCACGGGGATGATGACATAACCGAGCTGCTTGCCCGGCGCCTTGCGCATGACGCGTCCAATGGCCTGGACGACCTCGACAAAGCTGTTCTTGGGCGAGAGGAAGATCACCGCATCCAGCCCGGGGACGTCGACACCTTCCGACAGGCACTTGGCGTTGGAGAGAATGCGGCACCCCGTTTCTTCGTTCGCCCCGCGCAGCCACTCGATCATGCGCGAGCGATAGAGCGCGTTCATGCCGCCGTCGACATGGTTGATCGCCACCGGCTGAAGATTCTCGTCCTCGCCAAAGTGCTCGTCAATGACGGCATTGAACTGTCCCGTGAAAGACTTTGAATCCGCGATGGTGGACGAAAACGCAACGGCGGAGCGCATCGGCGTGAAATCGTTACCGAGAAACTTCTCGTCATCCTTGTAGATCTGCTTGTTAAGCCCCTTCCATGTGCCGACGATCTTCGCCAGCTGATCGACCGAATCGATCTCGCCGTCACCATCTCGATCTGCAAGATGGAGTTCGCGCATGTCCCTCTCGTCCACGGCAAGGATCAGCACCTTGTAATCGGTCAGCAGTTCTTCCTTGACGGCCTTCGCGAATGTCAGGTGATGGAATTCGCGTCCGTACACGGACTCATCGTCCATGGAGCAAAGCTCGATGAATTCGTCATCTGCTTTCTTCTTGGCGTTCTCGCCGTAGATGCGCGGCGTCGCCGTCATGTAAAGACGTTTCGCGCCATTGATGAACTTGGCATCATGGACGCGGACAAACTCGGACTCTTCGCGTCCCTTGAAGATCGCGCCCGTCGTGCGGTGCGCCTCGTCGCAGATGATCAGGTCGAACTTGCCGAACGCGCCCGCCTCCTGCGCCTCATGAACGGCCGAAATCGACTGGTACGTGGAGAATACGACGGTCAATCCCCTCGGCGGATTCCTCTTGAGCTTCCTGCCGTAGCCGACAAGCTGCGCGGCAGATGTGGTCGCGGGAAATCCGAGGTCGGCAAGAGAGGTGTCATCCGGGTCTTTCGTCACCTTCGCATCCGAACAGACGGCAAAGGCCGTAAGCTGCGACTGCGCCAGTTCGCACCACTCGCGGAGGGACTGCCCCAAGAGCGAAATGGACGGCACAAGGAAAAGGACGCTGCCGTTCTTCGGACAAAGCGCCTCCGCAATCTTGAGCGAGGTATAGGTCTTGCCCGTACCGCAAGCCATGATGAGCTGCCCGCGGTCGGCCGTCTTAAAGCCATCGATTACATCCTTCAGCGCGTTGCGCTGATGATCGCGGATGTCCTTCTTGACGATGACCTTCTTCTCGCCCTTGAAGAACTTGTTCCAGTCAATCGCGGCGTTCTGGATCTGATTAAGCCCAATGCGCGTGACAGGGATTTGCTGGCCGACAATCGCCTCGGACGCATGGCTCGTCCAGTTGTCATTGGTTGCAATGATGATGCGATTGGAGTAAAAGGTCGCCTTGCCGTCCGGCGAGATCTGCTTGCCAGACGCCGAGAGGAATGTATCGACATCGGCCTTAACCACCTGAGTCCCCGGCTGATAGCACTTCGCCTGAATCGCCACATACTCGCCGAAGAAGGTTTTCGCAACAAGGTCAATGCCGACATCGTTGCCATTCGCAAACGGACATTCGCTCCACAGCCACACATCAGAGAACTGCGACTTGAACGATGGTTCAGTCAACAGAAACTTCTTGACGAACTTCTCGAACTCCCGTCCGAGCTGCGCCGTATTCCAGGCATTGTCACGAATCTTCTTCAGATAGTCGGTAATACTCATGTCATACCCTTCATTTCGTCAAATACGGCACGGCAACTTGCTTCCATCCGCGCAAGTTAAAATATCCCACGCAAAAGTCCGCACGCTCAACCCCGACATTCGTCAGGATCGCATGCAGCCCCTCTTCAAACTTAGTCTCAATGTTGTCGAATATCTTTGACATTTCAGCCCTCAATTACGATAAAGATATTATACCAAAAGCACGGGCAGCGCGGACGAGCGATTTCCAGATTTCATCAACCCGCGATCCTCTCCGCATGAGGGCATTCACGGTGCCGCCTCCAGTTTTCCATCGCCACGGCGTTGTTGGTGTTGGCGTAGCAGTAGTGGCATAGGTGCGGACAGGTGTTGTACTCGCCGATGTCCTTTGACATGATGCAGCCGCAGGCGAGGCGCTGACCGGGGTCTTTCAACCGCTCCATGAACCAGTCGGAATAGAACGCTGGGATGTCCGTTGAGCGGCTCGCAGAGACGACGACCGGCATCTGGGCCAGCGCCTTCGCGCCGCCCTGTTGTTCGATCTCCTCTTTCGCCCATGTTACCATGTTACTGATTTCCTTTTGATGCGGCGCGCTCGGTGATCGCGCCCTACCAAGTCGGATCGTAGCCATGTCGTTCTGTGAGCCAAGGAGTTGTCATAGCCCTTTGTCTT